>VGJQ01000006.1 GCA_016867375.1 Candidatus Kaiserbacteria bacterium | reverse complement strand
GAATATCGCATAACCCATTGGACGATTTTTGGCGTCTGCGTTTGAAACGATTGAACAGGGCGTCGAAATTCCCCGCCCTCAATAGTGATTCGTGATGGTTCATTGTATTGGTCCATATTCTATGCAAACTATTTTTTCGGTTTCGATCATATGTATTATATCCCCGGCTAGCCTCCCTGCAACTGAAGGGGTGGGGATTCATTCGGCATCGGGTGTTAAAAGGTGCCACCTTTTCATTCTGGTTAGGGCCCGTTCATACATAAGGCTCACAAATGAACGGGCCCATGCATGTAGTCCACACATAACGGGTATGTTATGTGTGGACGAGCCCTTATCCACTTTTCAAAACAGAAACCGGCGGCGCAGCGGGTCAAATGCCCAAAGCAATATGATCGCCACGATCGTGAAAAGGGGCCAGGTGTGCCAGGATGATATGGCGAAGGTGCCACTTCCCTGCCAGATGAAATCCATCAGGAGTCCGATCGCGAGTGCTTCCCATGCGACCCAGCGTGCACTCAATAGGATCATGCATACAAGAGGCACCCACCACGGGCCGGTGAGGATACTCAAAAAACCGATGCTCGCGATCGTGATTCGCAGGATCATGGTGCAGTGGTGGCGACGAAGACGTGCCGGAGTGTTGCGATGTTTTGTGGCAGGCGCATGTATACCGTGCTGTATGCGTCGGCTGGTGAGGATTCGATCTTGCCGACGACGCCGATAGTGCGTGCGTGTGTGTCTTGGGAGGTAATACGATCACCCACTGACACCTCGATATCGCGTGGCACTTGCGCACGCGCATTGCCGCCGCCTGATCCGGTGAAGACTGTTGCGCTGCCGGCGACGATTGCATCTATTTTCTTGCTTGGTCCGAGTATCTCTGAGACGAGTGCTGTGCGGGTACTCACATCAGTCACATGTCCGATCACGAAGCCATCGTCGGTGAGTACGAGGGAGCCGATCGTGATGCCATCATCTGCGCCTGCGCCGATCAGGAATGTGCCATAAGGTGATGAGCGGAATGCGGATACGACCGATACCGTGAGCCCCGAATCGGCGTGTGCGAGGCGCGCCATCTCGGCGAGCTGTTTGTTTTCTTCTTTGAGTGCCTTGAAGGAGAGGGCTTGTGATTCGTATGTGGCGAGACGGGCCTTCAGATCTTCGTTTTCTGCAGCAAGTGATGCGCGTGTACGGAAGATGCCGCTTTCTTTGATCGCCTCGAATGTCTTGATGCCCGTGCCGGAGAGGCTTGCTGCCGCGCTTTGTGTCGCGGAGCGGATCAGGCCTTGTGTCGCTAGATCGAGTAGGAATATGGCGACGACAAGGAAAGTCGCCGCCCATAACCGCCGTCGGGCGGTCGTGTTAGTGCGTCGGTACAAGTTCATCGTCGCTTCGCAGGAGTGATTCCCGGTAGAGGTCAAGGTCTTCGAGGACGGCCGCAGTGCCGCGCACGACTGCAGTCAATGGATCCGGTGCGACGGTGACGAGGACACCGAGCTCTTGAGAGAGGAAATCAGCGATACCGCGTATCAAAGCTCCACCTCCCGCGAGATAGATGCCGCGCTGCATGACATCGGAGAGGATTTCGGGAGGTGTCGTCTCGAGGACGTCTTTGATGGCCTCGACGAGCTCTTCGATCGAGTGACCGATCGCGTTGCGGACGTCTTGGTCGGATATGGCGATCTCGCGCGGGAGGCCGGTGACGAGATCGCGCCCGCGTACCAAGGCCTGCAAAGACCCTCCATGTGGCGAGACGGAACCGATCGCAATCTTGATCTCTTCAGCGCTTTTGTCGCCGATGAGGAGTTTGTATTCGTTGCGGATATGGCTGACGATGTCCTGATTGAATTTGTCTCCCGCGATGCGGACGTTGCGCGCATTGACGAGGCCACCGAGTGCAGCGATGCCGACGTCGCTGGTACCTCCGCCGATGTCGATGATCATACTGCCGGTCGGTTCGTGGACGGGAAGCTCAATACCGATCGCTGCGGCCATTGGCTCTTCGATGATGTGGACTTCGCGCGCGCCCGCCGATCGCGCGGCGTCGCGCACGGCGCGCACTTCGACCGAGGTGATGCCGGATGGGACACCGATGGTGACGCGGGGCCCAAGGAGCTTGGTGTGGCCGGCCTGTGCTTTGTTGAGGAGGTAATTGAGCATCTCAGAGGTGATCTCGAAGTCGGAGATTACGCCGTCGATCACGGGCTGCACCGCGACGATGTGTGCCGGCGTGCGTCCGATCATGTCCTTGGCCTGCTGCCCGACGGCGACCACGGCGCCGGTCTTTTGATTGACCGCGACGATCGATGGCTCATTGATGACGATGCCGCGGCCTTTGACATACACGAGAGTGTTGGCAGTGCCGAGGTCGATGCCGATGTCGTTGGAAAAGAGACTCAGTAGCGAGTCTTTCTTGGTGCGGATGCGTTCGGCGAGGCTCTTTTCCTTCATAATGCTATTTTTTCAAATGCTGAATGATCGAGCTCTCGGGGATCATCGATGCGGTGCCTGTCGCACGATCGACCACCTCGAAGGCGCCACCGGCGACGGTCTTTTCGGAGATGACGATGTGTGTGGGAATACCAATGAGATCAGCGTCGGCAAACTTCTCCCCTGCACGTACATCGCGGTCGTCGTAGAGTGCTTCGATGCCGTTTTCTTTGAGTGAATCGTATAGATGATCTGCTTCCGCTTCGATATCTTTGTTGCCATGTGCGATGGAGACGAGGTGCACGGGGAATGGCGCCACTTCGCGCGGCCAGACGATGCCTTTGTCGTCCGAGAGGACTTCGACGATGGTGCCCATGAGGCGCGCGGGCCCGATGCCGTACGAACCCATGTAGGGGTTTGCCTCGCTCCCCGCTTCATCCTTGAATCGATTAAGTAGCGTTTTCGAGAAACGTGTGCTGAGCGGAAAAATATTCCCGACCTCAATCGCTTTCGCCTCTTCCAGGTCTTTTCTCGAAAGTCCAAGGTCCGCCAATACTTCATCGGTGCACACTTCCTTATTCACCGCGATATTCTTTTTGCGATCAATATAGATTGTGTCCTCTCCCGCGTCACATACCGTTTGAAATTCATCGCTGAATTTGGAGAAGACACCACCGGAAGCGAATGTGCGGAATGTCTTGTCTCCAAGGCCAACTCTCGAGAAAATCTTTTGGTATGCTTTCGCACATTGCTCGTAAAATTCGCGAAACTGCTCCTCGTCGCGACTGAAAGAATACATGTCTTTCATGATGAACTCTCTCGTGCGCATGATCCCCGACTTTGCGCGTTTTTCATTGCGGAATTTCGTTTGAAATTGGTACACGTACTTTGGCAGATCTTTATACGATGGAATAAACTGCTCCATCATATTTGTAATCGGCTCTTCGTGCGTGAATGCAAGGCCTACTTCTTTTGAACGGGACCCGTCCGGTTCAGAATCGTGTTTCAAGTCTACTTTGAACCAGTTGTCGATTTTTGAGTCATCCCACCGATCAGTCGTTTCCCACAATTCTTTTCGCTGCAGACTGCTCATTAAAATTTCTTGCCCGCCGATTGCGTTCATCTCTTCCCGAATCACGCCGATAATCTTGTTTAAGGTGCGCAATCCGAGAGGAAGGAAATCATATACCCCCGCCATTTCCTTGTGGATGTAGCCGGCGCGGATGAGGAGCTGCGCGTTTTTCGCGACTTCGTCTTTTGGCGCCTCGCGGCGTGTTTTGGTAAAGAGTGTGGATTGCCGCATGATGGCCTTATTCTAACCTAGATTTGCAGGGACTATACTTGACAATGAGTAAGATACTATATAAAACCATCTGTGGAGGTCAGACCTCCACAGATGGTTTTATATATGTATAATGGTCGCATGCGGCGAGAACCTTACGGGGTCGGTTCGATTATCCATGTCGTCAAGCGTGGGGCCCGCGGACTGCCTTACTTGAAAGAAAAATCAGATTACGATCGGATGTTGTTGATGCTTGCACATTTTAACGATGTGTCGTTGCGACCACTCTGGCTTCGCGACCTGATCGCGGAAGAAAAACTTCGTACATTTGAGCGAGCCAGTTCATGGGCAGAAAAAGATCCGTTGACACGGATACATGCTTTTTGCCTGCATGCGAATCATCTGCACTTCCTCCTTGAAGAGACAATTGAAGGCGGGGTGAGCCGCTTTATGCAGAAAATCGGCAATGGACTTTCCGGTCATCTCAATGAAAAGTATGCTGAATATGGCACACCATTTCAGGGCCCATATAAATCGAAGACGATCGATAGTGATGCGTATTTGCGATACGTGTTTGCGTATATCCAGATTAAGAATGCGTTTGAACAATTTCCGGGCGGGTATGCCATGGCAGAGAAAAACTTCGACAAAGCATACGAATGGTGTCTCAATTTTCCTTACGGCAGTCTCTATGACCATGTGTGGAGGTCTGACCTCCACATGCCGCGGCGCGAGATTGTGTCGAGTGATTTGTTTTCATCACTGTGGACCCTTAAGGAGTTCAAGGATTTCTCGAAGGATGTCATAGAAGGGCGTGCGCATCTCGGCACGGATGACAAAAATGCCTTTCGTGGTGCATTCTTATGACAACAAAGCCATTTGTGGAGGTCTGACCTCCACAAAGTGTTGGGCTAGGCGAGTAGGCGCGCGATGTCGTTGTAGGTCACGGAAATCATGAGGAGGATGATGAGCGCGACGCCAAAGGTGTTGAGTACCTGGATGGCGAGCCGCGGTGCGGGTTTGCGGAGGATGGATTCGAGGATCACGACCAAGAGTCGTCCGCCGTCGAGCACGGGGATCGGTATGAGATTGATGATCGCGAGGTTGATACTGATGAGGCCAGCAAGGAGAAGTATCTGCCCGAGCCCTCCGTGTGCGGCTTCGCCGACGACGCCTGCCAGGCCCACCGGTCCGACGACTTGTGTGAGGTCGGCATTGCCGCGCACGGCGCCGCCGATGATGTGTCCGAGGCCGTCGAGTGTGCGTGTGAATTCGCTATATGCAAGCGGAAGCGCACTCGTGATCGCTTCGTTCCATGAGACGCTTACCGTACTCACGAGCACGAGTCCGATGCCGAGTGCAGGTGTGCCGGCGTTGTCGCGTAGCACTCCTTGGGCGGAGTGAACGATCGCCTCTTTGGGAGACCCTGATTGTGTATAGGAGATGCGGAGTGGTTCGCCGGGATGGCTGCGCACGAATGCGGTGACTGCCTGGGGGATGAGTGAGTCTGGCTGCAGCGGCGGTGTCTCGGCCGTGATGCCGGTGATCTCGCTGCCTGCCATGATGCCGGCAGTGTAAGCGGGCGAACCGGCGACGACGTCGGACACGATGAGTCGTGTGGGAGTGCCAGGGTTGACTGTCTCGACGACGCGTGGGATGCCCGCATGAAGCGCGAGTACGAAGAGGAGTATCGCTACCAGCGCATTCCCGGCGACACCCGCGACGAGGATGATCGCTTGCTTCCATCGCGGCGCGTCGATGAGGCTTCCCTGTCCGCGCATCGCTTTTTCGTCTTCGCCATAGAGGCGTACGAAGCCGCCAAAGGGGATCCAGTTGAGCGTGTATTCAGTGCCGCCCCAGGTGCCAAAGGTAAAGGCGCGCGGCGGATATCCGACACCGAATTCATCCACACGCACGCCGAAGAGCTTGGCGGCCAGAAAATGTCCAAACTCATGCGCGACGATAAGCGCGACGAGGATAACGATCACCAAAAGAGCAGTGATCATATGATGATTAGGAAGTCATCTCTTTTTCCTTGGCATCGAAGGCTTTTTCGAGCTCGTCGTTCATGGCGTCGACTTTCTTTTGCATCTGCTCTTTGAGGGTGAATTTGTCGTCTTCGGTGAGCTCACTCGCACGCTCTTTCTCCTGGATGTCTTTCCAGACTTCATCGCGTGCAAGGCGCACCGTGGTGCGTGCGTCTTCGAGCTTGGCTTTGGCGACTTTGACGAGCTCTTGGCGGCGCTCGGCGGTGAGCTCGGGGAATGTCACGCGGACGCCTGATTGATCGGTGACCATGCCGAGGCCGAGATTGGCATTGGTGATGCCGCGCTCGATGTCTTTGACGAGGCCTAGATCCCATGGAGTGACACGCAAGGTACGCGCATCTTCGATCGAGACATTGGCCGCCTGCTTCAGCGGCATCATGGAGCCGTATGCGGAGACGAAGACACCGTCGAGGATGGCGGGCGTGGCGCGGCCGGTGCGTAGGCCTTTGTATTCACGTGCGAGCCATTCGCGGGCTGCGGTGAGTTTCTCATCAAAATGCTTGAAGTCGTAGTTCATAGGTTTTTGGGTAATTATTTTTTAAATACGGCTTTTTCGAGCTTTTCGATGCGCTCGAACCAGTTTGTTGAAGCGTGTCCGTTCTTGACTCCGAAGACGGCGAATTCGAGTGCGGCGATCCGTGTCTCGATGCGATCGAGTTGTTTGTTTTGGACAATAAGATCGTTTCGGATTCCTCGGACCTCAGTTTCCAAGACATCGAATCTTTTATCAATATCGGCAAATCCTTCCACCATCAAGATGGCAAGCTTTTCGATACTGTCTACCTTCCCCTTTTTATGAGTCACTTTTTTCTTCATGGTGGAATTATATCATATCCGGGGTACCAGAAGCGCGACGGATTCGAGGAGGGGCTTCAGAAGCGCGCCTTTATCGCCGATGTACTTACGTGCCTGGTAGATGGCTTTGATTCCCTCTTGTGCGGTTTCGAGTGGTTTGGAAGCAAGCTCCTGCTCTATCAAAGAGAGAAATGTGATAATGGCGCCGAGATCGCGCTTGCCTGCCCCGAGCCCTGTCGAGGGGTCGTCGCCTTTTTCGAGGAGTGGCTTGATGAGGTCGAGACGCTCTGCGGGGGTGGCGGCGAGGAAGGCTGCGGCTGTTGTGCAAGCCTGGCTTGCACAACCATTGTGCAAGCCAGGCTTGCACAACCGGTCCACTATCTGGGCGCGGCTGCGCACGGTCGGTAGGAGTGTCTCGGGTGCGGGGAGGATGAAAAAGAATCGCGTGCCTGCGGTGGGCTCCTCGATCGTCTTGAGAAGCGCATTTTGGGCTTCGATCGTCATGATGGCTGTGGTGATGACGAATACCCTCCCCTTTTCGCGTGTGGCGCGGGTCAGCGAGCGTACTGAAAGCTCGTGTGCATCGTCGATGCCGAATTGGGGATAGGTCCGCACGTACACATCTGGATTGCCACGCACTTCGATCCCCTCGCCTGTGAGATATGCGAGTGTTGCCGACGCGTCTGTATCGCGGATCAAAAACACATTGCCGGTGAGTGGGGATGTAAGATGAGTGTCCATGTAGTATTGAGTGTAGCAAAGAGTATGGCAGTTTGACATGTCCGACAATTTTCCCAATTGGGAAAATTGTCAGACATGTATAGCTCCTTCGGATCACTTCGATACATGCGAGCGCGCTGAAGCTTATATGATTGCCATGGTATACTGGCATGCATGCAAAGACCCCCGCATTTACAGAAGACCGCGCTTGCCATCACGCGATGGCTTGGCTCCCCGCAATCCATCCTCGTCCACACGATTCTTTTTGCGCTGAGTTTCCTCTTTACGATTATCGGTCTGGTCGCGTTTGATCGGATGTTGCTCGTCCTCACGACGATCGTCTCGCTTGAGGCGATCTATCTTGCCCTCTTCATCCAGATGACGGTCAACTATACGACACAGACGGTCGAAGCGGCTGCCGAAGACATCGAAGAGATCCAGGAAGACATGGAAGAGATACAGGAAGACGTCGACGAAATCCAAAAAGACGTCGATGAGCTCCAAGAGGATGTCGAGGAGATCAATGAAGAGGAGACCGAAGACGAGCAGCGCGATATTGATCAGGCAAAAACCCTCGAACAGATTCAGGTGGATTTGCGCAGACTGATGGACGATATCGGGCGGTTGCAGAGGTAGAATAAAGAGATGGCCGCGGAATCCTGAAAGGATTCCGCGGCGCTTTTAGAACAGATACGCTACGCACCTGGCGGTTTTTTGAAAGTCGTCTTTACTTCAAAACATATTTCCGTACGAAGGACATTCATCATGCGATCACGACGCGCTCGGTGTACCTTCGTCGCACGAAGATTTTTCATGTCGCCCGTATATACGCCGTCCGCATATCCTTCCAGTACTGCCTGATCTGCGGATTTCCACACATCGATCTTTTCGAGCATCTCCTTGTTTACGATATCGCGAATCTCTTCTTCCGAGCGTTTGCTGTGAATCCCCTGCTCCTTGAGGCGCGAGCAATAGATCAGAAGCATGAGTTCGCGGGATATGCGGCGTTCAGTATCCTCCGTCTCGGCCTGATGATCCAGGCCGGTGAAACCGTACGTGCCTCGATGGATCATGTATCGGGCGGGAGGTCTGATGAGGAATCGATCAGCAGCGAGCGGAATGAGCGAAGTCATCGATCGCGGCCATTTTACCGCAAGGACCGTGATCGGATTTGGACTGGTGAGGATTGCGGCAGCCATTTGCATGCCTTCTTCCCAGTCGCCGCCGCAACTTGCCATCACGACAAGGATCGGACGCTTCGGGTCGATGCCACTCAGAGTCGTCAGATTCCTTTCAAATCGATCTGCCATGCGGTACTCTACTCCGGATTCGCCACCGTCCTCTGCGGCCTCAGCCTCAGGATCTCCGCCAATATAAATAATGAATTGCTCTCGGTCGATACGATAGGTGTGTATCGCTTCGGGAAAATGATCTCCGATGCGCATGCGCCGACGTGCGGCACTATTTAGGATTGGCGACAAAACACGCGTCCTTTTCTGTCTCTGCCGGGTGGCCATGGTGACCTCCTATATCTAGATGTCTCTATACTATTGAAATGGTAGCCTGTGATGCATCGTGTACACCTGTGGATAACGCGCTCCGCATCTGCTTTGACGGGAGGTCAAAGTGTCCGCCTATTGTTTGGTACCCTGAGATGATTAACGCATCGCTACGTGTTCAAAAAAGTTATCGTCCGCAAGTCGGGTTTGCGGACGATGTTGCGATGTGTCCCAATCAATGGAACTCGTATGGATATGTGCCGTACGTCACGAGGAGTTGTACGCACACTGCCGCGATAGCGCATCCCCACAAAACGCGGCTGCGCCACCCCTCAAAAATCCAGTGGATGAATGCTCCACCAGCGCAGATAAAGACAAGTATCTCAAGCATGATCGTAAGCATAGGTGTCTCTCCCCATCCGTAACCTCGTGCAATTGTATAACATTTAATACTAAATGTCAACGCTTGGAAATGATCGCCTTTTTGTAGGTGTCGAGGTGTTTGAGCGCCTCACCCGTGCCTTTGACGACGCAGTACGGCGCGTCTTTGGCGAGCATCGCCTTGACGCCCGTGCGGCGGAAGATAAGCTCGGGGAGATTGCGCAGCTGGGAGCTGCCGCCTGTCATGATGATGCCGTTGTCGATGATGTCGCTCGCGAGTTCGGGCGGTGTCTCCTGAAGGACGTCTTTGATCGCCTGCACCATGGTGCGCAGCTCTTTGCCGATCGCGCGGACTACTTCGTTGGTACCGATCTCGACAGAGCGTGGGAGCCCGGTGAGATAGTCGCGTCCTTTGATGATCATGGTCAACTCCTGGTCGACCGGTACTGCCGATCCGATCTTGATTTTGATCTCTTCGGCCATCTTGTCGCCGATCGCGAGATTTTCGGTCTTTTTCATATGGTCGGCGATCGCGTGATCGATGCGATTGCCCGCGCACTTGACGCTCGTGGATGCGACGATGCCGCCGAGTGAGATCACAGCCACGTCGGTGGTACCGCCGCCGATGTCGACGATCATGTGTCCGCGCGCTTCATGGATGGGGATGCCTGCACCGATCGCAGCGAGGATCGGCTCTTTGACGACGTATGCTTCGCGTGCGCCGGCTTTGGTCGCCGCCTCTACCACGGCGCGACGCTCGGTGGAGGTGACGCCGGCGGGCACCGAGATCATCACTTCGGGCTGGAAGAGATTCCATCGGCCGAGTGCCTTGCGGATGTAGTAGCGGAGCATTGCTTCGGTGACGCGGTAGTCGGCGATGACACCGTCGCGCATCGGGCGGTACGCGATGATCTCATCCGGCGTGCGACCGATCATTTCTTTGGCATCGAGGCCGATTGCGAGGATTTTATTATCCACCTGCGAGACAGCGACGACCGACGGCTCATTGAGCACGATCCCGCGGCCCGGCACGAACACGAGCACCGTCGTGGTGCCCAGATCGATGCCTAATTTGGGTGTGAGCGAGAATGCCATGTGGAGGTATTGTATATGGTCATGCCTGTTTGGGCAAAATATACATTGTCGAGGTCAGACCTCGACAAGGAAAAGAGAATACCCGCGCGACTTTGAGTCGCGCGGGTATTATTTTGTCGCTGTTTGCGAATCACTCAGCCGGCTTGTTTTCGGTCTTGGTGTTCACGCCAAGCCGATCAAGCAGTTTCTCGCCGAGCGGAGTGCCGGCGAGCGCTTCGAGTGAGAAGCCGAGACCTTTGCCGCCCTTGGCGGTGAACAAGTCCATGACGTTCGACAGTCCGTTGGCCGGACCATCGGCGTTTGCGATGACCTTGATCTCAGCATGCTGCAGCGCTTTCGCCTGTTCCACGCCGATGTGGCCAGCCACTTCGATCGACTTGACGGCTTGCAGATACTGCTGGTAGCCCATGTTCTCGCCGATTTCTTTGGCGAGTTCGATCTGTGTCACCACCGGAGCGCGAAGCTTCGCAGTCTCGGCCTCGCCCTGAGCTTTACCCACAGCCTCAATGGCTGCCGCCTTGTTCTGCTCAGCCTTCAGATCGCCTTCCGACTTGAGGACGGCCTTCTGCTTCTCCTGCTCGGCAGTGACGATCTCCTTCTCTTTGACGATCGTAGCTTGCTGGACCTCTTGGACGCGCTTAACCGCCATTTCTTTCTCTGCAGTTTCCTTCTTCTGCACAAGGATTTGCTGCTCGGCGGTCTGATTGGCGATGCCGACGGCCTGCGTCTTTTCTGCTGTTCGCTTGCCGACGAGTTCCTCAGCTTGTTGCTGACGGACATCTACCGCCTGACCGGCAGCAATTTCTGCCTCCTTGGCGGCCTGATTGTTTTTAGCGACCTCTTGGCGGCTCTCGGACTCGATGTGCGAAGTCTTTTTCGCCATGATGCTCGAGATGACCTTGCTGCCATGTCCGTCGCGGATGTCCATCAATTCGATAGCCTTCACGGGCTCGACGCCCCATTGTCCCAGCTGCTCTTTCACTTCGTTCGTGAAAGCCTGACCGAACGTAGCGCGTTCAAGCATGATCTGGTTGATGTTTGCGCCGGCGAGGACTTTACGGACCGCGCCCTGCGTAATGACTCTCAACTGGTCTATCAGCTCCCTGAAAGTGGAAACGCGTTGGGCCGCCACTTCGGTATTGTCGATGCGGAAGAATGCCACTACGTCGACGACGAAGGGCACTCGATCCTGATCGTATGCTTCGTAGTCCTTCAGCTCAAGCTGGAAATTGCTCACGGGCAATTCGATGACCGCAAGGCCAATACGCGGGATCCAGGACGGCCACTTATAGTAAATGTTGCCGGCCGGGAGTTTGGCACCGTATGAGACGGTGGCGCGACGTCGCTGGACGATATGGACCACGTTGGTCTTGACGACCACGCGGAAGAAGAGTGCCAAGACCAGACTCACTCCGCCAAAAAGGAGGAGGAAGAGTGGTGTGCCCCAAAGGAGCGACCTGACGGACTCCAGGATTCCAAAGTTAAAGAACATCGTATTCTCCGTTGTTCACGGTGGTGCGTTTGCAGGATGCATTCGCTGCCGCGCACTGTATACCATGCTATAACAAATAATGCAAGAATTGACGATGTGTAATAAACGTCGTTGAAAATAAAAAATTGTGGAGGTCTGACCTCAACACACTTTTGATAAATTGGAGACAATTAAAGAATCCCCGCGCGACCTGGAGCCGCGCGGGGATGCCTTTTAAGGCAGATTACTTGGTCTCCAGGTCGTCCCCTTTCGAAGGGCGCCCTACGTCAAATTGTCAAAAGTCAGACTTTTGACATCATGGTACTCTCAGGGGATGAAGAATGATCATGATTACTTTTTGTGTAGGGACATAAAAAAGCAGCGGCAAGGTGCAAGCACCTTGCCGCTGGGACAATGATCCCTTTTCGGGTTATTTTTTACTGCCGATGTCGGCGGGGACGGTGACCGGAACTCCGGGTACTGTCAGGACGCACGTCACGCCGCTCTGACAGACAGATCGAATCGCGTCAAGAGTCTTAAATGCGATGAACTGATCGTTCGTCAGGCCAAGCTTCTTGATGTAGGCCAGGTCCGCTGCCGCAACGGCCTTTTCTGTCTCCTCACGCTCGTTGGCGGCTCGACGTCGTTCCTGCTCCGTTTTCACCTGTTGGGCTTGTGCCGTCGTCGCAGCGATTTGGTTGCGGACGTTCTCCGGTGGGTTGGCACGGCCAAGGGCGATATTTGCGACCTTGATCATGCCGGCGCCGTTTTTCGCGAGGAACTCGTTGATGTAGGTCCTCGTGTTGACCTCAACCCTGCTCGCGCCGTCGGACTCCGTCCCATCCTCGTTTTGTGCGGCGATGAAGACCTGCGAATGATAATGACGCACCTCGTTGCGGAGGAACGACATGAGTTCGCCGGTGATCGTCTCACCCGTCTTTTGCAGGACGAGTGTATGGAATGTCGTCTCCGTGCCACCGCCAAAATGTTCGATCATGGCCGGCGCCTTTGCAGGGTCGGCGAGGAAGAACGTGATAGCGATGTCGAAGTCGAGCGGGATACGATCGTGGGACGTCAGGTCGTCCACGTGGATCGAAAGCGTCGAAGGTGCCGCCCTCACAGGGAGAGTCGTGGTAGAGCGCCACGTGTAGACGCGCGCAGGACCGGTGGTCACTTGGGGATCGAGACCTCCGCTACCGAAGAAGTAGGGCTGGTATTTGAAGACGCCGACGTGCCCCGCATCGATTTCATCGATGCTGAAGCTGACGAAGCCGACGGTGAGCAGAAATAGGCCGCCGAAAATCGACGCTATTATCTTGCCGGGTGAGTCAAAGATCATGATGCACTCCTTTCAATGGTGCAAGAGCGTATCCCTATCTGGATACTAGAATGCCATTATAAACCATCCATATTTATCTGTCAACTTTTCACAAAAACCGGCCGTCGGCGCCGGGGGGCCGTTTTTCGTACTTGGCGGGCTTCCCTTTCGCGGCTTCGGTGTATTTTTCGGGGTTTAATTCGTACCAGAATTTTGTGGAAAAATTGCGCGCCTTGTCGCAGACGCTTTTGAGGTAGTAGAGGTCTTTGGTCGGGATACCTTCGAGGAGTTTACCCATGCGGCTCATAGTGATCGCTGGCAGGCCTTCTTGGCGGCGGCCCGGATTGAGCCGCTCGCGGAAGTATTTCATCAGCTCGCCGCGTTCGGTGCGGCGATCGCGCTCGATCTTGCGTGCAAGCTCCAGCTTGATGTGCTGCATGGGGTAAGTATGTCGGTATTGTAAAAGTAAATCAATGAAAGGACTGTGTCAGGTACAAGGCTGCGTGAGGCAAGACTTCGTGCATATCTGTAGGCTGACAAAAATCCCAATTGGGAAAATTGTCAGCTTAGGGTCCGTTCATAAGTAAGTTCAACACAAAATAAACGGGCCCATACGTGATGCCTACACATAACGGATCCGTTATGTGTGGACGAGCCCTGATCAATTAGTATGGTCTGCATTGTTGTAGAGACGATGATAAGATTGCGATAGAAAATGGACACATGGAAACAGGGACACGACATGATGGTGATACGATATCCCTACATTCCCGTGGGCCGAGCTATGTTGTATGTGGGAGAAGATAATATCTTTATGCAGGCGGCGCGGGATGTCGCGCTGCAGTATTCGCTCGACAAGAAACAAAAAGTTGGCGCGGTCATAGTCTGCGATCAAGTGCTCGTCGGACGAGGTGTGAATGGATGCGACTACCACGAACATCATGGATGCGAGCGTATGCGCCTCGGCATCCCGACAGGCCAAGGATACGATCTGTGCGAAGGATGTCATCCCAAGAATCATGCCGAGCGTACAGCGATCACACACGCGCAAGCGAACGGACACGACATGCGCGGTGCGGCGATGTATCTGTGGGGACATTGGTGGGCGTGTGAGCCATGTTGGGACGCCATTATCTCTGCAGGAATCACGCATCTGTATCTGCTGGAAAAAAGCGAAATACTGTTCAATCCGGCTGACAAAGGCACTATCATCGGTCGATAGACCATGTACATTGTGTGGTCGGCATCAAGTGAAAAAGCACCCCCGTGCCGTGTAGGCGCGGGGGTGGGTCTTAGTTTTTCTTCGGACGCGGCAGGCAAAAGCGACCATTGATGATTGTGATGATCGTCCGTTTGCCATTCGCATACTGCAAAATATGAGAGTTGGTGTGCGCGCTGGGCGCCCCCTTCTCATATTCAAGCATGCCGGTGCTTTTACCAACACTGTAGCAGCCGTTGATGATTTCGGCGGTGTGATTGTGACCTTTGGAGACCTTAACGCCCATCCGTGAAAGATTGGCGGTGGTGCCCCTTGACCCACCCGGGCCCTTGTCGCCGTGGAAACCATAGTCGACACGAGCGAGGACTTTGCTCTCACCTTCTTCGAGGAACAGGACGTTTTTGTTTGCAAGAGTTCGGCCGAAACTGATGAAGGGATCGTTGTATGTGATGCCCCCCTCGGTCAATCGGACGCTGTCCTTTGTCTTCTTGGCGGAGTCGAGGTAATGATCGATATTCACCGGATCATTTCGGAAGTCAACACGATTTAGCCATTTGTCGATGACTTTATCGTGATTGCTTGGGACGATGAACGATTTACGATCCGCTGTCGTGTGTTGATTCACAAAGTTGATCGCCTCTTCGATCTCCGTACGCACTGATTCGATGCCAAATTTCCATTTGCCGTATCGAATGACCCAATTACCCTCATGATGATGATTGCGGGCGTGGCCATCAATTGTGTCGTGCCAAAAGAGATTTTCCGGGTTGGTCAGTTTGACCATGCTGTCTGGAGCCGTAAAGGTCGCGCGAACGACCGCGGGGAGGATCCAACGACGATGAATATCACCCATGCAGAGCCCAAGCGCGCGCTTGGCTGGGCGCACCTCATCAGGAGTAAACTCCATATCCAGATCGATGAAGCTCCCGTTTTTATTCGCATCGAGCTGTCGCGCAAAGAACGTCTTGCCATCCACTTCGACGAGCAATGCGCCGAGACAGTGACGGGGTCTAGCGATCCTTCCCCGTTTTGTATCGGTGTAGTTCGCCACTGTACAGGTGCCGGTCGTGTACATGATCTTCGGATGCTTGTACTGTGGGGTCGGGATCGACCGCATTTCGCGCATTCCATGTCCCACGATACCACTCATATCCTCGGTGAGCGCATCCATGCCGCTGAGCGGATTGCGCGATGCCCACTCGACCTTGCAGTCGCCGACGATAACGAGGCGCTCATTGAGCTCAAACCACCCGCTGTATAAATAGTCTTGGAGCGCCTTATCCCACCACTCGTCGTTCATGTTTTTCTTTGACCAAAGACTGGTCGGGTTCTTATAGCGACCGGGGATGACCACGATCTCTGCGTCGTAATACTTGGCACACTGCAAGAGTGTTGCCCACGTCGGTTTGTGGATCGGCGTCGCATTCTGCGCGGCGGTGATGATGTAGCGTTTCGCTCTCGGAAGCGTGTGCCGCATCGGTGTGGCGGGCTTGGGTGGCTCTTTCAGCGGTGCGGTGGTCATGTAGCCGCATGATCTGCAGGTATAACGCTGCTTCTCGCTGCCGGCGTTCGTGGTGACGCCCTTCTTGATGACCCAACCACTTCCACATTGGGGACAATACCCATACTTAGGGCGTTCATTGACGGAGGCCTGTTTGATGACCTCCGCTTTTTTGCGAGCAGCCATTGTGGCCTCCTCATGGTTTGTATCTGACACTGTGGGGGTGTCAAAGGACAGAGATTCAGTCCTGTATGCATCGTACCTGTCGCTTTTTGCCGTCTATCCCATCGTGCCTGTGGATACCGCATGCTTGCGCGGTGGTCAAAAAGATTTCAAGGTGTGTGGAGGTCTGACCTCCACCGACCTGTCGAGGTCAGACCTCTACTGACCACCTCCGCCAACACTCCTGATCCGATACTTATATACATCATTTTCATGTATAGTGTCGTCAGAAGACTTACATAGGGAGAATACTGATGGATATCCAAGCTGTCATCTGCGATTGCGATGGGCCCATCCTCGATTCGTTTCGGGAGGGTCTGCGTCGCATCAAAATACTTTGCGCATTCCACGATGTGCCGTATGGGCTTGCGGAGCGCCGTCGGCTTACCGAAGCGTGGGGTGCACCAGGGGTAGTGCTCCTTGAAAAAGGTCTCGGTATCTCAGCGGAGCTTGCAAAGGCGATGTATGAGCGGTGGGAAAAGTTTGATTTGAGCGAGCCGGTGCCGCATGTGCCGGGCGCACGAGAAGTGCTGTACTGGCTGCGCAGGAACGACATTAAGGCTGTGCTCCTCACGTCACGCAACAGGGAAAACATCACAGCGATATTCGATCGGATGGACTTCCTGCGGGAGTTTGCCTTCCTTTCGACGCGCGATGACTTCTACTATGCCAAGCCGGATCCGCGCGCGTTTCGTTATGCACTCGAGACACTGAGGAGTGATCTTGGAATACATCGTGAGCAGTGTATCTTTGTGGGCGATACGCCGGCAGACATCCTCGGTGGTGCCCAGGCCAGCCTGACGACTGTCGTCGTGCAGACCGGTCCATACATGCTCGAGCATACGAAGCAGTATCCGATAGCTTTGGAAAACATCATTTCATCTATCGATGAGCTTCCGGCGTGGATGGAAAAGCATCATGAAGGGATGATACGGTATGAGTACTATTGAGGCCTGTGCGGCCGTTCCTCTTGGGGAACGAGGTGTGTGGAGGTCAGACCTCGACAAGTTGGTGGAGGTGCTACCTCCGCCAATCCCGATAAGGGGTCATTTTTTCTTGCTTTTTGTGGGGTGGTATGTCATGATACCCCGAGTCCTAAAAGCTTGGGTGATCGCTCCGACCGCGAGGTCAAGCACGGTCTTAGATCGCAGATCCCCGAGGTGGGTGGTGCTCTGTGGGGCGGACTCGGGCGCCTCCTTCTGGAGTAGCGCTTTCACAGAGCTGGTGGCGGGAGAATCTCCGAAAAGCTTCAGTGTGCCCGGTCGTGGGTATTTGTGTATAAACGACCATACAGGCCATTGGAGTTTGAAGACATTCTCCCGCCCACCCCTGCCTACCGTTGTAATTGTTCTGTCCCATTCCCCCGACTCGGGCCGGTGCATCGCGCCGGCCCGCTTTTTTTGTTTTTATAAAATGAAAACACAAGGTACAGTATAAAAAATATGCGCGCCATACTACCATATACGGAAAATCCCGCGTTGCGGGAAATTTCAAAAGAAATTCCGCTCTCGGAGATCGGGGGCACCTCGTTGTGCGAACTCATCCGCGATATGAAGCATCTGCTCGCGCAGGAGAAATACGGTGTCGCGATTGCTGCGCCGCAGGTCGGTGCCGCGATACGGTTGTTTATCGTATCGGGCCGTGCGCTTGCCAAACATGGGGGCGACGAATCCGACGAGGCTCATGGGGAGGCATCAAAGTCAGAGCGAATGCTTCCTGATGCGGTGTACATCAATCCTGTGATGATCAAGATGTCGCGTGGCAGGAAGCTCAAACATGAAGGCTGTCTGTCGGTCAAAGGCAAATGGGGGTATGTACTCCGTGCGGAAAAAGCGACCATACGCGCCTATGATGAGCATGGTAAGCTCTTTACGCGCGGCGCATCGGGATTCCTCGCACACGTATTTCAGCATGAGATGGATCATTTGGACGGTATTCTCTATATAGACAAAGCAAAAGAACTTTATGACGACAAACCCCAGGATACATGAACCCATGTGCAAGCCAGGCCTGCACGCGGGTTGTGCAGGCCTGGCTTGCACATCTTGCGCATGGGTAGATGTGCGGTTCGCATTCTTCGGTACGCCGTATGTGGCGCGCGATACGCTCGCCATACTCGACGCGCATGGCTTTCGCCCGGCGGTCGTTGTCACGGCGCCGGATACGCCGCGTGGTCGCGGGCTCATACTCACACCATCAGAGACGCGTGTGTGGGCCGACGAGCACGGTATCCCCGTGCTCACGCCGGAGCAGATCGACGCGTCGGTCATCGAAAGTATTCGCACATACGGATGTGCGTATGCGATCGTGGTCGCGTATGGCAAGATCTTGCCGCAAGCGCTCCTGGATGCATTTCCCCGCGGTGCACTCAATGTGCACTATTCGCTCCTTCCCAAATACCGCGGTGCCTCTCCCGTCGAGTCGGCGCTGCTCAATGGCGACACAGAGACGGGCGTATCGATACAGAAAATGGTGTATGCACTCGATGCGGGCGACATACTCGCGAGCGAGAAGACGCTGATCGGTGCATCCGAGACCACGATTGATCTGCGCGCGCGCCTCATACAGATCGGCGGCGAACTGCTCGTGCGCATGCTGCCCGAGTACCTCGCAGGCGCCCTAGCGCCGATGCCGCAAGACCCCGCGCAGGTCACGCGTGCAGGCAAGATGAAAAAAGAAGACGGATATATCACTCTCGGGCAAGATGATGAGATGAATTGGCGAAAATATCGCGCATACGCACAGTGGCCGCGCGTGTCGTTTGAGGCTGAAAGAAACGGTGACCGATTTCGCGTCACTATAGTGACCGCACATTTTGCGAATGGAAAATTTTTGCCCGACATCGTGAAGCCCGCCGGAAAAAATGAGATGAGCTATGCAGATTTTGTGCGATCGGGGGTAAAAATCTTGTAGCGCCGCGAAAATACCATTTGTTGTAAATCAAATAGTATTTTCGCGGCGCAATCCCCTACCTCTTCTTCATCACCTTGCTACGACCGCTTTTTGCCATCTCTTTGACCTTCTGCCCGCCTTTCTTGACGGCGGTCTTTTTGAGGTCTTTTGCCTTTTTCACCTGCATGACGATCTGATCTTTGACCATATCGATAGCGGCTTTCACGCTCGCGGCCTTCGCGGCTGCGCGCCACGTGTCTTTTTGTGCCTTGAGATTGACCTCGGCAAACCAGCTCTTGTCGGTCTTCTTGGAATGCTTGGCGCTCTGTCCGAGCTCCACTTCGCAGCGGGCGCCGTCTATCCCCGCGACGAGCTTCTCGACTGCTCTGAGGCATTTGTCGAGGTAGCGGGACGTGTCGGGCGTAATCTCATAATCGGTTGTTTTGATGCGTATATCCATATGCACCAATTCTAAGACAAATTATCGAGAAATGAAAGATACAGTCCCTCGCGGGCGAGCGGTACCGCATATCCTCCGAAAGATCCCCCACCCGCATTGATTCCATAAAGAAGCTATAGTATAAAGATGGGAGACATAATAACGGGAGTGTCAAATGCCTAAATCAACAAGTGGCCGCGAAGCGTATGCGGGCGGATTGATCCATATTTCTCGCGCTCGCGAACCGTTTGATTTTCAGGAGCGCTGCCGATTGGTGCGCGAACTTCGTGAGATTGGCTTCGGGAGTCATATGCTCCCCTCACGCCTCAAGAGACTCAAAAAGGCCGGCACCGACAGGGTGTCGCAACACTGAATCGAGGCGTCCTCGCCAAGCCGAGGACGCCTTTTGTCTTTTTTGGATAAATTGTCTATACTGGAAAAGCTTCAGTATATCTGAAGCATATTCCGCGGTAGCTCAGTCGGTAGAGCGGCCCGCTGTCAAAGGCAGCTTCCGAAAGTGATTTCGGTTGAAAAACGAGGTGAATTCGGGGAAACCCTCAATCGTCGAAAGGCAGTTGGGTAATCCCGAGCCAAGCCAACTCAAAAGAGTCGGAAGGTGTAGAGACTATCCCGAAAGGGAGTACTCGGAATTCTGAATGCAATTCAAGAATTCCCAGGAAGCGCCTCGCACCCAAGAACACTCAGTGTTCGGGTGATGATATAGTCCACCCCTTTCAGAAATGAGAGGATACGTGTAACGGGTTGGTCGTAGGTTCGAGTCCTACCCGCGGAGCCAATGTAGGTGCATTTCCCCATACTGTATGCCCTGTATCCCACGGTGGACCATATTGACAAAAGATCGATATATGATAAAATGGATGCTGAACAGGATGGTCCTGTTCCAAGTCAGGTGTACCCTGCCTTGCTAGCTCCTTGACAGGAGATTCTGATGACTAAGATGGAATTTTCCGCCTCACTCGCGCTGGCGATTGAGTTTGCCTTGAAGTTGATGTCGGGGCTTCTCAATATGAGAATCGACTACGACGCCGAGGGATGTCCATTGTTTGAAGTCGATCGCGCGACTAAGTGGTTTACCACTGAACGAATCGCGGATCTGAGGTGTGCGCTATCCGGCTTCCGCTTCACTCGGCTCGAAGCAGCGGATGTGCAGACTGATCCCGATAGTCCGTGGCCGATGAGCGAACTGCGGCATATCACTGTCTTAGCCCGAGAGGGCGAGCAAAGTCGGGAGACGATTATCGCGTCGTTTGATGTCCATCGGGACTATCTCGACGGCGACTGCGCCGAAGGATGGACTCGCTGGAGAGTCAAGAACGTCTTCGTCTTCCTGACTGACGAAGGTCTGGAACTCGTGCCTGAATATCTAAATCACGACGACCGTTATCCCATCTGGGGAGAACGCGTCTCGTAGACAAGCTTTTTGAAGCTCACCCGCCCCAGCATCCGATGACTGGGGCGGTCTTTCTTTTTTGAGAAGTATCGAGCACCAGTTAGAGGTGGCGTGTCTGTCCACGCTCGCTATCCCCTATCGCTGCTTGAGGAGGTCGCGGATTTCGATGAGAAGCGTGTCGGTCGAGCTGGGTGCGGCGGGTGCGGCGGCCTGCTCTTTTTTGAATTTCGCCAGAAGCTTGTTCATGGGTGCTACGACAAAGAAGTAGATAGAGCCTGCGGCGATCAGGAATGCAATGAGTGCATTGAGGAATGTGCCGTACATGAATTTGCTGCCGTTGATGGTAAACATGAGTCCCGAAAAATCGGGGGCGGCAAAGATCGCGGCGATCAGGGGTGTGAGCAGGTCCTTCACGAGCGACGCGACGACCGTGCCAAACGCAGCACCGATGACGACGCCCACGGCGAGGTCGACGACATTGCCGCGGAGGATAAAGTCTCTGAATCCGGTAAGCATAGGGAATTTGTATAGAGTGATAATAGTCGCAGTGTAGCGCCCACCGGTGATATCGGCAATGAATGGGGGCCTCCTGCATGCTTGAGACTGTGATTACAGACCATTCAAACGGCACAAAAAGACTTGACACGTTAAGCTTTTGTAGATACAATATATACAAACCTAAAAAGGAGGTACCAATGCGCAAGCTTTTGCTTCGAAGCGCACTCGCCTCCATCGGGGCGTGTGCAATTGTGTTGTTCTTTGCACAATACGTCCACGATGTGCCGGTGGTACCGGTACACGTGGCGAAGGATAAAGAGGGAGTGACGCTCTCGGAAGACGACTTTCTCTGCTTGGCAAAGAACGTCTATTTCGAAGCTCGAGGAGAATCGAAGGAGGGGCAGCGGTTCGTGGCAGATGTTACACTTCGGCGCTGGCTCTCTCATCGACGCGAATTTGGCGGCCCGACGCTGCGCGATGTCGTCTATCACAAGACGACGAGAGTCGTGAATGGTCGAGAGATTACCACGGCGCAGTTCTCGTGGAGCGCCGATGATCCGGTCCCCCAAGTTGGGGTCGCGTGGGATACAGCACAGCGCATCGCGCGCGAAGCGTGGGATGCGATGCGTTCGTTGGGCGATCCGTCTCCTGAGGTCATGTGGTACATGAATCCACAGACGAGCGATCCACGCGGTCGGCGGTGGTTCAAGCACCATCTTGTCCCGGTCGGTTTCGTCGGGAGGCATCAGGCTTTTCGAGAACCTCAGACCATCGGGGAGAAGCTGCAGCTGCTAGCGGCGTGGGCTGCTGAGCAGATGTCGCTACCCCAGGCACCGGAGAAAAAAGCTCCTCCAAAAAAGAGGAGCAAGAAAAAGAAGTGATTCTTTTCTTGTCTTCCCTGAGACTCGCAAGGGCCCGGAATATTCCGGGCCCTTTTTTATATTTCCAAATGCTACGCGCGATTTAATTCATCCCCAATATCTCTATAGAGAGCGAGTACGCGATTACGAGTCGACTCATCCGCTATATTCCCTATCTCTCGTGGTGTCAAAAGCGTGATACCTGGTCGACTTCCCCATGCCTGTTCGGGAGCAGGAATACCGGCGATTTCTCGTGCCTCCTTCGCCTTGGTCTCGATAACCTTCTGGCGTTCACCCATATCAGCGAGCTCATCTTGCAATTTGAGGACAGTATGTTCGTCTGTTGTTTTAATAAGGTCTCTTTTTTTACCCATGTCTTCCAGCATCCCCGTGACCAGTAATTGTGTTTTACGTAGAGTTTCCACTTGGCTTACATCTACTGATGGTTCTTCGCGATCGAGTTCGTCCATAATGTCCTTATAGAGTCCGATCACTCTGCTACGTATTGATTCGTCGCTGATTTTTTCAATCTCTCGTGGTGTCAAAAGCGTGATACCTGGTCGACTTCCCCATACCTGTTCGGGAGCAGGAATACCGGCGATTTCCCGCGTTTCTCTGACTTTTGCTTCGATGATGCGCTGTCGTCCTCTCATGTCGGCTATTTCATCTTGCCATTTGAGCGCTGTATAATCATCAGCCGATGCCAATCCCGCTGTTTTCTTATAGGCATCATCCAGCATAGCCGTGACTCGTAACTGTATTTTTCGCAAGGACTCCGCATTCAGCCCTTCCGTATTCTTATGTTGCAATTGCTCATGATGACCCTCTCTCATATTCTTTCTGGTTCTTAATGTGGTAATGATACATATTTTATCATGGATAATCGACAGAAAGAGACTATGTGTCGAACATTGGCTCACAGGGTCGGAATGTAAATCCGCAAGACATAAGGTCCCGCTACCAACAAATACTTGGTCCCGTAGCGGTGAATGATGTTCTTGATAGTGCGGATGCCTACGGCCTATTTCGCTGGTGATTTCATTGAAAAGCTGCTATTGTGCCGGCGGATGATTCTTTGGAGGGATCAATGCGGACAGACTCCCCTACGACTCTGATCTATTTCGTCTTTGCCCACACGTATTGCATGATGCGCGCCTACCCCGATCAAGAACAGTTTGTTCGGCGGATCCTGGCATATTACGATGTGGAGTTCTTGGAAGGAAACGAGCGCGGATCTTGGCAAGAGTTTGATGTGCCCATGACACTCCGCCTCATCTCAGATGTGCTTCCGGAGTTGTCCGCAGATGCCATGTTGCCGACCGGGGAAATGGTCAAGCGATTTGCCGCGAAGTTTGGGATCGAATAAAAAGAGGGAACGAACGAAATCCGACTTCGATTATCATGGGCGCCGTCCATAGAAATGAGCTCACCAAGATCAAAAGCCGCCCTTCCAAAGGCGGCTTTTCTTTTTTGATGCTCACTTCCCCACCCCACCCTCGCGTCTCTCAACAAAATCACGCCACGAATTTATGGTTTTTGAGGTGCCAGGCACCGATCTACGAAAGAAAATCAGACCACACGTTTTAGCTTTTTAAGGGGCTTAGCCCCCTGTCTCCGGGGAGTTGACAAAAATCTCCAGATATAATAGCATGCATGCGGTAGATGGTAGGAGGTTGAGATGAGCATTACAACTGAGATTCAGTTCCTTTTTTCTGAGACGCAGGCTCGTTACGAGAAGGAATGTAGCGAATATGTGAGTGGTAGGAAAAAAGGGCTGGAAGATCTCAAAATAGAACAGCAGACCTTGCAGAAAGACCTTAAAACCTCCCGACGCAAGCGGTTCGATTGTCCGTTTGAGCAGGAACTTCATGACAGAAGACGACTTGAAGCACGTAAGAAAATCCGCAAACGACTGAAAGATATCGGTAATGAGATCGCTTGTCATGAGGCATTCGATGAGAACGTGGAAGTGGAGTGGACTATTCCGCGACGATTGCTGGAAAAAGAGGTGGATGATCAGTACCAGAAGTATCGGAGAAGGTTGACGTATCAAGGTGAGTTTCTAATCCTAAAAGGGGAGCAAGGGGTACTTTTCTTTGAAGGGCGCTACCTATACCTTGTGATTAATTTCTTACCCTACGATAAGTATTGGGTGAGTGAAGTGCGCGAAAATCCAGAAGAATTCTCTGACAGTGCACTTGAAGCAATCGTGAGGCATAAGGCGCGTAAAAAAGTGGCTCAGGCTGCCTGAACTTTGGGCGGGTCGGTATGGTACCGACCCGTTTTTGTTTTGATGATCACACATCACCCAAAATACCCCCGTAAATAGTTGCGGGTCAGTTGCTCCTTGTTTTGAGGGGCTTAGCGCCCTGTCTCCGTTTTTTAGGGCTGAACCTCGCGTCCTTACGGAAAATCGCCGTATGTGTCCACACATTATCTCCGACATTGACATTTATAAGATATAGTTTATAATGGAAAAAGATAAGTTTGGAGAAGGGGCTTGAGGTACCTCTTCTCTGTTTGACACACCTCAACACAACAGGAGTCGAAATAATGGAGATGCTGCTATTGATTGGGCTCTTGGCCCTCAATGTCGCGATCTCGTGGTGGAACTGCTACGCCGTCGGCGTCTCGTGGAAAGACGTGATGGCCATGGGTAATTGGTTCGATAAGACGATCCTCTGGTCTGGCGTAATCCAGTCAGTGGTCGGCTTTTCGATGCCGATTCTTCTCGTCCTGGCCTACGGCGCGGTTGCCGTGCTGACGAGCGGCCAGCCCCCGTATCTGACTCTCGAAGAAGGGCGTCAGTTCATGGACGGCATTTTCAGCCTGTGGTATCTCGCGGTGATCTTCCCGGTGCTGGGCAGCGGTCTGGCGATCTGGGCGCATTCGTTGCGTGCCGCTTATCAGCGCCGCGATTTTGCGAGCATTGCGACTGCCGGCTGGAATACCTATGCGCAGATCAGCAACACGCTAAACGCATATCAGCATGTCGGCGGAGCGTTCAATTCCGTCGGTCAGCTCTTCAGTGGCGTCTTGTCGAGTAAGGATAGTGGCAAGGCTAAGCTTGCGTTCCTCGCCCTCATCATTGTCGTCCTTGCGCTCGTCGCTGGCGTGATCATCACGTTTACGTTGGTGCGTCACTACATGAGCACGAGCCAGTCGCGGCTCGAAGAATATGGCGAGACCTTGTCGCGCAAGCGCGGTTACGCCTAATCTATGTTCCCGCCGAGTACGATGTGCTCGGCGGGGATTATTTTTTAGATACAGCTATAACACTTTGGATACTTTTTACCCAAAATACCCCCGTACATAGTTGCGGGTTAGTTGCTTTTTGAGGGGCTTAGCTCCGCTCCGCGGTAACCCATTTATTGTCTAACCGTACCTTTCTTGGTAACAGTTATTTGTAGCGAAAGGGGTTAATTTCCATGCGAGGTTCGTATCGGTTAGAATAGTGCACCGCATATGCTCGTATTTATCGATGAATCAGGTGATCCGGGATTGAATCTCGATGAGGGTTCAAGTCGATTCTTTACCGTCGGTCTGTTGGTATTCGAAGATCATGACGAAGCAATCGCGTGTGATCAGCGTATTCAGCTCTTAAAGAAAGAAGTCGGATGGCCGGCGAACGAAGAGTTTCATTTCAAGCGTAATTCGGATCGAATCCGCAAGGCTTTTCTGGCGGCTGTCGCACCCTACAATTTCTTCTACTATGGTATCGCGATAAATAAAGATCCAAAGAAGCTCTATGGAGAAGGATTCAAGAATACAAAGTCTTTTTATAAATATGCATGCGGACTTGTTTTTGAGAACGCTAAGGAGAAATTACAGAGTGCAATAGTCGTCATTGATAAAAGTGGCAGCTTGGATTTCCGTATGCAACTGGCGAGTTATCTAAAGCGGAAGATCAATGCGGGCGAGAAAAAGATCAAAAAAGTCAAAATGCAGCGGTCTGAGGCAAATAATCTTTTACAGCTTGCGGACTATATCGCGAGTACAGTTAACCGTTCAGTGACAAATACGAAACACAGTAGTGACGATTTTCGTAAAATGATTGCGCATCGGGAGATATATGTGCAAGTTTGGCCCCGGTGATTTTCCCAAAAGGAAGCCCTCGGACCTATCCCTTGCGGGAAAGCGGCGATAAACGCCACCGTTTGGGCCGAGGGCACTTCCGTACTGGTACAATACCGCATCCTTTAGGGATAAGCAATGAAGTTTTACACAACCTGAAATGAGACTATAAATAAAGGATATTTGATGAAATCCAAATTCGAAAATCTGTGAAAGGTGTTGTTTTTTATCCAAAATACCCTTTTACATAGTTGCGCGTGAGCTGTTTCTCGGCTTCTTCGAAGATCTTCTTCGTCGCGTCGAATTCGACGAGTTCGCCCATGTGGAAGAAGCCGGTGTAGTCGGCGATGCGCTTCGCCTGCTGCATGTTGTGAGTGACGATGACGATCGTATATTTCTCCTTGAGCTTCATCAACAGGTCTTCGATTTTGCGCGTCGATATCGGGTCGAGTGCCGAGCAGGGTTCGTCGAGCAGGAGGACGTCCGGGCGCACAGCGATCATGCGCGCGATGCAGAGGCGCTGCTTTTGTCCACCGGAGAGGCGCAGGGCCGAGAGGTGGAGCCGCTCTTTGACCTCGTCCCAGAGTGCGGCGTCTTTGAGACTCTGCACTACCGTGCTCTCCATGCGATCTGTGCTCGCCTCGAGCTTTTTCCAGTCGATCATGCGCTTCCCCAGCAGCTTGACCACGCCACGTGAGCGCGGCGCGCGTTCCCCCTGGATCCTGAGCCCGTAGGCGACGTTGTCAAAGGTCGATTTGGGAAATGGTACCGGGTGCTGGAAGACCATGCCAATCTTGGTGCGCAGCTCGATCACATCGGTGTCCTTGTCGAGGATGTTGTGGCCGTTGAAGGTGATGCTGCCCGACATCGCAGCACTCGGCGTGACGTCGTGCATGCGATTGAGTGTGCGCAAGAAGGTCGATTTGCCGCTTCCCGATGCGCCGATGAGCGCGGTGATCTGGTTGCGCGGGATGTCGAGAGTCACGCCTTTGAGGGCCTCGTGTCCGTCGTAGGTGACGCGTACGTTCTGTGCTTGTAGTGCGGTGGTATCCATAGATAAATAGTTATTCTGCTGCTAATGATTTTGATACTGCATGCCCGATGACGCGTGCGAAGATGTTGAACAAGAGAATGACGGTTATCAGGAGCGCTGCCGAGCCTGCAGTCACGATCATCTCTTGGTGCATCGAGAGGCCTGTTGTGCCAGCGCCCGGTCCGGTGACGTTGTACAGATGGGTCGTCAGTGTCGCGCCGGGAAGCGACCAGTCCAGTGTGAGCGAATTGGCCGGACTAAAGAGCCCCATGGTGAATAGCAGTACGGCGGACTCGCCGATGACACGGTTTGAGGTGAGGATGGTCGTCGTGACGATGTCGGGAAGGGCCGATGGCAAGACGATCGTCCAGATCGTATGCCAGGTGGTAGCGCCGAGCGCATAGGCACCCTCGCGTAGCTCGTGTGGCACCGCAGTGATCGCGTTTTCAAAAAGGCGCAATGCAAACGGTAGATTGAGGCAGACGAGTGCGAGCGCTCCCGCGATGCGGCTCGTGCCCAAGCCAAAGTACGAGACGAAGATGAGGACACCAAAGAGTCCGAGGACGAGCGATGGGACGCTTGCCAAGGTCTCGGCTGCAAAATGAATAGCGTCTACCAGAGCGCGCGTACGGGCGTATTCGGTCAGGTAGATCGCGGCACCGAGCGCTATCGGCAAGAGTAGTACTTGCGACAAGATGAGGAGATACAACGTGTTGAAGAGCTCGCGGCCGATGCCGTATTCGCGCGTGCCATAAAAGACGGGATCAAAGAGATACTGCACGCCTTCCCACATGATGTAGGCTATGATACCCAGGAATAGTAGTGCGACGATACTCGCGATAGTCCATAGGAGGCCGATGCCGAGTGCGTTACTCAGATGACCTCGATGCCGTGCGTGTGTGCGGATGGTGTTCATAGGTATGCTTTCTTACTACTGAGGCGGCGGCTCACCACGACGAAGATGAATGATGTCAGTAAGAGGACGAATGCGAGCGTGAAGTATGCGTCGCGCCCGGCACCGTAGGATTCGCCAAAGTCGATCGCGATGTACTGCGTGATGTTTACATTGGGCTGGAAGAAGATGTTGAAGAGTGGCTGATCCCAGGATGGTACACGGTGTCCGGCGAGCACGAGGCTCACAGCGAGCGTCTCCCCTATCGCGCGAGCCATGCCGAGCACGACCGCTGTCGCGAGCCCCGCTGCTGCCGCCGGCACGACGGTCGTCATCATCATCTGCCAGCGGGTGGCACCGAGCGCTAGCGATGCTTCACGCACGCTCCCCGGCACGGCGCGTAGGGCATCGATCGAGATGCTCGTGATCGTCGGCAGGATCATGATCACGAGTACGATGATGGCTGCTCCCCATCCGTAGCCTGCTGTCACGTGGTTGCCCGTCAGATTGCCGACGAGCGCTTGCAGGAGCGGGACCACCACGACGAGTCCGTAAAATCCGATCACGACCGACGGCACTCCGGTGAAGACTTCGAGGATCGGGCGGAAGATTTTCTGTAGCACGGGCGAACTGACGTCGGTCAGGAAGAGTGCCAGGCCGATAGAGAGCGGGGTGGCGATGAGGACCGATCCAAGCGTGATCACGAGAGAGCCGAGGATGAGGCCACCTGCGCCGAAGGCCGGGATGCCATCTGCACTCCCGAGACCCATCGGATCCCAGTGCGTATCAAAGAGGAATCCGGTGATAGTGGCGCCCTGCCCGAAGACATTGAATGCTTTGAGGCCGAGGAAGAGGAAGACGCCGAGGATGACGATCACGACCTGGACGGCGCAGAGAAGCAGTATGGTGCGGGCGATTGTATCGACGGGATAGCGCATGAAGTGGATTATTGCTGCTGATGTGTCGCGAGGATTTGAGGTGAGATGTCTGATATCGGGACGAAGTCGAGCGTCAGGAGCGTGGGCTTACTCGCATCGCTCATCACGTAGTCGATGAATGATTGCGCGAGCGCCGATGCGGGCCCCTTGGTGTACATGTGTTCGATGTTCCAGTATGGATAGCTGCCGTCTGCGACATTGGCCGCGATGGCTTCGACGTCATTGATCTTCAGGGTCTTGAGGCCGGCCTCTTTGATAGGGCCAGTGCCCGCGTAGCCGATTGCGCCCGCGGTCTGTCGGACGTTTTTGATGACAGTGCCGTTGCTATCTGAGGTAAGGCGCGATGGTCCGGAGATGGTCTCGGGTCCGCCGAGGACGTAGTTTTGGAATGTCGCGCGCGTACCCGAGCTCGGTGGTCGGCTGATGACCACGATCGGCAGATCGTTGCCGCCGACTTGACCCCAGTTGGTCACGGTGCCAGCGTAGATGCCTTTGATCTGCTCAGTAGTGAGTGAATCGACTTGTACTTTGTCATTGACCATGAGGCCGAAGATGACCACTGCTACCTGATGATCGACCAAGCCTTCTTGGCCCGGCTTGGAGAAGATGTCTGAATTGGCGATATCAGAGACACCGTTCATCACATTGGTGAGCCCCGTGCCGCTGCCGCCGAGATTGATGGTGATGCGTGTATCAGGGCACTGTTTTTGGTATTGCTGAGCGACTTTCTGTGCCAGAGGTGCGAGCGCTGTCGAGCCCGAGGCGGTGAGACTCCCCTCCACGCAGGCGATATCTGTCTGACTCGCCACCACTGCCGCTGTCTGCGGCGACTGATCTGTACTAAACTGAGAGAAGCCGAAGATCGCAAGCGCGATCACGGCGATTCCTCCAAAGATGATTCCTTGCTTTGTATTCATATGCCACTACTTGCAAATATATATATATTCTGATAATCTATATATATCCAATATATAACGTGCTTTTATTCTTCACAAGCGACTTTTCCACAGGACCATGAAACCAAGAAAACTCCAGTCTATCGGCGGCGCTAGCCTCTCGCTCATCTTGCCCAAAGAATGGGTCAAAGCACGGCAGCTTGAAAAGTCGAGCACTGTCTATGCGCACACGCTCCCGACGGGCGATTTGCTCATCCAGGCGCGTGAGCAGGCTGTAGCGCTCGAGCGTATGGTGTACGACATAGACGGCAGTTCCCCTGCTCATGTCGAGCGTGAGATCGTGTCGCGCTATATCGCGGGCGCTGACGAGATACTCCTCAAGGGGCATAGCATCTCCCCTGCGCTGCGTCAGCGCATCCGCACGTTTTCCCAATCGCTCATGGGTCTCGAGATTATCGACGAGTCGGGGACAGAGATGCTGATTAAAAATATCTTCGATCCCAAGACATTGCCGATCACTCAGACTGTCGATACGCTCTTTGGCGTCACCGACTCGATGTTTCGCGATGCGTTTGCGGCGCTCCGGACCGACGACAAGAAGCTCGCGCAGGACGTCATTGATCGCGATCAGGAGGTCAACAAACTCCAGCTTGCGATCACGCGTCAGTACTATTCACTGCTCTCTGGCAAGGCGGTGGGAGGAGACCTCGCCATCACGCTCCACAAGCTCGACTACTACGAGAAGGTCGCCGTGCAGATCGAGCGTATCGCCGACCATGCATCCAAGGTCGCCGACGCGGTCCTCTCGTCCAATCGTCCGCTCAAGCGCAAGCTCGCCGCACCTGAGACTGCCCGTACGGCCGAGAAGGTACTCTCTCTCCTTCAGGAGGCGTCTGCTATGGTGTCGCGTCAGGATGGTGCCGTGGCGCATTCCATCCTGGACCGCAGCGCCCAGATCGAAAAAGAGATTGCCCGGATGGGAGATGCAGTGCATCATGAGACTCACCGCGGCATGATACTGGAGATCGCACTCGATCGCATGCGCGGGTACATCATGAATATCGCCGAAATGACGATCGACTACATCGTGCAGGAGCAGTAGGTGATGTGGTGTATGCTTGTGGCTTTGAAAGTCATATTGAAACAGGAATGAAAAAGAAGAAGGCCGCCGACTCTTGAGTCGACGGCCTCTTTTTCTGTGTATGCAGAAAAAAAGCCACCGGTTTGTCGCCAGTGGCTTTTGAGTTTTTGTCAGGGTGATTAGGTATCACCACTCAAGTGCAAATCGTGCCTTGAAGTGGCGCAACGTTTTGTCGCGGCCCCACGTCGGTATCGCTTTGGGTAATTCATCTCGACGATCATAGAGTGTCTGGATGCATTCCGCGACATGATAGAGGTCCTGTAGTTCATACTTTTGACGCGGGACTGCCGCACGCACGTAGTTGTGCGGGGGAAATGTCTCCCGCCCCGTGCTCGAGTCGTACTTGCCAAAGGCAAATGCGCCGAGTTCGCAGAGCCGTACACCCTTCAGGAGAAGCAGTGCCGTAAGCGATATACCACCAAAGTCTTCCCGCCGCATCCGTGTGCCGGCAAAGAAGCGATCTATGTCGATATAGACGGCGTGTCCGCCGATCGGTTCGAGAATCGGGACCCCAAGCGACGTCAGATATGTCCCGAAATCCCGCACAAGGCCGATACGCCCGTCGAGATATTGATCGGTTGTGACATACTTCAGCCCTTCAACAATCGTCATGATAGTACCGCCCGTGAGGCCGCCATAGGTCGGGTGTCCCTCGGTCAGGACCTGGTGATCGTAGATATTCTCAAGAAGATCCGGGTGGCTCCGCGTGAATATAGAATCCGTGCGCAGTACGAGCGCTCCACCCATATTGGCCAAGCCATCTTTCTTGAGCGATATGACGAAACCATCGCACAATGAGAACATTTCATGCACGATCGACGAGATTGAGTGCTGCTCGTACCCTTCCTCATAGTGTTTGATGAACCATGCATTCTCCGCGAATCGGCAGGCGTCGAGAAGAAGCGGTGTCTGGTACGTGTCCGCAACTTTTTGGGCAGCGCGGAGATTCGCCATTGAGACAGGTTGTCCGCCGCCGGTGTTGTTGGTGATCGTTATGAGCACGAACGGGACATCGGCCGATTGCTTCTTGAGATTCTCTTCAAGGCGCGCACAGTCGATATTGCCCTTGAATGCCTGTACTGATGTGTCGCACAGATCCACGGCGAGAAATCCATTCGCTTCGGCATTTGCACGCGTCGTGTCGAAGAAGCCGTTTGAGAGAACGAGTGTGCCGCGTCCGCGTAGCTGCGAATAGAGGGCGTGCTCGGCGGCGCGACCCTGGTGGAAAATGTAGTATTTCCACGCACCCTCGAGGCCAAATGTCTCCTTGAGCGTTTCGACTAACTGAGGGTACCCCCAGTTACTGCCGTATGCCTCGTCTCCAAGGATCGATGCGGCGAATTGTTCGAGTGTCAGAGTGGTGGTACCCGAATCAGAGAGGAGATCGCCACCTTGAAGCATTTTGGAAGGAAACTGAAAAACGTTCCATCCGGCCCGGATAGCCTCCGTCAGGCGCTGTTCTAAAGTAAAGCGCTGATGTGGCCGCACGAGGGCGTTTGCATGCGGACGTGGACTGTGTGCACACTCAAATTGCATGAGTGCTGTCGCTTTGGAGTTCGGTAGTTCTTGCATCGCTCTTTTCTTTCTCAAGGAACGTTAGTGAGACTGGCCGCAGTAAACACTAAAAAGGGACATCTGTCGAGACCTCCCGCGTTGGATTTTATAAGGAATCAAAAAGTGGAATGGTGGCAGGAAAATAGTGACACAAAAAAGAGTCGACACCCCGCACCATACACTATCCCTACGCTATAGCGCATACATAGCATACGAAATACCATAAGGGCGGGGATGTGTCTGGTGAGGATTGCATCATGCTTCGGTTATGGGTATTGTGTGCGTAGAGAACTATCGTGTGTCAGATCATTGAAAGGAATACCCCATGAGTAGGACTCTGTATCCTGGCGGCAAGAAGCCGAACAAGCAGCGCCCCAAGACGCTCGAAATCCATGGTGGCGAGACGCTCGCCGAGCGAGAGATTCGTCCCGGAGTCGCGCGGGTGACCGCATTTCCCTTGCGACGTCTGCGTCGCGCCCAAGATATATTCGCAGGCAAGAAAGATGGCTTCGTGTACACTCGGATCAACAATCCGACAGTAAAAAAATTCGAGGAACGCCTTATGGCGATGGAGGGTGCCGAAGCGGCGCTCGCCACATCCTCTGGTATGTCGGCAATCATGCTCCTCGCGCTGGCGCTCGGGCATGGCGGCCATATCGTCTCGTCCAATCGCCTCTATGGCGGCGTGTTCCATCTCTTCCGCGAATATCTGCCCAAGCTCGGCATCCATGTGACATTTGTAGACAATCCGCACTCTGTCGAGGCATGGCAGGCAGCGATACGGCCTGGCACGACGCGATTCCTGTATCTCGAAGCGCCATCAAATCCGCTCATCGACGTGTTTGACATCCGTATGATTGCTGCCGTGGCTTACTCCTACGGGATTCCCCTGGTGGTGGATAGCACGCTCGCGACGCCTGTCCTGCTTAAACCGCTTTCTTTGGGAGCGGATATTGTCGTCCACTCGGCGTCCAAGTATATGGGCAACGGCGAAGTGATCGGCGGGTGCATCCTGGGGAAGAAAAAGGTGATCAGCGATCTGCGCAATGGATGGTTTCGCGATATGGGCGGATGCCTTTCGCCCGACAACGCGGTCATTCTCATGTCGCATCTCGAGTCGCTCTCGGCGCGTATGATTGAGCATTCCACAAATGCATTTCGGATAGCCGAATATCTCTCCGCGCATCCCAAGGTGCGGAAAGTGCATCACCCAGCCTTTGGCGAGGATTCGCGGCGTAACAAGGAACTGATGCCGAAAGGATTTGGTGGGCTCATGGCGTTTGATATCGTCGGTGGTCTCGATGAGGCGCGGATGGTAATCGAAGCGTTGAAAATGCCCTGGCTTGCCGCCAATATCGGTGAAGCGCGATCCTTGGTCATCCATCCGGCGACGACGACGCACGGTCAGATGAATACCGAAGAGCTCGCCGCCGCAGGTATGTCGGAGAGTACGATCAGGTATTCCGTCGGCCGCGAGGACCCGGCGGATCTGATCGAAGATCTTGAGCAAGCGCTCGAGCTCATTTGAGCGCTGGGAGTGTACATTCGAAGCCCGCAAACGTTTTGAAAAACGTTGCGGGCTTTTCTTCGTCAATAACGCCGGTTCCGCTGCTGTCTGTCGCGACATCCGTACCCTGCTGTGTATAGCGGGCGATGGTCTGTCGGCATAGGCCGCCGCGTCCATCCTGATTGCTTGATGCTCTGTGACCCCGCTTTCGACTTGTCTTGCCGCGAATAGTTGATCCATCTCGTGATCGAATTATTGATGACGCCCTCAACGTTGCCATCCTTGTCGTAGAGAAGCGTCACACGGAGGCCGAGCTTCCCGACGATTCCCTCGTGCGTCTCGTTGAGTTTGACGTGTTCACCTTCGCGGTACTGGTCCTGAAAACGGATCACGATACCGTAGGTGAACTCTTTGAGCAGCAGTCCGAGGACCAGTCCCAAGAAGCCCGCACCGGTAAGTATCGGACCGATATTTACATCGAATGACGGGGGAATCGAGAGTAGGACAATCGTATAGATGATCGGGTCGCTCCACGCCTTGAGTGCATTTTTAATCGGATGCGCATCATCCCACACTTTATTCGTACCGAGTGCCATCCGTATCAGCACTTTGCTTGCGAGATAAATGAAGAAAATGCGGATGCTGCCTGTGTAAAGTGTTTCCAGTGTTGGCTTGAAGTCGGCGAAAGAGAACGACGGTATGTGTGTGGCGAGCCATTCTACACCATTATTCCAAGTAGTAGACATCCACGTGTTCATCACCCATTTCCTCCCCTTTTTCAGGTATAGGATTCATTCTGTATGGTAGTGTATCACCACACGAAGTCGGCGGTCTACTCGCTTGTCTAGCCTTACCTCTTGCGCGAGTAATTGGTGACCGTGGTGATCGCGCTGTTGAGGATGTGGTGTAGCTCGCCATCGGTCCCACGGAGCGTCGTGAGGCGCAGTGCGATCTCCACGACCGTGCCCTCGATACCGGAATTGATCTTGATACGCTCGCCGACGCGGTACTGGTCTTCGGCAGAGATGACGATACCAGTGAAAAAGTCCTTCATGAGCGTCTGTGCACCCAGACCCGCGATGAGTCCCAATACACCCGCACCTGCAAGAAGCGGTCGGATGTCGATGCCGAGTGCGGTCAGGAGGAGGAAGAGTGCGATGCTATAGGTAATCGTGTTGCCGATGAGGCGAATTACGTTTTGGATCGTCTGCGCGCGCTCCTTGTAGCCGTCGGTGCCTTTGGCGATGGCGATCGACGTGAGGACCGCGGTGGTGATCAGATGGATGAGGAGCTTGCCGATTGCGATGACAAAGGCGATCCGCAGCGCATCGCGCAGAAGATCAAATACGATCATGTCGAGATCGGTCGGTGCCATACGTTCTATTGTATCAGATAGGGAGATAGTTCAAGTGATCTCCATGTGATTTCGAGAGGTACCTTCGGAAATTGTAGATAACGCCCGATGACTGCCGTTTTGATTGGTACACTAGAAGCTATGCACGGAGCAGCTTCTCGTATACACCGCAATAGGCGACGGACTGGATTCACGCTCATAGAAGCATTGGTCAGTGTCGCCGTGTTCATGCTCATCGGGAGCGGCCTCTATCAGTCGTATGTGGCCACCATGAAAGCCGTCGTGCTCTCGCGCCTGAAAATCACCGCCTCCGCATTAGCGAACGAACAGTTCGAGATCATCCGCAATATGCCGTACGATGATGTGGGTATACAGGGCGGTATTCCCGACGGCAAAGTGCTGCGCACGCAGACGCTCGTCCGAGACGGGACGACCTTTGACGTCGAGACCACCATCCGCAATGTCGACGATCCGTTTGATGGCACGATCGGAGGATCCCCCAATGACCTCTCCCCCGCCGACTATCGGCTCGTCCATATCGAAGTGGTGTGCCCGACATGCATCAACTTCTCTCCCGTGCATTTTACGACATACGTCGGGCCGCGCGCGCTTGAGTCGGCGTCGACCAATGGCGCCTTGTTTGTCCGAGTATTCGACGCGGCAGGTCAGCCGGTCGTCGGAGCAGACGTGCATGTGGAGAATAATCTCGCGGTCCCTGTAATCGTGATCAATGATACGACAGACAGCGACGGCTTCCTCAAGATTGTCGATGCACCGCCGGGAGTCGGAGCATACGAGATTTCCGTTTCAAAATCCGGCTACTCATCGGAGCAGACCCATGAAGCCGGTGCGCCCGGGAATCCCAATCCGACCAAGCCGCATGCGACTGTCGCAGTGCAGCAGCTGACGCAACTGAGCTTTGCGATTGATCGGACCAGCACACTCAATGTCTCGAGCGTGACCGACACCTGTACACCCATCGGGTCGATCGATTTCTCACTCAGTGGCGCCAAGCTGATCGGTACGAGTCCCGATGTACTCAAATACAGCGCATCTCATGTCACCGATGGATCGGGTCTCAAGACTATTCCGACGCTCGAGTGGGATACGTATAATATCGCTTTTACCGACGGATCATATGACTTGTCGGGAACCATTCCTCTGTTGCCGCTTACACTCAATCCCAATGCTGCGCAGGATTTCAAGCTGATCGTGGCTCCAAAAGATCCGCGCAGCGTCCTCATCACCGTCAAAGACGGCTCAACGCAGTTGCCGCTTTCGGGTGCTTCGGTGCGGCTTGAAGGACCGGGTGGCTATGACACGACACTCACGACAGGTCGCGGCTTCATCCGACAGACCGATTGGTCCGGCGGCCCAGGTCAGTCCTCATTCACGGATACGACACATTTTTCCATATCCTCGAATATCGAGCATGCCAACCCTGCAGGCGAGATCAGACTCTGGGGCGATGCGCTCTCGGGATATGCGACCAATGGATACCTGGTATCTTCGACGTTTGATACCGGTTCGGTGAGCAATTTTCATCAGATTCTCTGGCAGCCGCAGACACAGCCGCCGGATACCGGCGCTGAGAGCGTACGTTTCCAGGTCGCGACCAACAATGACAACGCGACATGGAATTTCCGCGGCCCTGATGATACTGAAAATACCTATTACACGGTCGCCAATCAAAACATCAGCATCGCACACAATGGCGATCGGTATTTCCGATACAAGGCATTTCTACAAACAGCCAGCTCGACGTGGACACCGTCCGTCTCCGACGTGTCGTTTACCTTCACATCTTCCTGCGTGCCTCCCGGCCAAGTATTCTTTACCGGACTCAATGCGGGCGACTACACGCTCACGGTATCCAAGACGGGGTACCAGAATTTCTCCGATACGATCTCTGTCTCGTCCAATTGGCAGAAGCAAGAAGTCGTTATTACCCCTTAAAGAAGTATGACGCGCCACAAGATATATCGAAATACCCGCTCAGGAATCTCACTCATTGAAGTGATGATCAGTGTGGCCATCATCTCGATCGTCGCTTCTGTGGCGGTCATCCTGCTGAAAGACACGTATTCGTTGAATCGGATGATATCAGGCAGTCTCACCGCGCAAGGCGAAGGGCGTCGTGCGATCAAAATGATGAGTGCGGAAATTCGCGTCGCCTCGCCGTCGAATCTCGGGGCGTATGCGATCGCGCAGGCTGCCACGTCGTCGATTACCTTTTACAGCAACGTCGATGGTGATTCATATAAAGAGCAGGTGCGTTATTTCCTCCAGGGCACGACGCTCAAGAAAGGCGTCATCAAGCCCTCCGGCACACCGCTGGCCTACGGTGCGGCGCAAGAGCAGATATCCGAAGTGGTGCATGATGTGTCGGCCTCGAGCACGGCACCGATTTTTTCGTACTACAATGAAGACTACGATGGGACGACCGCACCGCTTGCAAGTCCGGTCAATATTGCCGCCGTACGCTTGGTGAAAGTCATGATCATTATCGATAAAGATCCGCAGAAATCCCCCGGCCCGCTCATACTTACCACCCAGATCTCCATGAGAAATCTCAAAGATAATCTATGAACAGACGGACTCTCAGCGCACGCGGACAGTCGCTCATACTCGTGATGGTGTTTGGATCGCTCGCCATCTACCTCTTTGGCGCATTTGTAAGTTGGACCATTCTCAATGCAAAGTCATCACGACTGGCTATCGAGCGCGAGCGCTCGCTGCAGATTGCCGAAGCCGGTATCGACTACTATCGCTGGCACCTTGCGCATGCCCCGACTGATTTTCAGGATGGCACGGGCGGCCCGGGGCCCTATGTCCATAGTTTTAAGGACAAAGACGGTACGGTGATCGGTGCGTTTAGCCTCATGATTACGCCGCCGTCTTTGGGATCGACTCTGGTGGAAGTCCAATCCACGGGCAGTGTGCTCGCGAGTTCCCTGGTGTCGCGCAAGGTCGCCGTGCGATTCGCCAAACCATCCATCGCGAAATATGCGGTCGTCGCCAATGATGTCATGCGATTTGGCGCGGGGACGGTGGTGTTTGGTCCGCTTCACTCGAATCAGGGTATTCGCTTCGATGGTTTTGCACATAATCTGGTGACGAGCGCCGTCGCATCATACGATGATCCCGATCATAGCGGCGGTAACGAATTTGGCGTACATACGCACGTCTCTCCGACGGACCCGCTCCCGCCTGCAGCGGTCCCCGCCCGCACGGATGTGTTTGCAATCGGCAGGCAGTTTCCGGTGCCGGCACTGGATTTTACGGGTATCACCGCTGACCTCGCACAGATGAAGACCGATGCGCAGGCGAGCGGATTTTATCGCGCAGCGTCGGGAGGGCTTGGATTTCATGTCGTACTCAAGACCGACGACACCTTCGATCTCTACCGTGTGACGAGTCTGATCGCCGCGCCGTCGGGCTGTACCAATACGAGTCAGACGGATTGGGGTACCTGGAGTGTCCAAAATCAGGCGCTCTTGGGCAATTATGCGTTTCCCCCCAACGGCATCATCTTTCTCGAAGATCATGTGTATATCAACGGCCAGATCAATGGCGCACGCCTCACGATCATCGCGGCCACACTCCCCGACAGTCCGGCGACACGCAAGAACATCATTATCAACAACGATCTTCTGTATTCGACTTACGACGGCACGGATGTCGTCGGCCTCATCGCACAAAATAATGTGAACGTCGGCTTGGTGAGCGAGGATGACTTGCGGATCGACGCTGCGCTCATCGCTCAGAATGGCCGCGTGGGGAGACATTACTACCGAGCGCCTGGCGGCGGATCGCAGCGCTGCTCGCCGTATCATCAGAGAACCGTCATCACGCTCTGGGGCATGATCGCGACCAATCAGCGATACGGCTTCGCCTATACCGACGGCACCGGCTACACGACGCGCAATCTCAATTATGATGGCAGTCTGCTCTACGGCCCGCCGCCAAGCTTCCCGCTCACCTCTGATCAATATGTGACCCTGACATGGGATGAAGAGTAATGTCTCCAGGTCCTCGATACATCCGCATCAGCACGAGGTTGGCACAAGAGAAAAACCTCCGGCTTTAGCCGGAGTGTACGTTTGAAGGCGACCGATTTCTGAAACAACATTTTCACATACACTAAAACAACGCTATAGCGTAGAGTTAGTGTAGTGAGGGGCACCTATTATCGACACTTATGGCTGACGCTGCTGGCTGGGGTATACAAGGGATGTTGTGATACTAGGAACAAAAGGGACAGGGCACAAAAGATACTGTCGTTTTGCATGTCGTTTTGCATTGACATATAGAGTAAATCAAGCTATATTCCGGCACGGATGCGCTCTCATGGAGCGTATTTTCTTTGTTCTCTGACATGCAACAGAAAGGAACGTGTCATGCGTTCTATAGGACGATATCTACTCATTCTTCTCACACGCCTGCTTCTCCCCCTCCATTACAAGATTGTGATCGAGGGCGCTTACGCAGCGCGGCACTTCAAGCAGGGTATCGTGGCTGGCATCGGTCATACATCATATGACGATCCGCCGATTGTGATGGCGACACTGGCGCGCTTCGGTATCTATCCGCGGCCGGTCGTCTATTCAAAAATGTATGATGCTCTGCGCTGGATCATGCCGCTCGTCCGGGGCTTTCGCATCGAGAGCACATCCGACGGCGCTTCGATCTGAAAAACCTGGAAGATCAGAAACACGGTCAACGCGATTAAGTATGCGGTCGCCGACGGATGGACGATTCTTATCTATCCTTCCGGTCAGACCAAAAGTCAGGAGAAGGAGTCGCTGGGCGCCAAGTCAAGCCTCTTCGACATCTTGCGCGATCATCCGGATACGCCGGTGCTCGTCGTCAACATCTACGGACTCTGGGGTACGATCTACTCGCGTTTTTGGACACGCGGCAAGCAGGTCTTGTCGCAACGGCATCGTCGTGCGCTTCTGCGTAAATACTGGCTGCAGTTCATCTTCCGTAGAGTCAAGGTAACCCTTGTCTTCAAGGAGATGGACCTGTCCGGATACCAGACTGCGCTTGAAATGAACAAGGCGCTCGAAGATCAATACAACGAGCGACCCGATCCGGTGATCCCGGGGCGCGCGGAAATGCGCGCACAGGATGATTTCGTCGTGTCGGCTTCGCACGTCCACATGGATGATGCGGAGGTTGATCCGGCAATCTATCAGAAAGTCGTCGATCGCCTGGTGAAGAAATACGGCGTCGATCGGTCTACGATCGATTTGGATAGCGATCTCGTGCACCAGTGCGGTATCGACTCGCTCGGGATGAGCGAAGAAGTGATGTGGATTGGGGACACTTTCTCGCAAGACATCGACGAAAGCGCCAAGCTCGAGACAGTCCGCGACCTCGTCGCGGCCGCTCAGGGATACTTGGCGGAAGTCGACACGAGTCACCAGAAAGCGAAACATGTGTTGCCGATATGGAATGCTCCTCGCAAGGCGCGTCGATTCCCCGATGGGGCGCAGACGCTCTTCCAGGCTTTCCTCATGACGGCGCGTTACCAAGGATGGGACGCGGCAGCCATGGCGGATGAGCGTTTCGGTGTGCTCACGTATCGACAGGTGCTTGAGCGGGTCATCATGTTTGCGCGCATCATCCAGAAGTATCCGGAGGATGCGATCGGCGTGATGCTCCCTGCCTCGACGATGGCGACCATTACCTTATTCGCCATCCTGCTCTCCGGCAAGAAAGCAGTGCTCCTCAACTGGACAGGAGGTCAGAAAAATCTCGACCACTGCATCAAGATGTCGGGCGTCCACCGGATCTTTAGTTCGGACGTCTTTCTGGATAAGGCGAATGTTCCGCTTTCGGACGTGACGGCAGAAATGATCGTCCCGCTCGAGAATATGCGCTCGCAGGTCGGTATTTCCGGCTTGATCATGGGTAAGGTGTTGGCGCGCATGAGCCCGATGGTGCAGTGGTATTTCGGTACCAAGGCTCAGTCGGGTGATGTCGCTGTTATCTTGTTCACCTCTGGCTCCGAAAAAGCGCCCAAGGGCGTACCTTTGTCGCATCGCAACATCCTCTCCAATGTGAAGGGTGCGATGAGTGCGATCAGTGGTGCCGCCGAAGGTCGTTTGCTCGGCTTTCTACCAGTGTTCCATAGCTTTGGCTTGTCACTCGTGACGCTTTTGTGTCTCGTGGGTGGTGTCCCGACTCTGTTCGAGGCCGACCCCAAGCGATTCAAGCACATCGTGCGGCAGATCAAGAAGTGGAATATCCAGATGCTGCCGGGCACGGCAGGACTCATCACGAGTATATTGGATGCCGCTGATCAGGTGGGTGTCGAATATCTCGCGAGTCTCGATGTGATCATGACGGGCGCCCAAAAGACGCCGCAGTCGCTCAAAGATCGCATCACGCAGACCTTTCGAAAGAAGTTTGTCGAAGGATACGGCTTTACCGAAGGGGCGCCGCTCGTCACCATGACGCGCATCGGCGAGCCTCTGATCGGAGTCGGCCGTTCTATCGAGGGTACGGAAGTCCTCGTCGTCGATATTGAGGCGGGACTGCCGGTAGCGGATGGTGTGCAGGGCAGGATCTTGGTCAGCGGACCCGGCATTTTTGCCGGATACCTCGCAGGAGAAAAAGTCTCGTTCATCAATGTCGCCGGTAAACGGTACTATATGCCGGGCGATCTGGGTTTTATGACAAACGGCTATCTCACGATCACTGGTCGGGAGAGTCGTTTTGGTAAGGACCGCAGCGGTGAGATGATCAACTACACGGAGATCGAGGATGTGCTCGCGAGCGCATTCCCGCCTTTGTCGGATGAATCTGGTCCGCGCGTGGCCATCTCTGCGGGCAAGGATCGCACGGATGAAAACAAAGATCCGCGCATCATGCTCTGCACGATCGATGTCGCCATCACGGTGCAGATGGCAAACGCTGCCCTCAAGGATGCCGGCTTGCATCGGCGCAGCTTCGTCTCGTGTCGGATTGTCCTTGCGGAGATTCCGATGCTCGGCGGCGGGATGAAGGTGGCTCACAAGAGCCTCCCCAATCCCGACACGGTGGACGAAAGCGTCCTTGAAGTTGCATAACAATATCCCCGGACGCGGTGTGCGTCCGGGGACTTTTACTGTGTGCACCCGTGTGATTGTACGGGAGTTCGATACGTGTGCTCTTGCTTCTCCACATATCCCGCATTGTCGCGCGTATCCGCATCTTTTGATGTATTACAATGGCATCATGGCGACCAAAATCCCCGTGCGGCATGCGCGCGCACATGCATCACATACGCATCACGCGCATGCTTCTGCATCTGCACATACCCGCAAAGGTACGATGCATGCCAAGGTCCCCGGCAAGCTCGTAATCGTGGGAT
>VGJQ01000005.1 GCA_016867375.1 Candidatus Kaiserbacteria bacterium | reverse complement strand
AAAGACGGCGCGTACAAGCTCTTCGTCTCGCATATCAAGACCAATGCGACGACTACAGAATCCCACTATCGGCCCAAGAAAGATGTGACGGTCATGATGACCAAGCCTCAAAACCTTGATGACGATGATTCCGATGATGGTGTGGACAGTCGGCCCGTCAAGCAGACATTGCCTGGTATGATTATTCCGTACCTGAGAACAGAGGAGGGGAGGGTGGTGCTTGGGTATTAAATTACTTTATGTCAAAGAAAAATGTCCTGTTAATTAGTTTTACTGCGTTTTTACTGCAGGTCTGTGTATTAATTTTCGGGTACGTTGGATTCGACTCATGTTATAAGAGTTTGGCTTGTCAGGAATGGGTGATCAATCCTGTGGATGTGATAATTAATTATATTTTTGTATTAGTACCCGTTTTCTTCTTGTCTCTCATCACCTACAAAATGCGCGACGAAGTGTACCGTATGTGGGTACGATTCTCATATGTATGGATCCCACTTTCAATGATCGCTATCTTTTTTGCGCCCGCATATAGCGGTGACTGGATGTATCCTATCGACAAAAACTCCATCGCGTTCCTCGCATCAGTTTTGTTTATTGTAATCTCCCTCGCCATCATCGCCTGGAAATACATTGCCATTCGCAAAATCCGCTGATATTACACCACATCCGAAAATCTAGAGGTGACACCTCTAGCTAGAAGTCTGACTTGTGCCGTCACAACTGCGTTGCTTGGAGAAACAGAAAACAGGGGTATAGTACTTATGTGCCTGTGGGCGAAAGCCCCTTTTCGACTAGGGATTTCCAAAGCTGAAGGCGGGTACACCAAAAAATCCACCGTTACGGCGGCTTTTTTTGTTTAATCTTCATCAATTCCAACTTCGTACAACTTTTGTCTGTTTATCTTTCCATGAGGCATAACACTCCAAAAGTGGAGTTTCCCGTCCCCCGACCGACAACCGATTCCAATGATTGAATCCATCAGAAGAAAGGATCCAGCAAGGTCCGACCTTGCTGGATATGCGCACTTATGTACAATATGCTGTATATGACACGGAACATCGAGTTTGCGACCAATGAGTACTACCACATTTATAATCGCGGCACGGAGAAACGAAACATCTTTTCGAGTAAAGCAGATTACGAACGTTTCCTTGCGCTTCTCTATTTTGCCAACAGTCAAACGCCAGTGCGCATGGATAACATCCGTCAAATGGCGCGTCAGCAAGGTCGGACCTTGCTGGAAATGTTGGTTACGAGAGATGAGGCGGACACCCTTGTCGATATATGTGTATATTGTCTGATGCCGAATCATTTCCACATCCTTATTCGTGAAAAAGAGGAGGGAAATACATCCAAGTTCATCCAGAAATTGAGTAACGGATATACGGCATATTTCAATAAAAGGCATGAACGCAACGGCGTTCTCTTCCAGGGAAAATATAAGGCGACGCATGCGGCCGATGATGTCTATCTCAAATATCTCATTTCATATATCCATCTCAATCCGATTAAATTGATTGATCCACAATGGAAAGAGAATGGTATCACGAATAGGAAAGACGCAAAGAATTTTCTTACTAATTATCGCTATTCAAGTTATCTCGACTACCTTGGTGAGAAGCGTCCGGAAAATCACATTATACATATGAATGCGTTGCCAGAATATTTTGAGAATATCGGAGACTTCGAAAGCTCGGTAACAGAGTGGCTCGAATGTAAGACTCCATAAAATATAATATAAAAGACATTCAGCAAGGTCCGACCTTGCTGAATGTCTTGAGGTTTATGTTATGTGAGTTTAGGTGAGTGCAAGATTTGCCAAAAATTCTTCGCGCTCCTTGCCTTCAATCACCCGATACCCGCCTGAGGGGAGATTGTTGAGGCGGATGTTCATCACACTGATGCGGCGCAAGGCAGCGACTTCGTTGAAGAGTGCGGCGACCATACGGCGGATTTGGTGCGTCTTTCCTTCGGTCAAGGTCACGCGGAAGCGCTTCTCGCCGAGGATTTGCACGGTGCACGGCTTGGTCACGTAGCCTTCGATGTTGACGCCTCCCTCCATCTTTTCTTTGAAATTATTGCGCAGTGGCTGTTTGGTCTTTACCTCGTAGGTCTTCTCGTGATTGTAGATCGGATTGAGGAGGCGATCGGTCACGCGGCCGTCGTTGGTGAGGAGGATGAGGCCCTCGGAATCCTTGTCGAGCCTCCCGAGAGGGAAGAGTTTTTGCTGACGAAGATCTTTGGGAAGGAGTGTGAGGATGTCCTTTTCGCCGGTGATCTCGGGGTGGGTGTTGACGCCGGCGGGCTTGTGGAAGGCAATATAGGTATAGGTCGGGAGCTTGCCGGAGCGGCGGACTTCGACGGTATCGCTTTCTTGGACGATGTCGCCGAGCTTGGCGGGACGACGATTGAGAAAGACAAGGCCCTTTTCAATGAGCTCATCTGCCCCGCGGCGGGTGCTGTGCCCCTGAAGGGCAATATACCTATTGATCCGCATGGGGTAGGACGCACTAGGTTGGCGCATTTCATCGTTACGCGACCTGATTTTCTTGTCGGTACCCCGACTTAGAAAATCCGAAGTGCCCTTGTGGTGCGTCGGCAAAACACTCCTCGCCGTACCCTTGTACGGCTCACGGTGTTTTCCTCGCGTGCCTCGAACTGCATCCAACCTAGTGCGTCCTACAGTACGGCGAGAAGGGGACTTTTTTGTATGTTTTGAGGCCTGGCGTCCTTTGATGTGTGTCATGAGAGGGTCACTATAGCACCATTAGGATACAAATACCAGCATTTGTCACTTTTTTCATTTGTCAAGGATTCTCCATCGTGCTCGCTTGCGCGGTTTATTGTTCTAGTCCAAAATGACGCCTCTTTGTCTCTCGTCGCGGCAAAGACATATGTTTTAAGCCCTAAATTACGAAATTAAGCCACATTATGAGGAAAATCACGGTCATTTCGGCGCTTATTGCCTGTTCTGCCTTCGGGGCGACACAGGCCTACGCGCTCGATGAGGTGCATATAGCCCAGGGCACGCCGCAGGTGTGCCCGATCACCAGTCAGGAAGGCGCACAGATGGGTCAGATAGCGACCCTATAGCACCCCAGAAGCCCTCAGGAGACACAGCCCACCCCCAAAGGTGGGCTGTGTCTGTAAGGTCTGTAGGCACTTGCAAAAAGTCAAAAAAAGATGTATAACTATGGCATATCAGAGACGGATCATAAGCCGATGATCTAGACTCATTTTACAAAACAAGCCTTTATGAAGAAAACAGCGTTCGTTTTGGTCCTCATTATCGGAGTATTTTCGGGAGCATCGCTTGCATCCGCGCAGACGTTCCAGTCGTTCTATACGTATGGGACCGCATCTTCGTGCGTGAATCTCACTCAGAATCTCTCGTTTGGTTCGCGTGGCAGCGAGGTGACGCGGCTCCAGACCTTTCTCTCCAATCGCAATTATCCTGGCGGTGGTACGTGGATGATCACCGGTTATTTCGGTGCAGCGACGCGCGCGGCAGTACGGAATTTCCAGCAGGAAATGGGTTTGTCGCAGACGGGCGCACTGGATGTCTCGACGCGCGAAGCGGTGTATCACACCAGTTGTGGCGGTTCATACGGCACGAATTACACGACGAATCCATACCTCTACACGAATCCTTCGTACACGTATCCGTACTCATACACGCCGACATACACACCATCCGTGTGTGACACCAATTACGGTTTCCTCAACACGACAGGCTGGTTCCAGTATCAGAACTGCGGTCCCTACGCACAGGGTCCGGTCTCGATCTCGTACCTCAGTCCGCTGTCGGGCGGAGTCGGCGATACGGTGACCATCTATGGCAACGGATTCAGCCAGCGCGGCAACACTGTCTACTTCGGTATTGGTGTCATCTCCAATCTCAGCTCAGCGGACGGCAAGTCGATCTCATTTACCGTTCCTTCGCAACTCACTGGATACGGATCACAGCAAGTGACGATTGGTACCTACAATGTCTCGGTGCGCAATGGGAGTGGCTACACGAGCGGCACGTTGCCGTTTGTGGTCACATCGCTGGGTACCTCGGGTCGACCGTCGCTCACCGACGTGAGCGGCCCGACGACGCTCGCCACGAGTGCTTCCGGCATCTGGACGATGAAGGTCTACAACGCGGGTAGCTCGTACCTCTCGGTCAATGTCAACTGGGGAGATCAGTCCGCGTATCCTTACGCAAGCGCATCGGCAGCACAGACGATCTATCCGCAGGGTCAGCAGACGGTGACCTTTAGCCACGCCTATGCCACGGCAGGTACGTATACCATCACGTTCACCGCGACCAACGCGAGCGGTCAGTCGAGTATGGCGAGTGTCACGGTCCAGGTCACTGGTTCGACGATGCCGGGCGGCGCGCCGACGATTTCGTATCTCTCTCCTGCTTTCGGTCCTGTCGGTACCATGGTGACCATCTATGGCAACGGATTCAGCCAGTGGGGCAATACCGTGCGTTTTGGCAACGGTGCGATCACGAATGTATCCTCAAGTGGTTCGACGATCACCTTTGTGGTGCCGTCGTATCTCTCGCCATACTGCCCGCAGGGCTATGCGTGTGCGATGTATGCACAGGTAGTCTCGCCCGGTGTGTATCCTGTCTCGGTGATCAATGGCAACGGCCAGACGAGCAACAGTACCACTTTCACTGTTCAATAAGGGCTCGTCCACAAATAACGTACCCGTTATTTGTGGACTACACTTATGGGCCCGTTCATTTTTTATTGAATGTATGAACGGGACCTAAGGTGAATGGTGCCCATTCACTACAATCGGCCGCCCCTTTGGGGCGGCCGATTGTCTGTATCTGATTACACATATGCATAGTAGAATGAAAGCCTATGCGCGTACTCCGCACATATGTGAAGATCGCTCTCGCGGTGATCTTTGCTTGTGCGACCATAGTCTTGCTCGTGCCGATCGTGATGCGCGCCACCATGCATTCGTACACATATATTTCAACTGATCTTGTGCCCAAGACCGAGGTGGTCATCATCCCAGGGGCCTCGGTCATAGGGAGAAAGCCATCGCCGATTCTGGCCAATCGTGCGGATATGGCGATACGGCTCTACAAAAGCGGCAAGGCATCGAAGATTCTCGTCACCGGCGATGATGATGCGGATGTCAATTACGACGAAGTGACTCCGGTGCGCAACTATCTCATCGATGCCGGTGTACCTGCGCGAGATATTTTCCTCGATCATGCGGGCCTCGACACATACAGCAGCATGTACCGCACGATCGAGATTTTCGGCGCGCGCTCGGCGACGATTGTCACTCAGGATTTCCATCTCCCACGCGCACTCTATATCGCACGGCGTCTGGGGCTCAATGCCTACGGTATGGTGGCCGACGGGCAGGGGAGCTTTCTCAACGGATATGTGCGCGAGATCCCCGCGTCGGTCAAAGCGCTCTTGGACCTGATACTGTATCGTCTGCCTGCCTCACTCGGTCCGTCCGTCGATCTCAAAGGTGATGGTCAGATGACGTGGTATTGATGGTGAAAGGGGAAGTATAAAAATATAAAATATAAGATATAATATGACCGTTTTCTTTTTGCCTCAATCATTGGTGGGTAGTACAATGCACCCACTATGCAATTTTCCATTCCGCACAAAGAGTCGCAGCTCGGTGCCATCACCCGTATCAAAAAGACCCTCAACGACGCACGCTCGCAGCTTGCGTCGCATGCGACGATCGAGAAAGAAGAATGGAATCACAACATCCTCACGTTTGCATTTACCGCGCAGAAGCAGCATTTTTCCGGTACGCTCACGGTCAAGGATCATTCCTTTGAGATCGATGTGAAGCTCCCACTCATGATGCGTATGTTTGAAGGCCGCATCAAAAAGATGATCGAAGATGAGACGAAGAAGATGATCGGCTCGACATAAAATTTGAAATGTAGTATAGAGGCTACAGACAATCTGAAAGGGGGTAGCAATGAAAAAGGGTGTAGCACAGAAACGGCCTTCAATGGGCCTGATTATCGCCGCTATCACAGTAATGGCGAAGTCATCCAAGATTATCGCGGCGCTGAAAGTGCTCAAATTTGGCAAGCCGCTGATCACTGTAATCTCGATGGCGATATCGGCTGTAGCATATGGCATCTGGCTAGGGCCATGGTTTGGTATCGGGCTGATCGTCATGATATTTATCCACGAGATGGGGCATGTGATCGCGCTTCGCCTCAAAGGCTTTGAGACGAAGGGACCGGTCTTCATACCGTTTCTGGGTGCGGCGATCTTCGTACCAAAATTCGAAGATCGCGAAACGGAAGCGTTTGTCGGATACGGAGGTCCCTTACTTGGGATGGGCGCGGCATTAGTCGCTTTTGGCCTGTGGTTTGCGACGGGCCAGACATCCGAGATATTGCTTCTTGTCAGCTATCTCGGCGTGTTCATCAATCTCTTCAACCTTATTCCGATCAGTCCGCTGGACGGGGGGCGAATCTCCCAGGTGATCGGCTCATGGTTCAAGTGGATTGGTCTCATCATGCTGCTCGCTTATACGGCGTATGCGCGACAGCCTGCGCTCATGATCATCTGGATACTCGTCCTCGATGCGTTTTCCGGTATGCCGCTATGGATGCGTCCGTCGATCTCCGGCCTTCTCGGAATCTGCATGATGGTTCTCATGCTGATGGGGTACAGCTACCAGCCGTGGTGGGTCGATGTGATCGATTGTGTGCTGGCAACTATCTTTACGCTGATGTTCTGGGGTCTCGATCGTAAGCGACAGATGGAAGGGATTGCTGAGAATGCAGATGTGCGGGAGTATCCGTCGAACATGGTTCGTTCGAAATGGCTCGCCTACTACGTGGGTCTCCTTCTGCTCTCCTCTGCCGTTATCGTGGTGCAAATCCCGTATTTGCCCCATGGTATGAAGGAAAAATCTGAGACAGTAGTCCGCCCACCTGTTCAAATTCAGTGAATCTAACCTCCGATCGGCAACCCGGTCGGAGGTTTTTGTTTGCATCGACGATGAAATATTTTATGTTTTTCCGACATACAAATGGTATACTGAAATCCTTATGAATCGCCTCAAATACGTCCTTTTTCTCAGCCTCTTTTTAATGCCGTTTTCGGCACATGCAGGCACGTTTGAGGTGTCTGGATGGATACCGTATTGGCGCACGGCGACGGGGACGGCCGATACACTCCCACATCTCGACAAGCTTACCGAGGTCAATCCCTTCGTCTACACACTCAAATCCGACGGCACGCTCTCAGACAACGGCAAGCTCGACGAAGAGCCATGGAAGAGCTTCATCGCCGAGGCCAAGCGCAAAAAAGTGCGGGTGATCCCGACTATCATGACGAGTAATGGCGATCTCTTGCACGAGATATTGAGCAATCAGAAGACGCGCATCGCACTTGCAGAGCGCATCACGAAAGAGGTCAAGACCAAGGGCTACGACGGCATCGATATCGATTTTGAGGGCAAGCGTGCTGAAGACAAAGAATACTTCGCAACCTTCCTCAAAGGTCTCTCTATGCGCATGGGCAATAAGTGGGTGATGTGCACGATTGAAGCGCGTACGCCGCTTGATTCGCGCTACTATGGCACCGAGATTCCATCAGATGCCACCATGTATGCCAACGACTTCAAAGCGATCAACAAATACTGCGATCGCGTGCGTATCATGGCCTACGACCAGCAGGGGATTGATCTCAAGCTTGCAGCTGCTGCCGCATCGTCATCGCAGCTGTATGCGCCGCTTGCTGATCCGGCATGGGTGGAAAAGGTGGTGAATCTCGCAGCCAAAGACATCAAGCGCAGCAAAATCATGATCGGTGTGCCCACGTACGGCTATGAATACAGTGTGACCGCATATGCCAACAATGAGTATATCTACGACATCCTCTGGAGCTTCAATCCGGGGTATGCGCTTCAGATCGCGAGCCAGTACGGCATCACACCAGAGCGCAGCTCCCTCTCGGGCGAGATGATGCTTACCTACACACCTTTGGAAAACACGACGGCAACGACGACAGTCTCGAGTGTGCCGCGTGGCGCGCTCGTCGCCGCATCCGCAGCGAGCATGTATGCCACTGCGTACAATAGCAATCTAAAGTTTCGCATGCTCAACTGGGTCGATGCACACGCGGTCCAGCAAAAGATTGATCTCGCCAAGAAACTCAAAGTGCGTGGCATCTCGATCTTCAAGCTCGATGGCGGACAGGATCCGGCAATCTGGGGCGTACTCACAGGTGTGAAAAAATAACGTACGTTTCTATGAGAGAGAAAATGGGTTCAAGGGAAGAGAGAGATCAGGTGGCGGCGAAGGTGCGAAGATTACGGGCTGGAGAGCGGGGGGCGGTGTCGGATCAGGAGCCTTTCTATACGATCAACCGAGACAAGGAAAAGTATCTTGAAAAACTTTTGGGGTATGTCGCTTTTCTTGATTATGTAAAGACATTGTCGAGCACTGTTGTATTAGATGTTGGAGCGGGGACTACGAGGGCCATTTCCGAGATTGCAAAAAGCAAGGCTGGAGCAGGGCTAGACTTCAAAGCAACTGTCCTAAACAGGAATCCGGCTATAGAGGAAAATCTCGGTTTTGAAAATGTACACGTCACGTCTGTCGAAACATTGCGAGGAATCGCGGATCAAAGTATCGGTGGGATTATAGCTGTTTTTTCATTGCCATATGTGGTAAGTCCGGCGCTGGCGGTGACAAGTATTGATAGAGTGTTGGTCCCTGGAGGAGTTATAAAGGCGTGGCTACCATCTGAAGACAGTACTGATCGAAAGAGGGTAGAAAAAGGAACAACCTATCGATCTTACAAAGAATTTGAAACTGAGTTCAAAAAATTGGGGTATGACTGTGAGTATCTCGAACGCGACGGTTTGGAGCTTGAGGTATTCTTGGCAATCAAGCCAGGTGGAAAACTCGGCGGTCCATCAGCGCGCGAGCTGGTGAGTATGGATGTCCAAACAAGATTCGATGCCAAAATGAATACATAATAACGGATAGTCCTCATAATGAATAATAAAGAAGCATAAATAATAAAGAAACAAAAAACCTCCGCACACCATTTCACACACCAATCCACCAATCGTATCAATAGATGTCCTACAGGACATCTATTGATACATAGGCTGGTTTGTGTATAGTGGTACTCACTGATACTGATATGGGACACATGGAACGAAGAGTGGCGGTTGAAATCCGGCGAACGAAGATCAATTCCGCGATCATTGGGACGCTGGCTATCGGCGGAATGCTTGCGATTGCGGCTGTTGCACCCAATGTCCTCGGCGCGATGGGTAGGCTCGGTGTTCTTAATTTCTCCCAGAAGCGACAAGGTGTCAAAAAATCACTCACACGTCTGATCCGGAAAGGATACGTCACTATTCAGGAGAGTGGGGGCAAGAAGTGTGTGCGACTCACTACAAAAGGGGAGAAATTTGCCGCACTCATGGGCGAGGGAAAACTGGCGCCCAAGAAGCCGAAGCGCTGGGATGGAAAATGGCGCATGCTCATCTTCGATGTGCCGGAGAAACGAAAACAGGCACGTCGCCGTATTCGCGAGATTCTGCATTCGATTGGTTTCCAAAGACTACAAGACAGTGTGTGGGTGTATCCGTATGATTGCGAAGATCTGGTAATGATCATGAAGGCGGAGCTCAAGATAGGGAAGGATGTCCTCTATGTGATTGCCGATGCAATCGAACACGACAAAGTAATGCGATCGCACTTCGACCTGTAGGCATGCCTCTTTCTATGCGCATATACAGCATATAGTGCTCGTCCATAAATAACTTCAACACAAAATGAACGAGCCCATAAGTGTAGTCCACAAATAACGGGTACATTATTTGTGGATGAGCCCTTAATATGCTCGCAAAACCATATATGAATAAATGACCTATAGGACATGTATTGATACATTGAGGGTGGTGGGTGGTACTTTTCGATTTGGGGCATGTTCTCGGGTGTGAAAAAATAACGCACTTCTTTTCTCTTGAGTGTGTGGAATACGAGCGTCCCCATTGTTGAGCAAACCTGGTTTGCTCAGTCGTGTAGTAATGGGCAATGTTTTCGAGTGTCTGTACACTAGTGCGGGAGAAAACTGCTCATGTACAATGTCTGTCATGAAAGACGTAAAACACGAGGGCACTCCTATGCAATTACCAAAGACAACGTCGACACAATCGGCAGCTACGCAAGCGAAGCGCGATTTCACGGCGTTCTATGTTCCCGGCGCGATTATCGTCGCCGCTCTTATCATCGGTGCGGGACTTTACTTCGGTCTTGCTTCCAAAGGCTCGTCGAGTACCGCTCCGGGTGGGCAGCCTGTCGTCGAAGTCGACGTCAAAGACGTGAAGATCAAGGGCGAGCCGTTCATCGGTAAGGCCAATGCGCCTGTCGTGATGGCATTTTGGTCCGATTTTCAGTGCCCGTTCTGCAAAGCGTTTGAGACGGGCGGCATCCCACAGATCCCGATTGAGCCTGCATTTCCTCAACTCATCACGGAATACGTGAATACCGGCAAGCTCAAGATCGTGTTCAAGGATTTTGCATTTTTGGGTGAGGATTCCATCACTGCTGCGCTGTATGGTCGCGCCATCTGGGATCTGTACCAGAGCCAGTACTTTGCATGGCGCACGGAGATGTATGAGGCGCAAGACGAAGAGCATGGCGGTTTTGGCAATGCTGCGACGATCGATGCACTCATCAAGAAATCCTTCCCGCAGATGGATGTCGCCAAGATCAAAGCGCAGATCGAGTCCAAGAAAGATGCCTACACCGCAATCCTCGCGGCAAATCGCGAAGAGGCGTCCTCCATGGGTATCAATGGCACTCCGGGATCTATCGTCGGCAAGACGCTCATCTCAGGTGCTGAGCAATTCCCTGCGTTTAAAGCCGCGATCGATGCGGAGCTCTAATACGCTCAGAAAGCAGAAAGCAATAAGCCAGCGGGCGCCCCAAAGGGTGCCCGCTGGCTTATTGCTTGACCACCACGTCAGATTTTGCTTATATGCGAACAGTCGATACTCCAAAGAGGGAATATAGTCATGTCAAAGAGCCAGACTCTGTCTCCGGTCATCCAGGAAATGATGGGGGTGAAAGAAACATTCATCGGCAAGGGTAATCTCTTGCGTCTGGTGAATGTGCTCTCATTTTCCGAATTCACCGGCGGAATGCTTGTCAAAGATGTGTTCGCACCAGGCAAAAAGATCGGTGACGTAACGCTCGCCGATGTCGACGCCACATTCTTATCCCATTTCGGCGACGTGGTGCTGCAAAGCCTGTCTGCCGTTGAGATCCCTGTTTGGGAAGTCTCTTCGCGAGAAGCGCGATACTGGGAAATGAGCGATGCGGTATATGACACGTGGCTGGCAGAATCCATCAATCCGGGTATTGTGCTCGCTCGCCTGTATCAGACTATCGAACAGGCACCACAACAGAGTAGGGAGCTCGAACGGAATCTTCTGGATGGAATGGCGAATACCTTCACGGCACATTCGCCTGCCGAGCAGGATGTTAACGAGAATCCCTATACGGTGCTCTGGACGTTCAATTCCCGCTACGGGCACAATGCATCCGTGCGTGCGCAACGGCGGAAATACCTTGCCGGCTGTGCGCCGCGTAGTCGGATCTTCGGCGGCAAGGTGCCCGCACCGACGCCGTCCGCGCAGGAGACACCTCCCGAACCTGTGCGCGTATAGCGCATTGATCCCGACATCGCTCCACTGCGATGCCGGGATTTTTTGTTGACTTATGGAGCGATTTCGTGCACAATACAGGTATTGGTAGCACCACAAGGGCACTTCCATTTTTGTAACGCCTTCGGCTAACAAAAATTGGTCGCGCACGTGTGCCTGCCTGTTTTGGCCAGGCATTTTTTGTTGTATCGCGATCAATTCTTCATATGGAAATCAGAAACATAGCCATCATAGCCCACGTCGACCACGGCAAGACCACGCTGACGGATGCGCTCTTGCGACAGACGGGTGTCGCTGAAGAGGGTGTCTCAATGGACTCCAATACGCTTGAGCGCGAGCGCGGTATCACCATCTATTCCAAGAACGCCGCGACCTTCTATAAAGACACCAAGATCAATATCGTCGACACACCGGGCCACGCGGACTTTGGCTCCGAGGTCGAGCGCGTGCTGCGCTCCATCGACTCGGTGCTCCTCGTCGTCGACGCGCAGGAGGGACCCATGCCACAGACGCGCTTCGTCCTCAAGAAGTCCCTCGAGCTCGGCCTCAAGCCGATCGTGGTGATCAACAAGATCGACAAACCGGCCGCCGATCCGGCACGCTGCGAAGATCAGGTGCTCGAGCTTTTCCTCGAGCTCGGCGCTTCAGATGAGCAGGCGGATTTCCCCATAGTCTATGCGATCGGCAAACAGGGGATTGCCAAGAAAAAGCTCGACGATGCATCTACCGATCTCACGCCACTTTTGGATACTATCCTCGCGTATGTGCCCGTCGCATCGAGTGAAGAGGCGATAGCCAAGTCTGCCAAGCTCCAGCCGTTTAATCTCGCATACGACAATTTCCTCGGACGTCTCGCAATCGTGCGTGCATACGAAGGCTCTCTGAAAACCGGCGACACCGTGACGATCAAGAAGCCCTCAGGCGAATCGCGCACCGGCAAGATCACCAAGATGTTCACCTTTAAAGGCCTGTCGAAAGTCGAAGCAAGCGAAGTGCAAGCGGGCGACATCGCGATGATCGCTGGATTGGCAGACATCTTCATCGGCGAGACGATCACGACCGATGCTTCATCACAGCCGCTGCCGGCGATCGCGATTGATGAGCCGACCATTACACTCAATTTTCTCGTCAACAACTCTCCGTTTGCCGGACGCGAAGGCAAATATGTAACATCGCGTCAGATTCGCGAGCGCCTCGAGCGTGAGCTCGAAGTCAACGTCGGCCTCAAAGTCGATTTCTCCGCCGAAGGCGGATCCGCCTTCGGCGGAGATACGGGATACAAGGTCTCTGGCCGTGGCGAGCTCCATGTCGCGATTCTACTTGAGAATATGCGCCGCGAAGGCTATGAGATGCAGGTCTCACAGCCGCAAGTCATTTTCCACGAAGAGGATGGCGAGAAGCTCGAGCCGTACGAGGAAGTCATCATCGACATCCCGAGTGAATACCAGGGTCCCATCATCGAGCGGCTTGGTATCCGCAAGTTTGTGATGAAAGATCTCAAGGTTCATGACAATCAAGTGCGTCTCATCTTCGAAGGTCCTACCCGCGGACTTCTCGGCTATCGCAATCAGTTTGTCCTTGATACCAAGGGGGAGGGGATCATGTCCTCGCGCGTCGTCGGATTCAAGGCATACGCCGGCGAGATCAAGCGCCGCCAAGTCGGCTCGATGATCTCAATGGCGACCGGCAAGTCGCTCGGCTTCTCGCTATGGAATCTTCAGGAGCGTGGTGTGCTCTACATCCATCCGGCGACCGAGGTTTACGAAGGTATGGTGATCGGCAATACCTCCAAGGGTGAAGAGATGACGGTCAATCCTACCAAGGGCAAACAGCTCACCAACATGCGCTCCAAGTCTTCTGACGAGGCGATCATGCTCATACCGCCCTTTGAGCTCTCGATTGAGCGCGGCCTCGAAGTGATCGCCGAAGACGAGTACCTGGAGATCACCCCTTCATCCGTGCGCCTGCGCAAGCAAGGCCTCACCGAGATCGACCGCACCCGAGCGAAGCGCTAGGAGTCAAAAGGCGTCGCCTTTTGGACAATTGACATTCCGTAAAAAATGAGTATAATTCTACATTAGTGTACGGAAGTACATTGAAAATCAACGCGGCAGACGAGCCGCAGAAAAGGAGGACTCGTGTCCTTTGTAGCTACTCTTTCACTTAAGGGGTGGGGCGCTCTTGAAGAGCTCTTCTCCCGAAAAGATCTCGAGGAGTGGATAAAATCGCGCAACGGCGAACGGCTAGAAGTGCTCACGCTTAAGCGCGTGGGCGTTATCTTGAAAGGGGTCTTGCGGATCGCCGATAGGCATCCATGGCTGATCGCTTTTGGGTTTATGACCAGCGCGGCGCGGGCGACCATGACCATATGGTACGACTGGCCCATGAAGTACATCACCGAGGCGGTCGACCATAACGTCCTTAATCAAGCGACGTTCTGGCAATGCATCATGCATTTCGTCTTTTTATGGATCGTGTGTCGATGGACAGTCGACCGCTTTCTTACCCCGATTCACGATAGTATCCGCGTTGCGGCCGAGTCGTACGGGAAAGGCGACATCACCCTCGAAGTCATCGATGGTGTGAAAAATGATGAGACTCCTGCCGAGAAGAATTTGCAGTCGTCGGCTCAGTCGTCGCGAGAAGTCTTGCCAAGCATTCTGCTTGCCATGATGTCGGACATACCGAAAATTCTCGTTGCGATCGGCTTCTTCTGCTACTTCATCTATCTCGCGGTGGAGGCACCGGTATTCTCGGCGGTGGCTATCACAGGGCTCCTTGTCTCTTGTGTGGTAGCGAATCTGACGCGCAAACTGTCAGACCGCTTCAACTTTAAGCAAGGTGCTCTGGATCATCTCCAAGATGTGGAGAACGAAGTCCACGACGAGATCTATCGTTCCAAGGCCGAAGTCCTGTTCGTTTTCAAGAACTGGGTGTGGTCCGGATCGCAGGTCAATGTCGTTAGGCTTCAGGAGGCGGTCAATCAATATGTCCGCGCAAGTATCAAGGCAGGCATCCTGCTTGTGTTAAATGGTCATCTCAGAGAATTCTGCTTTGACCTCACGCGCATGTTGTCGATCTTGGTCGTGGCGTGGTACTTCAGCCTCGGTACGATGGAATTCGGCATGTTGTTCATCCTCAATGGTTATATTGAGCGGACAGCCGAAGCTATCGGGCTTGCGAGTAATCTCCAACAGCTCATACTCAACGGGCAATACTTCGCGGACTGGTACATGAAAGTGACCGCTCCGAATGAAGAGGCTCAATGAGCGATCTTTCGCGCCGACCCTACTTGGGCCGGCGCGATTTCTTTTTTCATGTATGATGACTTGAGGACAAGTGGAGGACGGTTCGATGCGAAAAGTCGTTCTATGGCTATGTGCGCCGTTTGTGGCAGCGGTACCGGGTGGCCTGTGCCTCGCGCTCTTTGATGTATTTTGGCCAGGCTTACTATTTGATTTGGCCGATCTAACGTACGGATTATTTACACCAGCAATGTTTGTACTGGCATACGTATATGTATGTTTTGTACTCGTACGGTGGGGGTATATCACTCCCGCCGAACGGGCATTCATGACGAGGTCCGCCGCCATCCAAATAGTTACCGAAGCGGCCATCCTTCCGATTTGGGGCTTTGTCACAATCTATGTATTCGGTGCGTTGTATCTCGTCGCTGTTGGCTATCGCAAATCTCGCCCTTAAACCGCTCCCATAAAACGGAGCGGTCTTTTTATGCGATTTGCCCGCCTCGCGTCGGATCGCTTTGCGATTCGAGGCGGGCTATAATGCACACATGACCAAAAAGCCCATGCCCGAACATGAAGAAGAATGGAACCCCGAAGAAGAGCAAAGCTCTCTACGGGGCCAGGGAGATGCTCACGATGAAAAGTACTGGGAAAATAAGCTTACTCCTGAACAATATAAAGTGCTGCGCGAGAAGGGGACCGAGGCGCCGTTTATGGGGCAGTATGTGCACGAAAAAGCCGACGGCACCTATGCCTGCGTCGCCTGCGGTAATCCGCTTTTTAGTTCTGATGCCAAATTCGATTCGGGCACCGGCTGGCCGTCTTTTGATCAGGCTCTGCCGGGAGCGGTCGAGACGCACGCGGACACCTCGCATGGTATGACGCGCACCGAGATCACCTGCGCGCGCTGCGGCTCGCATCTCGGGCATATTTTTGACGACGGACCGACAGGCCCAATCGGCCCCTCGCACAGGCTCGGGACAGGCAAACGGTATTGTATCAATAGCGTCTGCCTCGACCTCGAGGAAAAATAATCTTCGCATTACTCTGTTTGCTTTGCGTCACCACATCACTCGATAGTTTGACGCCTCCGCTTGCAATGTCTCCGCCCGTGATACACTAATCCTACGCTATAGCGTATACTTAGTGTATGGGAAATCTGGAGCAATCGAGCAAGAAGAAACGGCGGCGCAAAGACGTTACCTCACTCATTTTAGGTACGGTCGGACTCGCGGGATTACTTGGGATCGCTATGGTCGCCCCAAATGTAGTCGGCGCCATGGGCAAACTCGGACTCGTTCCGGGACCTCGCCAAAAAGAAGTTATCAATCGAGCCCGCGATCGTCTCGTGCGCAAGGGACTACTCAAGCGTGACGGTTTCAAAGTCCGACTCACTGCGAAAGGGGAGGCGATGCTGCGTGTCATCAAGGCACGCGAATCCGCATCGCGCGCGCCTAGGCGATGGGATGGCAGGTGGCGGGTCCTCATATTTGATATTCCCGAATATCGCAAGGGGATGCGAGATAAGGTTCGTTTGACACTTCGTGGCATCGGTTTTGTGCGTTTGCAAGACAGTGTATGGGCGTACCCATACGATTGCGAAGACCTCATGACGCTTCTCAAGGCAGATTTTAAGATCGGCAAAGACATGCTCTATCTGGTTGTCGAAGAGCTAGAGGGCGACCGATTCCTAAAACAGCATTTTCACATACACTAAAAACACGCTATAGCGTAGAGTTAGTGTGTTGAGAGGATACTTATAATTGACGCTTATGGCTGACGCTGGTGACGGGGATATACAAGGGATGTTGTGATACAAGGAACAAAAGGGATAGGACACGGGGACATAAGGGACGCTTGTGAAAATACGCTTCTTGGGCTACAGTCTTGTCGGGGAAACTGTCCCTGTAGCTAAAAAGGAGAATGTCATGAGCGCGGGTAGTCCACTCAGCTATTCCGAGGATCCCCTGGAAAGAGCATTCGATAGGCATCTACGAGATACATTTCGTGCAATAGGGGAGCTAAACGCTTCCCCCGTCAATGACAAGGCTAAGCATGTTGTAGTCCATAAAGGATGCGAGTCCCCCGATGCAGAACCCTATCCCGATCCGGAAGAGTCCGGCGAAGGTTTGGGCTATTGAGCCGCCGAGCGAAAGTCGCTTTGGCGGCTTTCGTTTTGCGCTTGCCTATTGAAGAAGTGTAGTACAATAGCGCTATGAGCGATTTTTTGCAGATGGACATTTTCTTCTTCGTGACGACCGTCGTGGTCATCCTTGTCGGGCTATTGATCGCCTTCATACTATTGCGCATCTACCAGATACTCACGCATGTCGAGGAGATTTCGAAGGATTTTTCTGAGGAAAGTCATCTCGTCCGTGGAGACATCGCCGATCTGCGCCATCATGTGCGCGAGCAGGGATTCAAATTGAAATTTCTCCGCTCTTTTTTCCAATCGACTCTTGGCCGCTTTATGAGCTCGAAGAAGGGACGTAAGTAGGCACGGGGTATTTATCGGTTAGCACTATTGACTTTGCGTATGGCAAATGACATGAAAAGCAAGGGGATGAGCAACGAGGAGGCGGCAGGCCTCGGCGCGATCGCGGGAGCGGTAGCGACGGCTGGCGCTGCGGCGGTCGGGTATTATTTCTACGCGAGCAAGGATGCGGTCAAGCATCGCAAGATTGCGAAGAAGTGGGCGAAGGACTTTAAGGCCGACGTGGTCAAGCAGGCTAAGAAGGCGAAAGCGTTCGACAAGAAGCTGCTTTCGGCGGTGATCACCGAAGCGAGCAAGAAGTACAAGACGGTGAAGAATGTCGACGTCAAAGAGCTCGCCAAGGCCACACAGGAGCTCAAGGCCAACTGGAGTCAGCTTGCATCTGAATTGCAGAAAGGTGTGAAGAAGACCGCAAAGACGGTAAAGAAAAGCGCCACCAAAACCGCCAAGACAGTGAAGAAGGTCGTCAAAAAAGTGGCGAAGAAGAAATAGCCTGTTCGCTCCGGGGTCTTTGAGGATATGAAATTCATCAAGACACTCGTGGTGATCGTACTAGCGGGGCTCGCCATATGGATATGGCGAGCCCCGCTCCAGGTCGTATATACGCAGACCTTCGCGGTCGTCTTTCCGTGTCGGGAAACGATTACCTATCGCCTCGGATCAATCAATCCGCAATTTGGCCTTGCGACCACGACTGCGCTTGCCGATATGCAGAAAGCGGCGGCGCTTTGGAATGATGTCAGCGGGCATGCGTTGCTCGCCTATGATCCCGATCATGGACAGGTCGTGATCGATTTCGAATATGATTCACGTCAGGAGACGACACAGAAGCTCGGTGCGATAGGAGATGATCTCGACGAAGGCCGTGCCGAATACGATGCACTCAAGGTGCAGTACGACACCGCACGGGCCGACTATCTGAAGGTGAAAGCGGCGTTTATCGCAGACAACGAAAAGCTCAAGCAGGAAGCGGCGCGCTACCAGGCTGAGGTCGATCAGTGGAATGCGCGGGGTGGTGTCCCGCAGAGTGTGTTTGCTGAATTGGAAGCGCAAAAGAATCGTCTTCTTGAGATGCAAGCGGATATCAAGCGATCACAAGCTCAGGTCAATGCGCAGGCTGATGCGGTCAATGCGCTCGTCGTGAAGCTCAATAGTCTCGCCAAATCTCTCAATCTCAACGTATCCGCATACAATACAATCAGTGATGCGACGGGCGGAGAATTCGAGCAGGGAGTCTATGAAAGCTCTATCGGCAGGCGCAGCATCACCATTTTTGAATACGAAAATCATCTCAAGCTCGTGCGCGTCCTCGCGCATGAGATGGGGCACGCCATCGGTCTTGATCATGTCGATGGTGATTATGCGATCATGGCAGAGGTCAATGGAGGTACCAAAATCGCGCTCACTGCCGATGATGCAGCAGAGCTCGATCGGGTATGTGCGCAGAGCCCGATTACGGTCCTCAAGGCGAAGATTTCCGATGCGTATCTGATCGTGACGGGACAGTGATCAAGGGAGGTGGTACGGTACGCGGGGTTCCGTACTTGTTTATGATTCGCGGTCGCGAATCATAAACAAGTACCTTCAATGGTAAATAAATATAGAGATGGTGTCAGCCGTCCGGCCTCGTCTCCGGAAGCTGCGCGATGTTCCTCTCGTAATATCCCGCGCACCCGCTTTGTAGTATCATGTGTATATGGGTAATTTCATCTGGTCTGTCATAGTCATCTTTCTGCTCGTCATCATCGGTGTGCTCGGGTGGATCATCTTTGCACAGCCGGCATCACCTTCCGCTTCTTCATCTGCCACGACCACGCCCTCGGAGGTGTCAGAGGCCACCACGCCGGAGCTTACACCGCCCGCTCCCGAGCAGCCACTCTCGGCGCGCGTGCAGGTATCTCTGCCGGTCTCTGGGAGCGAGGTGGGTAGCACATTTGAGGTGACGGGCCAGGCCCCTGGCAATTGGTATTTCGAGGCGTCATTTCCCGTAATGGTGCGCGACAAGGACGGCAATAAGATCGCTCGGACGCATGCCCAGGCACAGACCGACTGGATGACCACCGAGCTGGTCACCTTCAAATCCACGGTTACGATCGAAGGTGGCTACAAGGGCCCGGCCGACCTGATCCTCCTACGTGACAACCCTTCGGGCCTACCCGAGAACGACGATTCGATTACTATCCCCATTGTCATCAAATAGGTTGCAAAGCGTAGGAATTAGGCTACAATTGCCGCTATGGTAGTCCGAATGCGGGTCAACCGCTCAAAAACAGGCAAACGACGCAGCCACCATGCTATTTCCGGCGTGCGCCTTTCCACCTGCTCCTGCGGCGCTTTGCGCCAGTCTCATCGCGCCTGTCCCGAATGCGGCAAGTACAATGATAAGGTCGTGATCGACGTCGTCGCGCGCGCCAATCGTGAGGCCCGCCGTGCCAAGCGACACAGTGCCGATCGCCCCGTTACCGAAAAAGAATCCGAGGCCGCAGCCACCTAATCTCCCCCTAGAATTTCTTGCTCTTTATCACCTGATCATTCATCTCAATGGCAAACAGACACTTAGCGCGGTCAGTTGTCCTCCAAGTGCTATTCGAGCGTGATCAGTCGGGTGGAGAAATGACTTTTGATCAGTGTGTAGCCCGTCTTTCGGATTATGGACGGGAATTTGGCACGCGCGACTCTGATGTGCCGTTTATGAAGAATCTCCTACAGATGATCATCGGGAAGCAAAAGGAGATCGATGAAGTCATCGTACGTGCCGCCCCGGAGTGGCCGCTGGAAAAGATCGCCGCTATCGACCGCAATATCCTTCGTCTCGGCCTCACTGAGCTCCTCTTTGCCGATCGCACACAAGTGCCCGCCAAAGTAGCAATCAATGAAGCAATCGAGCTTGCCAAGGGTTTTGGCGGCGCCTCGTCGAGTCGTTTCGTCAATGGTGTGTTGGGTGCCGTGTATATCGAATTGGGGAGCCCAGGAAAAGCTGATGGTGTGACGCGACGCAATGAACGCAAGTCGGCGCCAATGCCTGTCGAGGAGCTCGTGGGGGCCGTCGTCTATGCGCGCGAAGGGGATGAGGTGTATCTCGCACTCGTCCACGACATATTCGGACATTGGACTCTCTCCAAGGGCAAGTTGCAGCCCGGCGAAGATCAGACCGCCGGCACTTTGCGTAAGATTCGCGAAGAGACCGGACTCGATGCGGAAATCGAAGACCCGCTTGGCGAGAACGAATACATCGCCAACGACACCAATGTGCCGGGAGGCAAGAAGCGCCGTCACGCGACCTATTTTCTCGCCCGCGCACCTTTCGCCGACCTCACACTCAAGCGCGAAGGAGGTCTTGATGATGCGCAGTGGTTTCCGCTTGCTTCGGTCGGCGAGCTCAATTTCTACGACGACATCCTTCCTGTGGTGACACGGGCGATCAACATCCTTGCTCAGCGAGGCAAGCGCTAATTATCGATGAAGTGGGAGAATAACGTATAATGGCAGGTATGTCGTTCGACGCATTTGAAGAACGTATCGGATACACATTCAAAGACAAACGCCTCATCGAGACGGCGTTTACGCATCGCTCCTATCTCAATGAAAACAGGACGCCCGGCCGCGAACACAACGAACGTCTTGAATTTCTCGGCGACGCGGTGCTCGAACTCGCCGTCACCGAATTCCTCTTTGCAAAATATCCCGAAAAGCCCGAGGGTGATCTCACCGCCTATCGTGCCGCGCTCGTCAATACGGTATCCATCTCGGATGCGGCGACGAAGCTCGGTATGAACGATCATATGCTGCTCTCGCGCGGCGAGGCCAAAGACACGGGCCGCGCCCGCTCCATCATCCTCGCCAATGCATTTGAGGCGATGATCGGCGCCATCTATCTCGATGCCGGATACGACGCTGCACGCACATTCATCGCTACCAACATTTTCCACAAAGCCGATGAGGTCGTCGAGAAGCGCCTCTGGCAAGACTCGAAGAGTCGGCTGCAGGAAATCGCCCAGGAGAAAATGGGTATCACGCCCACCTACGAGCTGGTCAGTCAGGTCGGCCCCGATCACGATAAGCGCTTCATGACCGCTGTATATTTAGGTGGCGCGCGCGCGGCAGTGGGGGAAGGCAAATCGAAACAAGAATCAGAACAGGATGCCGCGCAGAAGGCCCTTGTAGCGAAAAACTGGTAAGGGCTCGTCCACACATAACGTACCCGTTATGTGTGGACTACACTTATGGTCCCGTTCATATTATGTTGAAGTTATTTATGAACGGGACCGAAGGGCTCGTCCATACGGCCGGATATGCTATCACGGCGCTATAGCGCAAAGATAGCATATCGCATCGAAGGTACAGACCCCCAGGCGGTACGAAGAGCACCCTGATGATTCATGAATTTGACATGAAGCTCAAATAGGCGTATTTTCACACTAGAACAGAGCCATGGACCCCACGGAAAGGAGGGAGTCATGTTTGAGGAAAAGATCATCGACCCGTTCCTGATCGTCGATCCGACCAAGGTTGGTGACGGGGTACTGACGACTGGGGATCCGAAGCCGTTTGCCGCAAGTGCTCTCATTTTGGCAGCGATTCTCATCGGTATCCTCATCCTCTTTTTTCGGAGGATGTGGGAGCTGCACGAGAATGTACTGAAATCCTCAGTGAGGATGTCGCGTCCCGACACACGTAAAGCGGTGGGCAGCGCGGCATATAGCCTTGCGGAGCGGGCAAAAGTCCTCTCTGAGCAAGAGACCGGTGCATCCACGAAGGCGGTATTTTTGGAAGCGTATGACAAGCTCCACGAATTCGGAGTCCGTCGTACACCTCAAAAAATCGAAATACCGCGAATGATCCAAGAGATCATGGACATTTCTCTCCGGATTCCTCGGCCGGCGCCGATGAAGAAAGTCGAGAAATCGCAACATTTTCTGGGGTGTCTCAATGTCTTCGCCGCACTCGTGCACGATGCGACCGCAAATCTCGATGAACAGCATGCTGTAGATACCTACATGGATCGGTGTGTGCAAACGGCTCATCGGGAACATGTCACAGTGGCCGAAGAAGCGATTATCAAGGTGGTCGAAAAGAACTATCTTCGTCTCTTGGAGGCAAAAAATCGCTATATCGCAGCTGGTCCGCGGACGAAAAAAGTGAAGCGTGCGGATACTGATCCGCCGCCGAAAGCAAGCGCGTTTCTGGAGTTGCTCGACGTCATTACCAAAACCGAAGATGCGATCAGAGCATTGCCTGCCAAGGTAGATGTGCAAGATCGCACGCAGATCGAGCTCTTCAGGAAAGACCTGCGTGAATGGATCGAGATCTCGGTCTCACTCATATATGCTCCATGGTGGAATGTGGAAGCTCAGACATGGTTTCTTTTCGGATTCCTCGGACGTCTTGGCACTGCACTGTTTGTCGGGAGCAAAAACTAAGGATCGCAATGATGACCTCATTGCGATCCCTTTTTTTGCCGGCATTGGGCAGATATTTGATACAATAGCAAAATGGCGATGTATCTGAAATCCATAGAGTTGCTCGGATTCAAATCTTTCGGCAAGAAAGAGCGGCTCGCGTTTACCTCCTCCATCGCGTCGATTGTCGGGCCCAACGGCAGCGGCAAATCCAATGTCGCCGAAGCGTTCCGCTTCGTACTCGGTGAGCAGTCGATGAAATCACTTCGGTCCAAAAAAGGCGAGGATCTCATTTGGGGCGGCAGCCCTGCATTGCCGCGCGCCAATCGCGCGAGCGTCAAGGTCGTCTTCGACAACGAGACAGACCGCACGGGCAAAAGGCTCCTCGATATCGATTTTCCCGAGGTGACCGTCGAGCGCGTCGTGCATCGCGACGGCCAGAATGAGTACCTGCTCAACGGCACGCAGGTCCGCCTCAAAGACGTGATCCGCCTTCTCGCTGGAGCCAATATCGGCGGCTCGGGGTACCAGATCATTTCGCAGGGCGAAGCGGACCGGATCCTCAATGCGAGCGCCAAAGAGCGCCGCGAGATGGTCGAAGACGCGCTCGGCCTCAAACTCTACCAGCACAAAAAGGCCGAGAGCGAGCGCAAGCTGCAAGAGACTGCCGTCAATATCGACAAGACAAAATCCCTGCGGCGCGAGATAGGACCCCACCTGCATTTCCTGCGCATGCAGGTCGAAAAGATCGAGAAGGCGCGCGAACTCCGCGACGAGCTCGCCGCACAGATGCACGAGTATCTCGCACGCGAGCATGCCTGGATCACACAAGAAGATGTCCGTTTGCGCGATGACGCGCGCGTGTTTGATACGGAGGTCCGTGACACAGCACGCAGTCTCGAAGATGCACGATCAAAACGCACCGGCGGCGGCGAGGCCGCCACTACCGGCATCCAATCGAAGTTGCGCGACGCTGAGCATACACTCGCACAGGCGCGGGCCGAAGGCGGACGTGTGAGTCGCGAGCTCGGGCGCGCAGAAGGGGCGCTGGAGGCGGCGGGCGTCACTGTCACGGAAAGTATATCGAGCGCATCTGCACGGACATTTGCCGCGGATATCGAAGACGTCCTCACTCATATCGAGCAAGCCAGAGAGCCGGGCGAAATACATACTTTCCTCAAACGCGCACGCGACCTCATCACGTCATTCCTTGAAGGGTTTGCCGACAAGGTCCATGCACCGAATGTGCAGCAGGGACGACAAGTCGCCGAGCTTTCCAAAGCACTCGAGCATGCGCGGGAGAAAGAGTCCGATGCCATGGAGGCGATCGAATCACTTCGACAGGAATTGATCCATGTGCGCGAATCAGGACTCGTCGCAGAGCGCGATACGATCGCGCTTGAAGGGCGTCTGCGCGAGGCGCGGGCGAAGCTCGCGCAGGTGGAGACGATGCGTACGGCCGTAGCATCTGCCCGTGAGCGTTTTGAAGAGGAGGTGCGTGAGGGCATCGCACTCATCGGTGCGGCCATCCATGGGTGGGATCGCAGTGAGATACCGCAGGGCGCGCTTTCAGAAGATCGCTCAGTGCAGGAGAAGCGTCGCCGCGCGATGGAGCGTCTCAAGATCAAGATCGAAGAGGCAGGGATAGGCAATAGCGACGCCGTGATCAAGGAATTCAATCAGACCAAAGAGCGTGATGAATTTCTCTCCAAAGAATTGGCGGATCTTGAAAGCTCTGCAGCATCCCTGCGCGACATTATTGCGGAGCTCGAGAAGACGATCGACCAGCGCTTTGCCGAAGGCCTCACGCACATCAATGTCGCGCTCCAAGAATTCTTTTCCAAACTCTTCGGTGGCGGCGAAGCCAAACTCACAATCGAAAAGCCCACCCGCCCAGCAAGGTCGGACCTTGCTGAAGATGACGAGGTGGAAGATATCGGCGCGGAAGAAGAATCGCTCTACGCCGGACTCTCGATTTCGGTCTCTCTGCCGCGCAAGAAAGTCCGCGGACTCGAAGTGCTCTCCGGCGGTGAACGTGCGCTCACGTCGATCGCACTTATCTTCTCGATGTCGCAGGTCAATCCGCCGCCGTTTCTCATCCTCGATGAGACCGACGCCGCTCTCGATGAAGCCAATAGCAAGCGCTATGCCGACATGATTCGTCTCTTGGGTGCGCACAGCCAGCTCATCGTCATCACGCACAATAGAGCGACCATGGCCGCGGCAGGGGAGCTCTACGGCGTGACCATGGGCTCCGACGGTGTTTCGAAGCTCTTGTCAGTAAAGTTAGCTGAGGCAGAAAAAGTGGCTAAATAACCACCATGAATATAAGACAGGAAATATACATAGCCGTTGTTAGAATTCTAAAATGGCTAGCAGGTATTTACGTTATCATATTTGGGTTAATAGCTGGGATAGCGTTTTTTAACGGGTTTCTAGACAACGATACGTTCGCGACCTACTTTATTTGGACCTATTTACTTGGAGTCGTTTTGATACTACTTCGCTCGGACCTAATCAAAATGTTAAATAGGAAATATCGCAATGAAATTATTGCATCGATTAAGCTATCAATAATAACGTTTATCGGACTAGGCTGGGAAATAGTGATCAAGATATTGAAGTTACTGATTTATCTCGGACTCGCTGTGATTAGTATCGGCGTCTTATTTTTAATCGGTGGATGGATTGCAAGTCTAAGCGCTACTACAATCATAATTATTTTGTTGATCCTTATACTATTAAAATAGACAGATTAAGTCATATCCCTATGTTAGGGAATGAATAAAAGCTCCTCGGGGACTGGGGTACTATTTGGTCCCGTCAATCTAGTCGAATCTAAAAAGTGACAAATTAGTAAGTATGCTACAATTGAGCATATGAAAGTAAATGCCGATTTTTCAAGGATCTTGGGCAAAGAGCATGAGGACAAGTGGGTCGCTCTTACGAAGAACCATCGGAAGGTTGTTGATTGCGCGGCGAATCTTAAGGTCTTGCGTGACCGTCTTGGGGAGCATAAGAACGACTATGTATATATGAGAGTGTTGCGGTCTGATCTAGAGTATTGTTTTTCGTTCACATGAAGCGGGTCAAGTGGAAAGAATACGACTATAAAATCCAAGCTGGACCTGGCATGAGCTGGGTCCATCGACCGCTCATATCTATTGAAGTGTGTACATTAGATGGACGCGAGAAAGTCCCGGTATTTGCCATGATTGATTCTGGTACGGACGGCACCGTATTGCATTCCAATATCGCAGAGGCTTTAGGAATTGATGAGTCTCAATGCAGGAAGAGTGTATTGGGTGGCATAGGATCACTAGATGGTTTTGTGACAGAAGTGAAGATTGCGATCCCTGATTTTAAGGTCGAATATCGTACACCTGTTTTCTTCGGTAAGGGCTCGTCCTCAAATAATGTACCCGTTATTTGAGGACTACACTTATGGGCCCGTTCATTTTTAGTTGAACTTATGTATGAACGGGACCAAAGAATCTCCCTATGGATGGTTTGCTAGGGCAGGCAACTTTTTTCCTAAAATTCAAAATCCGTTTTGAAAAAGCAACAAACAAGTTCTATTTGGCTCGGAATGAAGTGGATTGAGGCCCAACGTATCCTCGTCGGGATATAGGGAAGACATGGTTGAAAACAAGCAAAAAATAAGGGGGCTTGCAAAAAAATATGGGTGTGCTATAATGTATCTAAGGTCCTCGATTCGAGCTCAGGACCTCCTCCGGGGCCCCGCGCTGTTTGCTACAGTGTCGGGGCCCTTTACTTTTGGAAATTTGACCTTTTTGGGCCTGTCTGATACAGTGGCGCAACTATGTTAAAGATTCGATTACAGCGCGTCGGACGCATCAATAGCCCCTCATACCGGGTGATCGTCACCGAGCACACCCGCGGTCCCAAGACCGGTAATTTCGTAGAGAAGGTCGGCAGCTATAACCCAAAGACCAAGGAGAAGGCCCTCAATGCCGATCGTATCAAATACTGGATCTCGCAGGGCGCACAGCCGAGCGATACCATGCACAATATGCTCGTAAGCTCCGGCATCATTGCAGGCAAAAAGATCAACGTCCTCCCAAAGTTTGTCGCGCCTGAAAAGCCGGCCGAAGAAGCTACTCCCGAGGCCGAGCCTATCGCAGAAGCAGTCGAAGTCGAAGAGGCTCGCGAAGAGGAGATCACCGAATCTGCCCCCATCGCCACCGAAGACTCGAGCGAAGAAAAAGTGGCGAACGAATAGCATTTCCGTATAACCAAAACAGCCGCCCTCAAGCGGCTCGTTTTTTTTGCTATAGTTATCCCATGCGCATCCTCATTACGACAGGCATATTCGAGCCCGAATCCGGCGGGCCGGCGACCTATGCTCCGCGGCTTGCGGCACTGTTCGTCGAAAAGGGTATTGAGGTAACGGTCGCCACGTACTCGGATATGGCAGATACTCAGAAGGATGGTTCATATCCATTTAAGCTGGTGCGTGTCGTGCGTGGCAATAAGTTCTTCAATCGCATCCGATTTTTCTTCGCGTGTTACGCTCATATGCGCTGGTGCGATGTCGTCTATACTCTCGATTGGTTTGCTGCCGGATTGCCCGTCACACTTGCGGCATGGGTGGTCGGTAAGCCGTACATCGTGCGCATCGGAGGTGATTATGCATGGGAGCAGAAGTATCTCGAATCTGGCGCGCCGCCCCTATCGCTCAAGGATTTCTACGTGCGGCGCATTCACAGACAGGGTATATACGCGATTTATTTTTTTGTCATACGCGCCATCCTGCGCAGTGCAGTGCATATAGTCTTCAATTCCGAATCACAACGCGCGCTCTATGCGCATTACTACAATCTTCGCTTCGACGCGACGTCAGTGATAGCAAATCCTATCTCACGCGACAATCTAGCTAGTATCACGCGCGGTATTCCAACCAAAGAGATTGTGTATTGGGGGCGGCTCATCGAGATGAAAAACGTCTCGTCGCTGATCCGCGCGTTTGCCCAAGCCGCGTTGCCTTTTGAGTACACGCTCTCCATCATCGGCGACGGTCCGCAGAAAGAGCTGCTGCAGACATTGATCAACGAGCTACAAATCGCCAATCGAGTGAATATGCTGCCTGCTATGCCGCGTGCGGCGGCCTTGGAGCGTGTCAAAGATGCACGGGCGTTTGTGCTCCCGAGCTGGACCGACATCTCACCCAATCAGGTATACGAAGCGATCGCGATCGGTCTGCCGTCCATAATCACACAGGAGAATTATCTACCAATCCGCGATCAGTTTCCCGAGATGATCGATCCGCACTCAGTCGACGATATCGCGCAGAAGCTCTCGATGCTCGCCGACGATGTGCGGTACGCCGATTTTGCGGCACGTTTCCATGCAATTCATATTGATCGAGATTGGGATGTGGTCGTGCGTGAGTATACCGAACTCTTCAAGATAATGATCGGTATGCCAGATGACGAAAGCCTGACCGACGTCGTCACTGAGTCTGTCGATGTCAGACCTCGACAAGAGATACGGGTATTGCAGATTAGTGCCGACAGATCGAAGCGGGGGATTTTGTATCCCGACTCTCCCGCAGTCGAAAGACAAAAGGCGTATGGGGAATATTTTGAAGCACTCGATATCATAGGCTTTTCGCTCGTCGGCGATAAGCGGATGCCGTTTAAGGCATCGCCGAAAGTCTGCATCTATCCTACGCGTTCGACATCAAAATTGTTCTATGGCATCGACACTATCCGTATTGCGCGTAGACTCCAGAGACCCAATGTGATCTCGGTACAGGATCCTTTTGAGACGGGGCTTTTGGGTATGTGCATGGCGATCGCGATGCGTGTGCCGCTACATGTCCAAGTTCACACGGATTTTCTTGCTCCTGCATATGCGCGGCATTCGCTGCTTAATAAGGTACGTGTGTTTATCGCTTGGATTGTGGTGCGGTATGCGACGCGGATTCGCGTGGTCTCCAATCGCCTCAAAGAAGGTCTCGAGAGGGATTGGGGGATTCGAGTGCCGGTTACCGTTCTGCCCATTTTTGTCGATATCGGACGGATTCAGCATGCAGTGCCTGATCCGATGTTCACGGGTCGTCTCGGGTGGGGCAAGTACAAGGTGTTGGTGGTGGCGCGACTGGAGCCAGAGAAGAATGTGGCTCTTGCGATGCACGCGTTTACCCAGGCAGCACCGAAAGACGCATATCTCATTATCGTCGGTGATGGGAGCGAACATGGGCGTCTGGTGATGCTTGCACACACGCTGGGTATCGCGGATCGCGTCGCATTTGAGGGAGAGAAGGATAGTACACCATACTACGCGTTTGCTGATTTGGTGCTTGTCCCGTCCTTGTACGAGGGATACGGTGTTGTGATCGTCGAGGCGCTCGCGTCAGGCAAAACCGTTATTTCGACCGATGTCGGCTGCGCGCGTGAGATGGGTGCCACGGTCGTGAAGCCGCAGGATTTTGCGCAGGCGATCAGGCAATGGTTTGTTGTGCCGGAGGATCGCCCACGTGGCAATCATCTGGACAAGTATCCGTACCAAAGCTTCGAAGAGTACGTAAAACGGTACGCTGAAGACATCGCGGCGAGTACTTCTTGACTACTGCGCCCCATTCATAGTATGGTTGCGTCAGAGATCAGATCTTAAAAAAGGGAAGGGCTGCTATGACTGAGTCAGAAATCCCGAAATCTTTCTCCAATATACTTCCTCCTCTGGAGGCACCTTTCAGTGCTGAAAGATATTTCAAAGGTCAGCCGGGCTTATGGGTCCATCCGAGCTTTCTGAGTCGGGTTGTTGCCAAAGTAAGAGGCGATGTCGAAGGAGACGATTTTCTATACCTTATCGGATATAGCCCCCAAGACATATGTGCTGCAAAGGGATGGGGAGCGTCGCTCTTGAGTAGTAAAGAGATTGAAGCATGTCTTCCCGAGGGACACCTGTTCACTGAAAGATTGATTTGTCGGCTGATCAAGCAGGTAAAGGACGGTGATATCAATCTGGTCCGAGGCACGTATCAACTCTTTTTACCTGATTCTTTGGTCACTCTCTTCTGGAACAAAGAGGGTCCACAGCCACGCTGGTGCGTCAATTCTCGTGAGCGTACCGCGAATGAGAATCTGAAGGTACAGATCGACTTTGTGTTCGTGTCGAGAAGTATACGTTTCACCTAGATCTAGCGGTCCCATCGCTGGATTGGCCAAAGGCCCATACCCCGCCCGTCTAGGGCGGGGTTCCTTTCATACCCCGCCCCTCTGGGGCGAGGTGGTTGATTCGGGGAATTTTTTAAGAAAATGCAAGATGTTGCGCATTTGATGCATAGTGAGCATAATGCAAATAATACGTATGACCGCGCAAAACCCCCTCATCGGTTTCATTGGGCAGGGCTGGATCGGCAAGCATTATGCCGACGATTTCGAGCATCGGGGCTTCCGGACGGTCCGGTACGCGCTTGAGGAGCCGTATCGAGCCAATAAGGACAAGATTAAGGATTGCGATATTGTCTTGATCGCGGTGCCAACCCCGACCACCCCTGAAGGGTTTGATTATTCGATCGTCGAGGATGCCGTCGGGCTCGTCGGCGAGGGGAGGATCGCCGTCATCAAATCGACCATCCTTCCCGGCACTGCCGAAGCGATCCAAAAGAATTGCCCCAAGCAGATCGTGCTCTTCTCTCCCGAATTTTTGAGCGAGGCGACTGCTGCCTATGATGTCGCTAATCCCTTTTTCAATATCGTTGGTCTGACGCAGGACACCGATAAGCAGCGTGCCGCGGCTGCCATCCTCCACTCGACTCTGCCGAAGTCTCCCGCATCGATCACGTGCAAGAGTGTCGAAGCAGAAATCATCAAATACACGCACAATGGCAGCGCGTATACGCAGATCATGTTTTTCAACATGATGTACGATCTCGCGACCGGGCTTGGTGCGGATTGGAGTGTCATACACAAGGCGGTGCTCGCCGATCCGTTCATTCCGAATCGCTATGCACAGCCCGTGCACAAAAGCGGACGCGGCGCCGGTGGACATTGCTTCATCAAAGATTATGCGGCTTTGCGCGAGATCTACGAGAAGCGCTTCCCGGCAGATAAGATTGGTGTCGCCCTCATGCGTGCCCACGAACAGAAAAACATCGAGCTTCTGCGCAGTACCGGCAAAGACCTCGATCTGCTTTCGGGCGTCTACGGAGAGCATGTACTCGAACATATACCTGCTACACCACAGGCGTCTGCTGCTCCTGTGCCGGTCGCGGATATCCGATTGCTCATCTGTGCGCAATCGGCCGACGAGCGCGATCCGACGCTTGGATTTTTCCATGCCTGGGTCGATGAGCTCGCGCGCCGCACCAAGCATGTGTCGATCGCGTACCTGCAGGGCACGGCGAAAGGTCTGCCCGACAATGTCCGTGCTTTCTCGCTCGGTAAGGATACGCTGCGTGGTCCGCGTTTTTGGAAGCGCATGCGCTACACCGTGCGCTTTTGGTGGTATGCGTGGCGCTACGCTCGCGACTACGACACCGTGCTCGTCTATATCAATACCGAATACATGATCCTCGGGGGGCTTCTCTGGCGGCTCTTGGGCAAGAAGACCGCCCTCATTTCCAATGCACAGGAGAAGCGGTGGAAGATACGCATCGCAGCGCGTTTTGCCGACGTCGTCTTCTATACAGACGATCGTGCCATGGCCGCAGGCTTCTCTCATGCGCAAGAGATACCGGCAGGCATCGAGACGAGAGTGTTTGCACACTCAGCGCGTACGGCGCAGCCGAGGTCGCTGCTCTTTGCCGGACGCATCGCGCCAGAAAAGCATTTGAATACCATCATCGATGCAGTGACGCAGGCTGCACAGCAGGCTGCCGGGTTGCGACTCGACATATACGGGACGGCGGTCATAGAGAGCGATGCAGCGCATGAAGCAGCATTACGTACGCGGCACAAGGCTCACGAAGAGCAGGGTTTGATCGCGTTTGCTGGTGCTGTACCGCATGCGCAGATGCCGGGCGTGTATGCCGCGCACGACATCTTTGTACACGCAGGGTCTGTGAGTGGTTTTAATAAAGCGCTCTTTGAAGCAATGGCCGCAGGATGCCTCGTCGTGACGTCTGAACCTAGTATGAAAGGTGTCGTACGTGATGATCTTTTCGTCGCGGAATCATCGCCTGAATCATTCGCTGTAGCGATCCGCGCAGCGCTCAAGCTTTCTCCAGAACAGCGGGCGCGCGAAGCCGCTGCGCTGCGGGCATACGTCGAGCGTGAGCACTCGCTCTCGGTCATCATCCCGCGTCTATTTGAAGCGATTTACCCCACGAGCGGCAGCGCCCGTGCAATCGGCGTATGATAGGTCTCGTGCCCGAGAAGTATCGGTTGCTAGTGCGGTACGGGATCACGGGCGTCTTTGGTGCGTTCGTCCAAGTATGTACATTGTGGGCGTGGGTCGCACTTCTGGGCTTGCGGGAGCAGTACCTCTGGGGTGTCGTGGTCGGTTTTTGTACGGCGCTCGCGATTACGTTTCCACTTCAAAAGTATTGGAGTTTCCGGGATGGTGCGCATCATCGCGCGCCGCGACAATTCGTGTGGTACACACTGATCGCGCTTGCATCGCTCTTTATCAATACCTTCTCGCTTTCGGTCACAAAAACGATTCTCGAAAGCACACACGTCGACTTCTTCCGTATTTGGTACCTCGTCGCCGAGACAATCATCGTCTCGGGCGTGGCTCTCCTGAGCTTCCTCATCAATCGCGCGATTACGTTTCGGCAGCACACTCAAGAAGACAACAAAAACCAATAAGGGCTCGTCCATACATAACGTACCCGTTATGTATGGACTACACTTATGGGCCCGTTCATTTTGTGTTGCAGTTATTTATGAACGGGACCTAAGTTCAAGATCCGTGCCTCAGTGAGAGAATTTCTTGCCTCCGAGGGGCTCATGGGGTACTATCCTGCCATGTCCAAGACCGTCATATTGATGCCGACGTACAACGAGCGGGAAAACATCAAGCTTATCGTCCCTGAGATATTTGCCAGGCATCCGGATCTGTATATCACCGTTATCGACGACAATTCTCCCGATCGTACCGATGATGCGGTGCGCGTGCTCATGAAAAAGTACCCCAAGCTCTCGCTTTTGAGCAGACAGAAAAAGGAGGGGCTCGGTATGGCATATAAGCATGGCATACGCCACACGCTCGCACAGGGCGATGTGGGTAAGATCATCACCATGGATGCCGATGGTACGCACGATGTCGGTCATCTCAAAGATCTGCTCAAAGCGAGCGAGAAGTATCAGCTTGTCATTGGTTCGCGGTATGCGTCTGGCGGCGTGGTCGGTCAGTGGGTGCTCTGGCGACGCATTCTTTCGCGCGGCGGCAACTTCTATGCGCGCATGCTTTCAGGTATGCCCGTGCATGATATGACAGCCGGTTTTCTTGTGCTCTCGCGCACGCTGCTCGATCGCCTTGATCTCGACCGTGTCCCGGCATCCGGTTACGCCTTTCTCATTGATCTCAAATACCATGCGATTCGCGAAGCGCACGCGACGGTCAAAGAAGTGCCGATCAATCTCAAGGCGCGCCGCGAAGGGGAATCAAAGATTTCTTCACACGTGGTGCGCGAAGGCGTGCTATTGCCGTGGCGGCTTTTGGCGCGACGCCTCAAGGGGTATCATCCGTTGGGTAATGCGTCCGACACGCTTCCATTTTCGTGTGCGGTCTGCGGATCGCCCGAGATTCGCTTCTACTGCCACAAGCGCGGATATCGGCTCTTCCAATGCAAAGACTGTGATCTCGTATTTGTGTACCCGATGCCGTCGAATCTCGAAGCGATCTACGGCGAAGAGTATTTCCACAACGTCGACCAAAAAGAGTCACACGGCTACACCGATTACGACAAAGACAAAGAGCCTATGCGTGCCGCATTTGAATGGGCGCTTGGAAAGGTCGAGGCGAAGGTCGGCGGTCGAAAGATTTTCGACATAGGTGCGGCGACAGGCTATTTCCTCGATGTGGCGCGTGATCGCGGCTGGAAGACGCAGGGGAGCGAGGTCTCTGCATATGGCGCCAAGGAAGCGGCAGAACGCGGACATGGCATGATCCTCGGCGATGTCACCCATATGACCAATCTGCCCAAGGTGGATGCGGTGACGATGTGGGATGTCATCGAACACGTCGCCGATCCGGTGGCGCTTGCTGCAGCAGCCAATCGTATGTTGCCCAAAGGCGGTATCCTGGTGATAAATACACCCGATGTGGGGAGTGTGTGGGCGCGCTTGCTCAAAGGCAAATGGCAGCTTCTCGTGCCGCCTGAGCATGTGCATTACTACGCGCGTCGCAACATGAATATGCTCTTGGGTCAGGCTGGTTTTGAGCTCGTCGAATCCTCACGTATGGGCAAGACCTTCTCGGTACCATATGTATTCAAAATGCTTTGGAGCTGGCAGGGGCTCGCGATGTGGGACGTGCTCGCGCGCATGACCGACAACAGTATATTCCGCTGGATCAAGCTTCCGATCAATCTCCGCGACAATATGTTTGTGATCGCGCGTAAGGTGCATGATGTCTGATTTCTACCAGCGCTATCTCGGAGTCATACTCGTCGCGGTGCTTGCGGGTGCATTCACGCTCGCGCCGCAGCTCATACTCTACCGTTCACTCGGGGATCAGTATGCCGGCATCCGGCAGGAGATGAACCCGGACGAGGGATACTACATGACGCGTCAGCACGATGTGCTCGACGGCTATCCGACTCTGGGTAATCCGTACCTCTACGAACACAAGGACGAACCAGGTCTGCAGGTATGGATCCCTGATGCGTTGCTTGCGTGGGGGAGCGACCTCCTCTTTGGCGATGTACACGATGGACAGATGTTTTGGGACCTCGTGCTTCCTGGTGTCATTGTCGTACTCACGTATATCGTCGCGATGCTCTATACCCGTGAGCACCTGATCAGTATCGTGCTCTCAGGATTTGCATCGATCGGCCTCTATCTTGAAGTGTACAATCGCTCACCTTCACCGCAGTTCAATTTCATCTTTTATCTCGTCTTCCTCGCACTTTTCTTACAGGCAGTCATCACGCGCAAGCGCACATGGATGATCGCCGCGGCATTTTCGCTTGGCGCACTCTTCTATGTCTACACATACTACTGGACGTATGCGTTTGTATTGCTCGGCCTTTCTGGGGCGGGCGCTTTTGTATGCCTGCGCAGTGAGCGCATCCATGCTGTAATCGCCAAAATATCTGGTATCGGTCTCGTGCTCGGTATTCCGTATTTTTTGACACTTCGCGAGACGGCATCACTCCCGTATTATCAGGAATCGCTTGCGCGCGTCGGCATGATCACGACCTACTCGCCGTCGGGCATATTCATTGTATTCTCTGGGGCGGCAGTGCTTCTGCTTATGGGCGTCTTGTGGCACATGCGCATACTCGCACTCACGCCGCTCTCGCTTATCGCTGTCTCCGGTGTGCTCTCGGGAGTGATCGCGACCAATCACCATCTGGTGACAGGACTCAATCTCGAGTTTTCGACGCACTACCACTGGATATCGATGTATGCGGATTTCTTTGCGGTAGCCGTGTGTGTACAGGCGCTCTTGAGGCGTGTAGGATCATGGCGCGATTTCCTTGAGCAAGCGATACTGTCTTTCATTATTGCGTTTTCGATCGCGAGCGCTTTGCAGACTATGCAGCGGCAGATCGTGCCTTCGCCCGAGCTCATCGCATCACAGCGGTACGCACCGGTCTTGACGTGGCTCAATGAGTATACGAATAAGGATGACGTGGTGTATACGGATCAGATGCTCTCCAATATCATCCCTGCCTATACGCACAACAACGTATTCTTTTCGAGTGCTGCCGGTCTCTACATCATGCCGCAGCGCGAGATGCGTTCACGATTTCTCGCGGCGCACTATTTCGACACTGAGTTGACGCGTGATCGCATGACCGACGGACTCGCGATGGAACGCCAGGTCTATGGCAATTATTACATCGAAGTATCGGCACATACGCGCAGCCTCAACAAGCTTCGCCGTGTCTTGGGTCTTGAGCCATTGCCTATCGAACGCTATCCAGAGGCGGACATCCAGTTGCTTATTGAGGAATGGGGGGCTCAAAAATCCCGTTCGTTTATGCAGGTGCTTGCTGGCTATCGTGTCGATTATGTGATCTGGGATCGCGCCGCGCATCCGGAGTGGGATATCGATACCATCCCGGGACTGCGCAAAGTATTCGAGAGCGGGGACATTGTCGTGTATACTCCGTAAGCATGATGGCCAAGAAAAAGATTCTCCTCGTCACCCCCGTCTTTCCCATGCCGGAGACCGGGTGCGATCAGGCGGATCGTGCGGGAGGGATGCGAGAGCTCGTGCGGCTTGGATATGAGGTGACGGTGATTTCCAAGATAGGGGAATACGCCGATCGCGGCTATTTGAAATCGGCGGCAGAGAGTCTGGGGATACGTCTCATCACGGTGCCGTACAAATACAGTCAGCGAGGCATTTCAAGATGGCGGCGCATAGTCAATCATCTCGGCAAGCTTCGCAATCCGCTGTATCTCGACGGTGCTGCATACGAATATGCTGAGCGTGAGATTCAGCATGTGTACGCACAGGAGTTTGCTCGCGTACAGCCGGACATCGCATGGTTCGACTATTCTTACCTCTGGCCGCTGTATCATGTCGCGCGCAAGGCGGGTGTGCCGATCGTGACGCGTAGTCTCAATTTTGAGCCGACACACTTTCTCGAAGAGGAGGGGCACACTTTGATCAATTATCTCAAATACATCCCAAAGCTTTTGAGTGAGATCATTACCGTTTGGCAAAGCACGCTCATCCTCGCGCTCTCGCCGTATGAGGCGAGTGTGTACCGCCGATGGGGCGCACGGCGCATCATCGTGTTGCCGCTGCGCGGCCTGCCGCCCCTGATTCGAGACGATCACGAGATCCGGCACGGATCGCCATTGCATGTGTTTTTCATGGGATCGGGCTATTCGGTCGCGCACAATGAGCGTGGGCTCGATATGGTGTCGGGTGCCATGGCCAAGCGTGCGCAGCGAGAATGTCCCGGCGCATTTGTATTTCATATATCCGGTGCGCGGATACCGTCCAAATATCTCCCACGATTCAATGGCACTACCATCATCAATGAGGGATATATCGATGCCGATACGTTTGATGCATATATGGATAGCATGGATATCGCACTTTCGCCGACACCCAAATGGGTCGGCATGCAGCAAAAGGTGTACGAGCCGCTCTGTCGTGGTATCCCACTGATCACGCCGCGTTGTAATCTGGGCGACTACCCGTTCGTCGATGGTCAGCATTATATGGCGGCCGAAACCGAAGATGAGTACTTTGCAGCGCTCCTCACTTTACGCGATGCACATCTGCGTGCCACACTCTCGCATAATTCGATCACATCGGCCCGTGCACTTTTCACCTGGGAAGAAAACGAGCGGATTCTCAAGGAGGGAATGGAAAAATACCTAGATATGATACACTAAAGCCCTTATGGAAAAGAAACGAGCTTTGATTACTGGAGTGACGGGTCAGGACGGGTCGTATCTGGCCGAGCTTCTCGCCGACAAAGGCTACGACGTCTATGGATTTATGCGCCGCACGAGCGCAGATGTACCAGCTCCTATCGAGGTGCTCAACGACAAGGGTCTCATCAAGCTCATCTATGGCAATATGCGCGACCTTCCGACGATGCAGCGCGTACTCGACGAATCAAAGCCGGATGAGATATATAATCTCGCAGCACAGTCGCATGTCGGCGTGTCGTTCCTTTGTCCTGACGAGACGTGGGATGTCAATTTCCACGGCGTCGAGCGTTTGCTCAAAGAAGCGACTGACCGCAATAAGCAGGTGAAATTTTATCAAGCATCGACGAGCGAAATGTACGGCTCGACGCCGCCGACCCACACCGAGACGAGCGTCTTTTCGCCGGTGAGTCCGTATGCGGAAGCCAAGGTCAAATCGCATCGGCTCATTGAAGAGTATCGATCCAAAGGTTTCTTCACCTGTTCGGGAATTTTGTTTAATCACGAATCGCCGCGTCGCGGCAAGATATTCGTCACACGCAAGTTGACGCGCGCATTTGCCGAGATCAAGCTCGGGTTTCGCGAGAAGGTGGGTATCGGCAATCTCGAGGCCGGACGCGACTGGGGCTTTTCAGGAGACTACGTCCGTGCGATGTGGATGATGCTACAGGCCGACACACCGGATACCTATGTGATCGCCACGGGCAAAGCGCATACCGTGCGGGACCTGATCGAAGCGGTCGCGAAGTCCGTCGATATGCCGATTCACTGGGAGGGGACTGGGTTGCAAGAGGTGGGCAAAGATGCGCAGGGTGTCGTCCGTGTGGAGATCGATCCGCGATTCTACCGACCGCGCGAAGTAGATGCGCTCTGCGGCGATTGGTCCAAGGCGAAGCAGAAGCTCGGTTGGGAGCCCTCCGTCTCGTTCGAACAACTGATCGACATGATGATACAATCCGACATCCGAGAGATCGGGGCTGCGCATCGCGCGTAAATACTCGGAGTGTGTAATTAAGAATACCTGCGTACGAGCAAATCCTTTTTGGGGTCGCATATTTTTCTGCTGAAAAATTGCTCATGCTCGCGCCGTCGCGCTGCGCAAGACCCCAAAAAGGATTTGCTCGTACGCCCCGGCGTATGTTGTCCGCATCAAATCACCCCCGGATGACTTCAAAGCGGGGACAGGGGACGATGAATGCACCGCCACTCTTGAGGAAGTCTTGTTCGCGGCGTACGAATGATTCGATGAAGTGCCATGGGAGTACGAAGAGGTAATCGGGCTTCGCCTTGCGCATGTCTTCGTCTGAGGCAATGGGGATGTTGGTGCCGATCGTCTTGAGGCCATATTTTGCCGGCTGTCGCTCGGCGATACCGTCCAGAAGCGTGTGATCGATACCCCACCACTGCAAGAGGGTATTGCCCTTGGTGGATGCGCCATAGCCCCAGATCTTCTTGCCCTTGGCCTTTTCGGTGCGGAGGAAGGCGAGGGTCTGATCGCGCAGATCGCAGGATTTGCGGTAGAACGCGAGATACGTTTCCGGATCGTCCAGCTTGAGGTGCTTCTCATGATCGAGGATGGAGGCGACGCGAAACGCGGCTACGTCGCGATACGGAGCTGTGGCAAAGGTGCTCGCGTCCGCGCCTTTTTTGCGGATGTATACGCGGAAACTTCCGCCATTGATATCATTGAGCTGACAATCGACGATCTGGAAATGGTGGCGGTCGAGCAGGTGCTTGAGTGCAGTGAGACTGTAGTATTCGAGGTGTTCATGGCAGATGTTGTCGAAGGCGAGCTGTTCGAGCATGAGCGGCAGGTAGCTCATCTGCATCACCCACATGCCGTTATCCTCGAGCACGTCGTAGATATCTTGGACAAACGCATGCGGATCCTCCAGATCATAAAACATCGCGATCGAGGTGATGACCTTTGCTTTTTTGTACGGAGATTTGTGATAGGCGGCAGCGTTGAAATAATCGTTGACGATGAGGTCGGCATGCTGTTGTGAAATCTCCTTGTAGTCGTTGGGATCGTAGCCGATGCGCGCCGCTTCCTGCGGGACGTGCGAAAGGAGTGTGCCGTCGTTGCATCCGATATCGATCCACACATCGCCCACGCTTACACGCATGAGGCGCGCGGTGGATGTGGCGATCTGCTTGAGCTCCTCGACCATAGATTCGTTGGTATCCGATCGATACCAGTATTCGCGGTACATCTCATCTGAGGGTGCCGTGTGCGCGAGCTGTACCAGCCCCGAGAGCGGAGCCAGTGTCATCTCAAGCGGGACTTTTTGGCTTGCTGTCGGTTGCGCGCCTTTGGGCAAAAATCCTGAGAGGTAGAGATCGCCGAGCGAGAAGAGCGGCACGAGTGGCTCATTGGAGATGCGGCACGTAGTGCGCGGAATAATCTTTTCCATAGCGGTGGGATTGTACCATAGCGCCATCCTGCGGCACACCTTGTGCGATAGTCATTATCATTTTCTCGTTTTCGGAGTATAGTGATTCATATGGCATCGAAAAAGACAATCAAAAAACCAGCTGTCAAATGGATCGCAACCTCAGGCGGGTTTGACCCTCTCCATATCGGGCATGTGCGTATGCTCAGAGAAGCCCGTGCGCTCGGCGATAAGCTCGTCGTCATCCTCAACAACGACAACTGGCTGCGCAATAAGAAAGGCTTCGTATTTATGCCCGAGAAAGAGCGTATGGAATTACTGGAAAGCTTCCCATTCGTGGACCGCGTCGTCTTGAGTGATCACAAACCGGATGATCCCGATCGATCCGTCGTACGGGCGCTCAAGAAGCTCAAGCCTGCCGTCTTCGCCAACGGCGGCGATCGGTTTGGCGACAATATTCCCGAGGCAAAGGCCTGCGCCGCGCTCCACATCAAGACGGTGTTCAATGTGGGAGCAGGCGGCAAGGTGCAGTCGTCTTCCTGGATGGTGCGCGATGCGATCCGTGCGAGTGTGCGCAGCGTGCGCCCGTGGGGCGAGTTTTACGGCTGGAACAAAGGCGTCAAATGGTACCTCAAGACACTCCATATCAAACCAAAGAAGCGCCTGAGTTTGCAGTATCACAATCAGCGTAGTGAATATTGGATGCTCGTCGAGGGCGATGCGACCGCGACCACGGGCACCCATGGCGCGCCGCTCACACAGACCAAGCTCGTCAAAAACGAGATATTCCATGTACCGCTCGGCACAATTCATCGCCTCGAATCCAAGAAAGGCGGCGTGGTCGTCGAGATCGCGATAGGGGACTTTGATGAAAATGACATCGTACGTATTGAAGACGATTTTGGAAGGCATAAGGTGAAATAAAGCCGTCATGCGAATACTGATTATCACGCAGGTAGTCGATAGTATGGATCCGGTCCTTGGGTTTTTTCTTGATTGGATCGCGCTTTTTGCACGCGAGTGCGAAGAGGTGCATGTAGTGTGTTTGCGCGAAGGGAGACATGCTTTGCCGCACAATGTGTCCGTCCATTCACTCGGCAAACCCTCTTCTGATGAAGCTTCTCCGGGCAAGGGGATGCGGTTTTTTTCTAGGATCGGCTACATCGTAAAATTGTATTGGTACCTCTTGGTCTTGCATCGTCGCTACGACGTCGTGTTTGTCCATATGAATCCGGAGTATGTCGTCTTGGGTAGCCTCTGGTGGCGCATGTGGGGCCGGAGGATCGGTTTGTGGTACGTGCATTCGAGTGTGACGAAGCTTTTGCGTATAGCCGAGAAACTTTCTGATATCATCTTCACTACGTCGCCTGAGAGCTTCAAGATTCCCTCGGGAAAAGTCCGTATCATGGGGCATGGCATTCCGGTCGGACTTTTTTCGCCATCGCGCGAAGTGCGGGGCGACGACTTGCGCATCGTGACGGTCGGTCGCGTATCAGAGACCAAGCGTATACGGGAGATGATTGATGCACTCGATGAGCTGTACCGTCGAGGTGTGCGATTCACATTTACGATCGTTGGCGCTCCCGTGACCGACGCAGATAAAGGGTATCAGCGTACCTTACACGAAGAGATCGCGCGCCGTCCGTATTTGATCACTTGTACGGGGCCTGTGGAGCATGCTGATATCCCGCATATCCTCGCGCGTGCCGACCTCTCACTCAATCTGAGCGCCACTCAAAGCATGGATAAGGCAGGACTCGAGAGCTTCGCCGCAGGGGTGCCTCTCGTCTCGTCCAACCATGCGTATCAGGGTGTACTTGAGCCAATGGGGCTCTATTGCGCCGACAATCAGCCGATGACCATCGCCGATGCGATCGGGCGCTATCTCAAGCATCCCGATAAGGAATTCCTATCTGCTTCGTTGCGCACTTATGTCGAGAAAGAGCATTCCTTGTCGCGCTTGATTCCGGCTATAATGCGCACATATGTGCGGAATTAATGGATTCAGTTGGGAAGATCGCGCGCTCATCGACAAGATGAACGACGCGACGAAGCATCGTGGTCCCGACGGGACAGGTGCCTTTTGTACCGAAGGTGTATCGCTCGGGCACAATCGCCTCGCAATCATCGACCTGCGTCCCGAGGCTGCCCAGCCGATGACGAGCGCTGACGGTGCGACGACGATTGTCTTCAATGGCGAGATATACAATTTCAAAGAACTCAAAAAAGAACTATCGGACTATCCGTACCGGACGACCGGTGACACCGAAGTGATCTTGGCAGCGTATCAGAAGTGGGGGAGCGAGGCGTTTACGCGGCTCAACGGCATATTTGCATTCGCCTTGTGGGATGCTACGCAAAAGAAGCTCATGCTCGTGCGCGATCGCCACGGCGTGAAGCCGCTGTATTACCACTACGATGGCAAGCGCCTCATCTTTTCTTCTGAGATCAAAGCGATCCTTGAGCATGATGTGGCGCGTGAGCTTGATCGTGATGCCTTCATGCACTATCTGCGCGTGCTCTACGTGCCGGCGCCACAGACCATGTTTAAGCAGGTCAAAAAGCTCCTGCCTGGACACATGCTGACGTTTGAGAACGGCGCGATATCCGATGCGTCATTTGTCGATATACAGCGAGATGCCTACAGGGGGCGCGTGACAGACAGTGCACTCTGCGAAGTCATCGACGCCGCCGTCTTGCGCCAGCTTGTCTCCGATCGGCCGCTTGGCATCTATCTTTCGGGCGGATTTGATTCGTCGATCATACTCGATAGTGTCTCAAGAGTCCGCGATTCGATCAATACGTTTAGCGTCGGATTTGCACTCGGTGCGGATGAGACGCCGGAAAAATACAACACCGATCAAGCGCTTGCGCGTCGCACGGCTGCACACTATGGCGCGACGCATCATGAGGTCATGCTCAGCAGCGATGAGGCGGCGGACCTTTTTGAATCGATGGTATGGCATCTCGATGAACCGATTGGCAATCCGACCGCGATTCCGATGCTCCACCTGGCGCACTTCACCAAACCTCTCGCGACGGTCGTCTGCGGTGGCGACGGGGGAGACGAGCTCTTTGGTGGGTACGAACGGTATCGTTTGAGTCTGCTTTCTTCGTACTATCGTATGCTCCCGTCGGCCCTGCGTACTGTAGGTGACAAGCTCAACGGGTCGGTGGGGAAGCTCGATACCGTACCCGGCGTCGATCGTTTTGCGCGCTTTCTCTTCCAAAAAGACGAGGCGCTCAATAAGGTGCTACAGCCCGGATTCGACCTCGATGTGACACGTCGTTTCTTTGCATCGACATTCTTCCCCGGTCCGATGAAGGGGAGTTTTGAAAAGGTGTTTATGGACACCGACCGCCAGTCCTGGCTCATCGACGAGAGCCTCATGCGCACCGACAAGATGTCGATGGCGAGCGCGATTGAAGCGCGCGTGCCGTTCCTTGACAACGAGGTGGTTGCCTTCGCCACACAAGTCCCGCGCTCACAGAAGCTCACACTCACGCAGTCCAAGCGCATGCTCAAGCGCGCCTTTCGCGGGCGCTTACCCGAATACCTTTATCACGAGCCCAAACGCGGATGGTTTGCCCCGGCAGGTGTGTGGCTGCGCCACAAGCGCTTTGGGGCACTCGCGCGCGAGATTCTGAGCCCCGATTATTGCGCGGCGACACGGGGTCTGTTCAAGTGGGACGAGATAGGGGCCATGCTCACCGCGCACCAAGATTCGCGCGAATACCACCTCACTATGCTCTGGGCACTCATAGTCTTCCAGTCCTGGGCGAAGCAGTATCGTATTCACCTCTGATCCCGCATAAAGGCTTCATTTTGTTTTTCCGTTGATATGGTATAATGTCGAATATGTCTTCCAAAGCTCTTACGTATGCGATTGAAAAGGCTCAAAAGCTTCCTGACGCTGATCAGGAGCGTATTGGTCGTGAATTGAGTGCCTATATCGATAATCTCCATACCTTACGCGCTGAGCTTGCGGCGGGTATTCGTTCGCTTGATGCGGGTCTCGGCAAAGAGCTCACCATTGAGGATTTTCTAATACGCGCTCACGCCGAACATGCCAGATCATAAGTTCACAGTTATCTGGTCTCCAGAAGCCGATTTCGATTTGCTGGAGATTTGGCGTTGGGGTGCGAAGCATTTCTCCTCTGAGATAGCAGACGCCCATGCTCAAGATATTTTAAGATTGACCGCAAATCTTCAAGACGCACCGCTTCTCGGGCGTTCGCGCGACGATCTCTTGGGAGGTATCCGCTCTGTAGTGGTCTATCCGACGTTGTATTTTATCGTGTTACCAAGGATGCGATCGAGATCGTTCGTGTCGTGGATGGTAGAAAAAATCTCGCGGCGATTTTCGCACGTGAGAATAGTAATGGGCAATAATGTGCCTCCGCTTTCGCGAGGGCGAGCCCGAAGGCATCTGTACAACCAT
>VGJQ01000004.1 GCA_016867375.1 Candidatus Kaiserbacteria bacterium | reverse complement strand
TCGAATCGACAAAGCGCTCTTCGATCTCGGCTGGAGCGGATACCAGTTATCCGCCGGCAGGGGATTCTCATTCTTGAGCGACGAGCCACTCCTCATGACCTACGTCAAAGACATCACGTCCGAGACACTCACCGCCCGCGAGATCGTCAACGAATGGGAAGAACAATCTCTCATCGACATCATCGCAGGATGGGGAGAAGAACGATACGCCCGCCGCATCGCCGCCGCGATCGTAGAGAGGCGTGACCAAAAGCCGTTTGAGACCGCACGCGATCTCGGGGAAGTGATCAAAGCATGCGTACCAAGCGTATACCGCTACGGGCGCATCCATCCCGCCACCAAGACCTTCCAGGCCCTGCGCATCGCCGTCAACGACGAGCTCGGCAGCTTGCAAGAGGGTATCGCAAGCGCCTATCAGATGCTCGCCCCCGGCGGACGCATCGCTGTCATTACCTTCCATAGTATCGAAGATCGCATCGTCAAGCAGACCTTCGTGGAATGGGAAAAAGCAAAGACGGGAAGGCGAATCACCAAAAAGCCCATTGTACCGACTCCCGAAGAGCTCGCACACAATCCACGCGCCCGCAGCGCCAAGCTTCGTGTTATAGAAAAAATGAAATAAAAAACATAAAAATTAAGGATCGGGATCCTATACATGTTTACTATGTAATGTTTTAAGTTTTGCTTTTACCCACATGATCAACAAACAAGTACACGCCCTGACCATCGAATACCAGTGGGAACACACGCTCCTGTGGGTCCTTTTGGGTGTACTTGGTATCCTCCTGTGCGTCTATCTCTATTTTGTCGCTGCATCCGTACTCAACATCATCGCGCATAAAGAAGCGACTGTCCGCTCTGCGCAGCTGGAGACTGCGATCGGGCAGCTCGAGCGCGAATATTTTGCCCTCTCACAAAATCTGACTCCCGAGACAGGCGCGCTTCTAGGGCTTTCTGCTGTGAATGATCAGGAATACGTATATCGCCCAGGCACTGTCGGCGCAGCCACATTCGATCAAGGTGCGATATAATGCGCGATACAAGCCGCGCACTAGGGGCTTAGCATCATGACAGCCATTCCTCGATCACGACTCAGTATCCGTTTGCGCGCCCGCGTCTTGTCCGCCTTTTTTATACTCGTGGCGCTTTTACTCGCCATCCGGCTCTATTTCATCCAGATTGTGCACGGCGAAGATTACCAACGCAATGCGATGGGGCAATACGTCGACACGAATCCCGACCTCGTGGACCGAGGTTCGATTTATTTCACCACCAAAGACAAAGTAGCGGTATCAGCGGCTGTCATGCAAAACGGCTGGCGTGTGGCGATACAGCCCCCGCACCTCGTCGATGCCGACGCTGCATACAAAGCGCTCAATGCGATCGTGCCAATAGACCGCAATCGCTTCATGCAAAGCACCGCAAAGAAGAATGATCCGTATGAAGAGGTCGCCTTCCGGCTTGACGACGCGGCCTCAAAAGCGGTACGCGCGCTCCGAATCCCCGGCGTCATCCTCGTACGCGATCAGTGGCGCTTCTACCCTGCACAAAAGCTCGCTGCCAACGTGCTCGGATTCGTCGGGTACAGCGGCGAGCGCAGACGCGGACTCTACGGCCTCGAAAACTTCTACCAAGACACACTCGCTCATGAATCGGCATCCATATCCATCAATCCATTTGCGGAAATATTTACGAGCGCACAGACCCTCATCACCAGCGACCCGGCGGCACACTCGGGCAACATCATCACTTCCATCGAACCGAGCGTCGAGCGCGAACTGGAGGAGACGCTCGACATCGTGATGAAGACCTACACACCCAAACGCGCCGGCGGCATCGTGATGGATCCGCATACCGGCGAGATCATCGCGATGGCATTGCGTCCGTCCTTTGACCCCAATACGTACAATCTCGAGTCTGATCCGGCTGTCTATTCCAATCCAATGGTGGCCGGGCGTTATGAGTTGGGGAGCATCATGAAGCCGCTGACCGTAGCAGCCGGACTCGATGCAGGCGCCATCACCCCCGAGACCACCTACCAAGATCGCGGATGCATCACGGTGAGCACCTATCGCATTTGCAATTTCGACCAGAAGTCCCGCGGCCTCGCTACCATGCAAGACGTTCTCAATTTTTCGCTCAATCTCGGTGTATCGTTCATCGCCGATAAGATGGGGTATCCTGTATTCACGCGCTACATGCGCGCCTACGGCCTCGGCGAGAAGACTGGTATCGATCTGCCGGGCGAAGTCACGGGCGATCTCTCTCCACTGGGTGATGGCTTGGGTCCAAACATCAACTACGACACCGCAGCGTACGGCCAAGGCATCTCGGTCTCTCCCATTGCCATGACCCGCGCGCTCGCCGTACTCGCCAACGGCGGCATCCTGCCCACACCGCACGTCGTGACTGCGATCAAATACGACAGTGGCATCACGCGCGCAGTATCCATCCCAGAGGGCAGGCGCGTACTCAAGAGCGAAACCGCCGCCACCGTGACCAACATGCTCGTCAAAGTCTTCGACACCGAGCTCCTCCATGGCACACTCAAACAAGAGCACTATGCGATCGCCGCCAAGACCGGCACCGCGCAGATACCTAAGCCGGGCGGGGGATACTATCCAGAGGGCACCTATCTACACTCCTTCTTCGGATATTTTCCTGCACACGATCCGCGATTCATCGTCTTTCTCTTTGCGATCGAGCCGCAGGGACAGACCTACGCCTCTGCGACCCTGGCCCGCCCCTTCATGGACATCGCCCATTTCTTGATCAATTACTACAACATCCCACCGGATCGATAGCCGTGTGTACGAAAATGGTGCATTTTTTCGGCAGTGTATAATGTAATTCTACTTTCTTAGTATGCTCAAAAAAATCATCGTACATATACTTACCTGGGAAGCGCGTGCGGTCTTGAAGCGTCACCAGCCACGCATCATCGCCGTCACCGGTTCGGTCGGCAAGACATCCACCAAAGACGCGATTTTCGCCGCACTCTCGGATCATCTCCATGTACGCAAGAGTGAAAAAAGCTTCAACAGCGAGATCGGCGTCCCGCTCACCATCCTCGGCCTGGACAATGCCTGGCACAATCCCGTGAAATGGCTGTGGAATATCATCCGCGGACTCCTTGTCGTCATCCGCCCCGCACGCTATCCCGATTGGCTCGTGCTCGAAGTAGGCGCCGACCGGCCAGGGGACATCCGCTCGATCGCATCGTGGCTGCGCCCCGACATAGCTTTGATTACAGGCATCCCTGAGATACCCGCCCATGTAGAGTATTTCGATTCTCCTGAAGCTCTGTTGCGCGAGAAGAGTGCGCTCATCGAGCACCTCAAGCCCGGCGGCACATTTATCGTCAACGGCGACGACCCGCGCATTCGTGATCTCCGCTCCAAATACCCGGGCCTGTGTGTGACCTACGGCCTCTCGCCAGAGAATGAATACAGCGCCTCGCATGAAGAGATTTTGTATGAGAATGGCGCGCCAATCGGAATCCGATTCCGCATCGAAGTACACACCAAGACCCCCTCACCGGAAGTATCGGTGCCTGTCTCGCTCACCGGCGCCTTGGGTCGCCCGCGCGTGTATGCCGCGCTCGCTGCACTCACTACAGCAGGAGCAGCAGGTATCGACGCCGTCTCAGCAGCCGGAGACCTCTCATACTGGGAGCCTTCGCCAGGCAGACTCCGCATCCTCCGCGGCATTCGCGGCTCCACCATCATCGACGACACCTACAATTCCTCGCCCGCAGCCGCCCTCGCCGCACTCGACACACTCACCTCGATACAGACCAAGGGGCGAAAGATCGCGATCATGGGCGACATGCTTGAGCTGGGCAAATACAGCGCCGATGCGCACCGCACCGTAGGTGTACGTGCCGCCGCCTGCGCAGATATGCTTCTCACCGTCGGCTTCCGCGCACGCGCGATAGGAGAGGCGGCGCTTGATGCCGGTATGCCCGATACCCATATCCGTGAATACGAGCAAAACGAATCCGTCCGCGCTGGCAAAGAGCTCGAACCAGAAATACAAGAAGGCGATATAGTCCTCATTAAAGGCTCACAAGGGATACGTATGGAAAAGACCGTCCTTGAGATCATGGCCGAGCCGGACCGCGCTTCAGAGCTCCTCGTCCGCCAAGACCCCGAATGGCTCGACCGCTAATGTAGGACATCCGATGTCCTACATTATTCACACGACATGACAGACGAACACCCGCTCTGTGCCACCCGTGAAGAAGCGCTCGCCGCACCCGGCGAAGTGTACGAGCACTACAAAGGTGGCATCTACCGGCTCGTACAGCGCGGTGTGCGGGACTGTGAGCAACATGAGGTGAGGGGAGTAATCTACGAGCACCTGTGGCCACACGATCATGACTTTTGGTATCGCCACGAGAAGGATTTTTTCTCCGCCCTCCCCGACGGCCGTCCACGATTCAGGCTGATCAAAGAAAAATAGCGTCCGACCCGTGATGGATCGAACGCTTCACTCGTTCACATTTTCGATGCTTTCGCATCCTGCTCCGCGACATCAAGGAGTGCCGCACACATGGGACACTCCAGCACATGGAGAATCATCTTCCGCAAGCGTGCGTCACTGATCTCATGCTCACCCAGACAATCCGCGGTCGGATAGTCCGATTCGCGAAGCGCTTTTCTATCATACTCACGAAGCTGATCGAGAGTCACGCCGAGCCGTGCAGCTCTGCGTTCCAAGGTGTCTTTGATGCCCCTTGTGATAGCCTTACGTCACCACAGATATACCAAACTGCGCCCAGCATGCAGCAAAGGCAACCAGTAGTCAAATAGCAAAGCTTGCTTCGCCGCCGCTTTCATTTTCTGCAATATTTACGCATTGTAGAAAGTCTGACTTTCTACAATGTACAACACGGGCAGAGTGCTCGCGTTCTTTTTTTGTGTTATTTTGCAAGAGTTCTTATTTCGCTATGCGAGGAAGGCTGTGCCCTTCGTAGCCTTGGCGAAGAAGGGCCCCATCGTCCCTGTCCTCCTTCGGAGGATATCGGCCCCGCCAAAGGCGGGCAAGTAGGACAGATCCCTCTTCCGCCGGAGGCGGATCCTCCTCTGGAGGACACGGTTCCCTATGTGGCATCTCTACATCCTCATCAACGAAAGCAGTCGTCATTACATCGGCATATCTCATGATGTCGAGAATCGACTGCAGGAACATAATAGAGGGGAAGTGCGGTCGACAAAGGGGTATCGACCATGGAGCCTGTTGTACACAGAACAATATAATGATAAAACTATGGCAAGGAAACGGGAGATTTTCCTCAAGAAAACCGCTCGTGCCCGCAAAGATTTATTTGAGAAAATCGACACAAAGGCCTCATCGTCTATCGGCTAGGACAGATCCCTCTCACGGATCAAAGCGGGGTTCGATTCCCCGTGAGGTCACAACATGAGTCTCAAAAGATACTTAAAGTGGGAATACATAAAAAGATTCCTTGATGTCTTCCAAGTATTTGTTGTTGTTATCGGGGTTGGTTTTTCTGCATATCAGATAAACGACATCGCCAATAATCAGTTGAGTCGGAAAAATCAATTATCCCTTCTGTATTACGATAGACTCAACTCAGGTTCGAATAGGAAAATTTCAATGGCTATTGAGCACCATAACCCCATCCTTAAAAAATTTACGTCCGACGAGATAGATGATTTTCTTAACGATTTAAACGATGTTGGATTTAACTTAGCAAGAAACTTGCTAGATTCTGATTCCACATGCGCGAACTTTTCTGATCTGACTGAAAAGGCCTACAAAAACCAAGAAATACAAAAATACCTTATTGATGCGCGGAAGCATAACGAGGATTATTTCCAGGGATTTGATCAACTGTTCGAGTTTATACAAACCTGTAATGTATCCAAAACAAGAGGTTAAACCTCCTTCTGTAATGACTTGTATTTGAGCCATTCTGCGACATTCGCTTGAAAGCTTTGTGAATAAAGGTGTCAGGTGCCGCTTTACGTAGTCAGACTACGTGGACTAGACTACGTGGATGTTGGAATGGAATGTATACTCAATCCATGACCAAAAACCCTTTCTACAACGCATTATTTGCGATCGCCTATATCGTCGTGCTGGTGACGGGGATATTCTTGAGCACTAATTTTCACGGATTCCCGCAGGAAAGCTTCATCTACCCGATGGTAATGCTCTCGCTCCTCGTGCTCTCCGTCGCGCTAATGGCCTACCTATTTTTCTACCAGCCCATACTGATGCTCCTCGACGGGTATCGCGAAAAGGCGGTCAAGCTCTTTCTTCAAACGATAGGCATCTTCGCCATCGGCATCGTACTGCTTCTCCTCTGCGCGCTTGTAATAAGTAGGTGAAGCAATTCATAAAGCAATTCTGACTTGCCTGTTCGTGTGCGCGGAAGTAAGCTTGATACAGACAAAAAAATCAGGGGGGTCGTCATGACCGAGATCACTATTTCTAGACTCTCGCCACATCTGATACAGCCGCGAGAGCTCACGCAGCTCAATGCCTTGCTCAAGCAGTTCTCGCCGAAAGCAGCGCCACTCACCATGGTCGACCTGCGCACCATGGTCCAGCAAAACTTCCTCTTCGTCGCACGGAATGAGGGGAAGAATAATATCGTCGGCATGACGATGCTCGCGTACTACCACAAGCCGACAGGACGCGTCGGAATCATCGAAGATGTGATCGTCGACCAAGCATATCGCAGACAGGGGATCGGCAGGGCACTCGTACAACGCGCCATCGACACCGGCCGCAGATGCGGACTCAAGCATATCGAGCTCACGAGCAATCCCTCTCGCGTGGAGGCCCGAGCACTCTACACATCCCTTGGATTTAAGGAGCGGGATACTGGATGTTTCCGACTCGAGCTCTGAAAGAATCGGAAGCAGCACGCGCCCTCAGGCTCGTGCTGCCTTTTCATATTTGTTTTATGCGCACTTTTCTTATATTGTGCCTACAGGCGGGGCGCAGCTCCGCACATATCTCGTCACACAAAAGGAGAGGACAAGATGCCTCATCCCAGAATGGTGAAATTATTCGAGACGCTTGATGCAGAGTTCATGTGTGTTACGTTCGAAGACATCCGTTTAGAATCTCTACACTCCGACATTCTACCGCCGGATACCGATGTACGGACCCGTCTTTCCCGAAGGATCACACTCAATATCCCGATCGTGAGTTCGGCAATGGATACCGTCACCGAAGCGCGCATGGCGATCGCCATGGCCGAAGCCGGAGGTATCGGCATCATCCATCGCGGCATGTCGCCCGAGGAGCAGGCACGCAAAGTCTGGCGCGTCAAAAACCAGCGCCACGGACGCATTGCGACTCCTACCACCGTCTCGCCCGATGCAGTCGTCAGAGATGTGCTCAACATGCTCGAGCAAAACAAACGATCGTTTCGCACACTGCCCGTCGTCAATGACTTCGGAGATGTCGACGGTCTCGTGACCGGCAACGATTTTGATTTTTGTATCGACCCGGGCGCGCGCATGAACGACATCATGACGTTTCAGAAGGACCTGGTGACGGCACCTAAAGAGACGACGCCCGAAGAGGCGTATCGCGTCATGCTCAAGACCAAGAAAAAAGTACTTCTACTGCTCGACGACGGCAAACTCTCGGGCATGTACTTGTTTTCCGATCTCAAAGATATCTTCAAGAAACCATCCGAATTCATGCGCAACACCGACGCCAACAAACAGCTCTGCGTCGCCGCCGCAGTCGGCTCTGGTGATAATGCGTTTGAGCGTGCCGAACTCTTGGCCGCCAATCAATGCGATGCATTCCAGATCGACACGGCACATGGCGATACTAAGACAGGCATCGCCACTATCCGCGAACTCAAACGCCGCTATCCGCACATCGACGTCATCGCTGGCAATGTCTCCAATGGCGAATCGGCGCGACGCCTCGCAGATGCGGGCGCAGATGCCGTCGCAGTGGGACAAGGTCCCGGCTCTATCTGTACGACGCGTATCGTCGCTGGTATCGGCAAACCGCAAGTCTCTGCAGTCTACGAATCCGTGCGCGCACTCGAAGGCTATGATGTCCCCGTCATTGCAGATGGTGGCGTAGGCAATTCGGGCGACATGGTCATCGCACTTGCGGTCGGCGCATCAGGCCTCATTATCGGCCGTCTCCTTGCCGGCACCGACGAATCGCCCGGCGAAAAGATCGAAAAGCCGGACGGACGAATCGTCAAATACTATCGAGGGATGGGCTCAGTGGCTGTCATGCGTAAGAGCGCCGACTTGGCCGCAAAGTATGGTCAGGGCGCGCTCACTGTAGGCAAGCTCGTCCCGGAAGGTATCGAGGGCGAAGTACCTTACAAGGGGCCAGTTGCCGAATCGCTGTATCAATTCGTCGGCGGCATTCGCTCAGGCATGGGGTACAACGGCGCACACACGATAGCCGAGCTCCAGGAAAAAGCGATTCCGTTCCGGATGAGTTCAGCCGGCCTGCGCGAATCACATCCGCACGATCTCCTTCACATCACCGCCGCACCCAACTACAGTAGGTAGGGAAGTGGTGACATATTCAAAGGCGCGCCGTCAGGCGCGCCTTTTCTTTTTGCTCGTAAGGCGTGCTCGTAAGGCGACGCCTTACGGATTGAGCCATCTTTTGTGCACGTGATATCGTAGTAACATGAAGCAGTCCGAATTTGAGACACTCATCGAGGAAGGGTACGAGCGCTTGCCGCAATGGGTGCGCGACAAGATAAAAAACGTCGCGCTCCTCGTCGAAGACGGGCCCTCAGAGGAGCTACGCGCGCTCGAAGGCCTCGATGAAGACGAGACACTCCTGGGGTATTACCACGGCATTCCGCTTGCCGCGCGCGGAGAAGAATACGGCATCGGGATGACAATGCCCGACACGATCACACTCTTCCGTCTGCCGATACTCGAAGTGGCGCAAGAAGACAGGCTCGATGTGCGCGACGTGATCGCCGATACGATCTGGCATGAAGTGGGGCACCATTTTGGGATGGACGAACACGAGGTACGCGAGCGAGAGCGCGAGCACGGCATCGGCGATCATCGTCCGCCCTCTGATGCAAAATAGGCCGCCGCGCCTTGTATCTCTCCAGCACCAAACATGTGGATAACCTGTTTGACTTCCTTCAAATGTTGTATATTTGCAGTATATCAATAGCAACTAATTTTATGGCTCATGATCGACATACAAAGCATTGAGGCAGATTACAAACATTCTGATGCATGGGGATTGGCTTCGGCCATCGACCTGCACGGCTGCAAAGCGGAGACTATCCGCGACGCAGAAAAAATCAAGGAATTCGTGGTCGCCTTGTGCGACCGTATTAGTATGAAGCGATTCGGCGACACCGTCGTGGTCGACTTCGGCGAAGACGAGCGCGTAGCTGGCTTCTCGATGACGCAGCTTATCGAGACGAGTCTCATCTCGGCACACTTTGCCAATGCCACCAACACGACCTATCTCGACGTCTTCTCGTGCAAATTCTACGATCCCGTGCAGACGGCAGAGTTTGCCAAGGCATTCTTCGAAGCATCCGACTACACGATCAATGTCACGATGCGGAAGTAGCCTCGTCCCGATACACACATGATGTGGTGCGCCAAAAATCCCCGTAAACGGGGATTTTTGGCGCATAAAAAACTCCCCCTCATACGAGAGAGGGGGGTAAGTATGTCAATACGCGTATATTCCGACGCGTCTCAGGAGACAAAAAATGAGGCGCATCGAGCCAACATGCCGGGACTCTTTACATGCGCGCCGTTGGAAAATATTCTGCGATACAAAGCGGTACATTCCCTTCCCTCTGGAACACTGCAGCCAGGATATGAAAATCTGATGCGCATACCTCCATCATCTGCATCATTCAAGACTTCGAGAATCGTGATCTCAAGAGGAATTTTCTTCACAGAATGGTGGTTCTCATAAGATTCCGTATCCACATACGCATCTATGACCTGTCCGGGCTCGAGTCGCTGCATCTCTTCATACGTTAACGGCTGGAAGCCGACGTGTATCACGACCGACATCTTCAATCTCCACTTCATGTATGGGTGGTCTACGCAGAAAATAGCATCATCGAGTGGCCTTGTCGATACTTACTTTATCCCCACATGAGAGACCTGTGCGTGATATAATCCGCAGATGCCATTCGCCAAAGGGGCCAAGACTTCGCGCGAGAGAAGAGCGTCGCGCACCACCTGGATAGTAGCCGCACTCGCCGTCCTCGCAGCCATCGCCATATTCGTATATCAAGAGAGGTCTGCCGCTGGATCAGATTTCAGTTTCGAGAATCTCGTACTTACGAGCGCAGAGAATGGGGACGGCGCCCCTGCAAAGGCCTCTTCAAAATCCACCGCATCATCGCAGAGTACCGCGCGCAAACTTTCGTCCGTCGTGACCGTCGCGCAGAAGATCCCAAACACATCCCAATTCAAAGCACTTTTCAAATCGACCGGCGTCGCCACCGCACTCGACGGCAAAGGCCCCTACACCATCTTCGTACCGTCCAACGGTGCATTCAGCCAGCTCCCGCCAGGCACCATCACAAAAATGACCGACGCACAGAAGCTCCGCTTCATGCAATATCACGTCATCGACGGTCGCATGATCGATGCACAAGCGCAAAGAGCGGGGACCATCCAAGCCATGTCGGGCGATATGCTCAATTTCAGCTTCGGCGCCGACCAGATCCCGCTCGTCAACAGCGCGATCTTCATCCACAAATACGAAGCAGAGAACGGTATCGTCTACCTGATCGACAACGTCCTCCTCCCACCACAGCGATAACAATCCGCGCACTTTGGCCCTCAAAAAAGCCATGGTAGACTTTCTGCATTATGTTCGAGCAGATTGCCTTCGACATGCCGATCGCTGCAGACGCGGTCGCACATGAGGCTGCTGTCGCACACGAAGCGGCTTCCCATGGCATCCACGTAGCACTCTCGCCGGAAGTTGTCACCACCATCGGCGGTGTACCGATCACCAATACCCTCATCACGAGCTGGATGTCAGCCATCCTCCTGCTCATCCTCGCCATCGGACTCGGCAAGCGCCTCGCGCTCATACCAGGGCGTTTTCAGACTTTTATCGAGACCATCCTGACCTTCCTCTACGACTTTGTCCATGAGACACTCGACGACGCAAAGTGGGCGCGGCGTGTATTTCCACTCCTCATCACCCTATTCCTCTTCATTCTTGTATCCAACTGGCTTGAGTTTGTCCCTGGCATCAAATCCATTACCGTGAAGCACGACGGCCATGAGGTATCGCTTTTGCGCGGCCCGAATACCGACCTCAACACCACACTCGCGCTTGCTGTCGTCGCCGTCATCTTCATCGAAGTCATGGGTATCGTCGCCGTCGGCTTTTGGCGCTATGCAGGCAAGTTTTTCAACTTTTCCTCTCCGATCAACTTCGTACTTGGCCTCACCGAATTTATCGGGGAAATGACACGCTTCATATCCTTTTCCTTCCGTCTTTTTGGCAACATCTTTGCTGGGGAAGTCTTGATTGCGGTTGTCACATTCTTAGTCCCGTATGTCATACCTGTGCCATTCATGGCATTTGAAGTGTTCATCGGGTTCGTCCAAGCGTCTGTGTTTATGCTCCTGACGCTATTTTTCATCAAGTTTGCGATCACCCCCGTAGAAGGACACTAAATCTCCTCACGGGGTAGGCGACCCTCACGGGGCACAGTAAAAATGCACAAAATCAAAACGCCCCACTCAGTGTTGGGGCGTTTTTACGCGTTGAAATACCACAGGGGGTCAGCCTGCGATTGCAGATACAATGACGCACACAATCATTGCAACCAAAAGCACAATCGCGCCCCACTTCGAGTCTAAAAAAGGCTCCTTTTCATTCTGCCCGATCATGGTCGTCTTCCTCCACATAAAAAGAGAATCATGTCGATTCTCCATCCGGTACAATGATATCACCATAAGCATTATTTGTCAATATGCAATACCTAGGAATACGAGTGTTATAATGACTACATTAAATGTTTATTGGTTATGTAATCACATTCATATGGACATCGAAGCAATAAAAGTTATCGGCACTGCACTCATCGCAACCTTTGGCATCCTCGGACCGGCCATTGCCATCGGCTGGATCGGCAGTAAGGGCATGGACGCCATGGGCCGCAATCCTGACGCCGCCGGCAAGATCGCCCCAAATATGGTACTCGCGATCGCGTTCGCGGAAGCGCTCGGCATCTTGGCGCTCGTCGTGGCGTTCGTGATCATGTTCGTGTAACCGTACTGCGCGGCTTTTTGGCTTGCGGCTTTTTAGCCACTAGCCACTAGCCACTAGCCACTATGCACCAACTCTTCTCAGCATTCGGCATCGATTGGCGACTCCTTATCATCCAGGGGATCAATTTTGGCATCCTTGTTGGAGCACTTACCTATTTCCTCTATCAGCCGATGATGAAGCTGATCGACGAGCGCCGCGCCAAGATCGCCGAGGGTGTGCGCAAAGCCGAGGAGGCGGACCGCAATCTTCTAGCCGCCCAGGAAGAAGGGGAGCAGATCATCGGTGCTGCCGCGCGCGATGCCGAAGCGCTCGCCGCTGCCGCTCGCGCACGCGCCGATGAGAAGGGCAACGAGATCATGAAGGCCGCCGAAGCACGAGCCGAGGCAACCATGCGCGAGGCGCAGGCACGCGCAGAAGAGGCCCAGCGCCTCGCACTCCAAGAGAGTGAGCGCCAGATCGCCCGCACCGCGATGCTCGCCGCCGAGAAGATATTGAGAGGGAATAGCCACTAGGGAATAGCCACTGGTATGAATACAAATACGAAAAAACATTCAGGATTTATGAGACACTATTCACTATTGGCTAATCACTAATCACTATGCAAAACGCGTACGCACAAGCTTTGTGGCAACTGATCGAGGGCGGCATGGAGCCCGAGAAGGCCGTGCATGCGATACACACCCAGTTAGAAGCCCAGGGCCGTACCGAGCTTATGCCGCGCATCGCCCGCGCATTTGAGCGGCTCGCCGCGCGCGAGCGCACGCGAAGCACCATGACGCTTACCATCGCGCACAAAGGCGACGAAGCGCATGCGCGTAAAGAAGCACTAGCTGCTCTTGAAAAACTCAACATCCCTGCCCTGCGTAGCCTTGGCGAAGAAGGGGAGACACATATCGACGCATCGCTCATCGGCGGATGGCGTCTTGAGGGCCAAGGGCATCTCATCGACGCCAGTTACAAAAAGCACCTCCTCGCCATCTACCAAGCCGCCACCACATAAGTATTCCTCTGCATTTTACTAATCACTAGCCACTATTCACTAATCACTACCCCTATGGACCCATCAATCGTAGAGAAAATCGTCAGAGAAATCGAAGGCTACACGCCCACGCACGATCACCAGCACGTCGGTCGCGTCACGGCGGTGGGCGACGGCGTCGTCGCGATTGATGGCTTGTCCAAAGCGGTGATGAGCGAAGTCATCGTATTCGAAGAGGGTAAGGGCAAAAAGCTCGAGGACTCGATGCATCAGACGTCCACCCTACTGGGCCTCATCCTCAACCTCGAAGAGGATGGTGTCCGTGCCTCGATCCTCGGCGACACCGCGCGCGTGACCGAAGGCATGACGGTCAAATCGACCGGCAAGGTGCTCATGGTGCCCTCTGGTGAAGAGCTTCTGGGCCGCGTGGTCAATGCGCTCGGCGAACCTATCGACGGCAAGGGTCCTTTCAAGAATCCGACCATGATGCCCGTGGAACGCCAGGCAAGCGGCGTGATCGACCGCAAACACGTCTCCGTCCCGCTCCAGACCGGCATCAAGGCGATCGACGCCATGATCCCGATCGGCCGCGGCCAGCGCGAACTCCTGATCGGCGACCGATCGACCGGCAAGACCACTATCGCGATAGATACGATTATCAATCAAAAGAATGGTCCTGAAGACACACGCCCCATCTGCATCTACGTCGCCATCGGCCAAAAGGAATCCAAGACTGCGCGGATCATGCAGCAGCTGCGCGACGCGGGCGCACTCGAATACACCATCATCGTCGATGCTTCGGCCTCGGCACCGGCGACACTCCAATACCTCGCACCATTCACCGGCGCGGCGATCGGCGAATATTTTATGGACGCCGGTAAAGACGTGCTCGTCATCTACGACGACCTCTCCAAGCAGGCGACCGCCTACCGCCAGCTCTCGCTCCTCCTGCGTCGTCCGCCGGGCCGCGAAGCGTATCCGGGCGACATTTTCTATCTGCATTCACGTCTCCTCGAGCGCGCGTGTCGCCTCAGCGAAGAGAAGGGTGGGGGATCACTCACCGCACTTCCGATCATCGAGACGCTCGAAGGCGACATCTCGGCATACATCCCGACCAATGTGATCTCGATCACCGACGGCCAGATATTCCTCATGACCGACCTCTTCAACAAGGGAGTGCGCCCGGCGATCGACGTCGGTCTCTCGGTCTCACGCGTCGGCGGTGATGCGCAGACCAAGGCTATGAAATCCGTCGCCGGCAAGCTCAAGCTTGAGCTTGCACAGTTCCGCGAACTCGAAGCTTTCATGCAGTTTGCCCAAGACCTCGACAAGGCGACCGCCGAGCGCATCGCATCCGGCCAGCGCATGGTCGAAGTCTTGAAGCAGAAAAACGGCGAACCGCTGCCGTTTGAAAAGCAGGTCGCCATCCTCTACGCTGCCACGCACGCATTTTTCGCCGATGTCGCGGTCAAAGAGGTGACCGCCGTCGAAGCACAATTCATCGACTACCTAGACGGCCAACACGCGAAGACCCTGGCAGAGATCAAAGAGACCGGCCTCGTCTCCGAAGACTCCCAAAAAAGCCTGGGCCGCGCAATGGAAGAATTCAAGCTCGCACATCCGGAATTGTTTGCGACGAAATAACCTATGCTAGAGGGATTCCGACACATAGACAAAAAACAAGTGCTGCCAGAAGCGCCCGATCTGCAAGAATTGTCGGATGAATCAAATGATACCGAGATGCAGATCAAGAGGGTCCGTGAATGGATTGTTGTCGCGAAAAAGGAGCGTGATGATCTGCTTGCAGAGATTGATCGAAACAAAAAAGAGTTGGAGGATCATCAAGTAGCGTTTGACATGAGCGAAAATCCCGACATGGAAAGTACTCAAAAGATCATAAAAAATATCATCAAGATGATCGAGGACAATATACGCACATTCGAAGGGCTCCTCGCTAAGAGCGAAGAAAGCATCTCCCGCTACCAAGACATACTGGAAGAACTTATTAAACATAAAGCTGACTTCCAAGAGCTGACACGACAACACTTCAACTAGCATCATGGCCAGCCTCAAAAACATAAAAATCAAAATCCAGTCGTACCGCAAGACGGGGACGGTGACCCACGCCATGGAAGCCGTCTCCGCGGTCAAGATGCGCAAGACCCAAGAGCGCGCGCTCGCCGGCCGCGCCTATGCCGCCGCCGCTCTCTCCGTCCTTGAGCACCTCTCCAGATCCCTGGACACTTCGCATCACCCCCTCATGGTGCGAAATTTGGGTTTCGTAAACCCAAATTTTGGGTTTACGAAACCCAAATTTCGCACCTGCCTTATCATAGTGACGAGCGACAAAGGGCTTGCCGGTTCGCTCAACAGCTCCGTCATCCGCCGCGCCGAACACGAAATCGCCGCACGCAACCTAGGACCCGAGCAGACGATCATGATCGCGATCGGCCGCCGTGGCGCCGAACACTTCGCCAATCGCGGCTACGATGTCCGCATCCGCAGGGAAAACGTCAGCGATGATCTCTCCGAATCCGACCTGCGCACCATCACAGATGAACTACTCTCTTGGCATGCAGTCGGGGAGATCGACACATGCCTTGTCATATACACGAATTTTATCTCGACATTTGAGCAAGAGGCGCTCGCGCACCAGGTCATACCCGTCACGCCGGAAGCAGTCCGCGAGACGGTCGCCGGCATCCGCCCCGCGCGCGGACGCTACGCTCCCCGCAGCGAGGCACCCGTCCCACCCCTAGCGATCTATCTCGTCGAACCCTCCGTCGATCAGGTCCTCGCAGAGCTCCTTCCGCGCCTCATCAACATCATGGTCTTCCACGCATTCATCGAATCAAAAGCGTCCGAACACAGCGCACGCCGCGTCGCCATGAAGAGCGCGACCGACAAGGCCAAAGACATGGTCAAATCCTACACCCGCCATTTCAACAAAGCCCGCCAAGCAGCCATCACCCGCGAAGTATCCGAGATCACATCGGGCATGGAGGCGATGAGGTAGGGGAAAAATATAAAACTAAAAATCAAAAATATAAAATATGCAAAACGAAAATCCACTCAAGCCTCGGCTCATACAGTTTTCAGTCGCAATCATGCGCCTCGCTCACAAACATGCTCCGGATAAAGTTTTATACCATGTCTTCAATCAAGTGATTCGAAGTTCAGGCTCCGTTGGCGCAAATATTACAGAAGCTCATGGAGCAGTGACCAAAGCAGGCTTTGTTCGTTATTTCCATATAGCACTTCAATCCGCAAACGAGACAAAGTATTGGCTTGAGGTCATAGCAGAGTATGGCATTCAAGAAAGTGAGGAGGTTAAGCGACTCTTGAATGAAAGCGACGAACTTATTCGTATTCTTCTTGCGAGCCTAAAGACCATGAAGGTTAGAGCCTAGCCTTTTTATATTTAATATTTTATATTTCTTCTATTGTTTATGAAAGGCACCATCACACAGATCATCGGTCCCGTCGTTGATGTCCGTTTCTCCGCCGAAGGCGGATCCGCCTTCGGCGGAAACGTGAAGCTCCCTGCGATTAAAAATGCATTGGAGGTTGCGATTTCCGGAGGAGACACCTCCACGGGAGGAGTCACCTCCGGAAATCGCCTCGTCCTCGAAGTAGCAGCACACCTCGGCCTCAATCGCGTCCGCACGATCGCCATGCAAGACACCGCAGGGCTCGCACGAGGCACAGAAGTGTCCGACACTGGTGCGCCGATCATGGTCCCCGTCGGTGAAGCGGCACTCGGGCGCATGTTCAACGTGATCGGCGATCCGATCGATGGGCTCAAGCCTGTCGAAAAGGGGACCAAACACCTACCCATCCATCGCGAAGCCCCTGCATTCGCGCACCAGTCGACCAAGGCCGAAGTCTTCGAGACCGGCATCAAAGCGATCGATCTTCTCGCACCATTCATCAAGGGCGGCAAAGTCGGCCTCTTCGGCGGCGCAGGCGTCGGCAAGACCGTCCTCATCCAAGAGCTTATTCATAATGTGGCATCCGAACACGGCGGCTACTCCGTATTCGCCGGTGTCGGCGAGCGCGTCCGCGAAGGCAACGACCTCTATCACGAGATGAAAGAATCGGGTGTGCTCGACAAGACCGCACTCGTCTTCGGCCAAATGAACGAAGTGCCGGGTGCGCGCGCACGCGTCGCGCTCTCCGGCCTCACCATGGCCGAAGCGTTCCGCGATGAAGGCGGTAAAGACGTGCTCTTCTTCATGGACAATGTCTTTCGCTTCGTGCAAGCAGGCTCCGAAGTCTCCTCCCTCCTCGGGCGCGTCCCGTCGGCAGTGGGATACCAGCCGACACTGGCCGAAGAAATGGGCAATCTCCAAGAGCGCATTACCTCGACCACCGAAGGCTCGATCACCTCGGTGCAGGCGATCTACGTGCCGGCCGACGACCTCACCGACCCGGCACCTGCCACCACATTTGCACACCTCGATTCCACCATCGTGCTCTCGCGCCAACTCGCATCACTCGGTATCTATCCAGCGATCGACCCGCTCGAATCCGGCTCGACCGCGCTTACGCCTGAGATCGTGGGCAGTGAGCACTACCGCGTCGCCAACGAGACGCGCCGCGTGCTCCAGCGCTACAAAGACCTCCAAGACATCATCGCGATTCTTGGCATCGAAGAACTCTCGGACGAAGACAAAAGAATAGTCTACCGCGCACGCAAGATCCAACGCTTCCTCTCGCAACCGTTTGCCGTCGCCGAAGCATTTACGGGCACACCGGGCTCATACGTCACGCTTGCCGACACTGTCCGCTCGTTCGCCGAAATCCTCGACGGCAAACACGACGCGCACGACGAACACGCGTTCTACATGAAAGGCGGCATTGATGGAGTCGTTAGCCACTAGGGTTTAGCCATTCGTGAAATGTAAGATTCTTAAGAAAGATACCTACAAAAAATCTAATCACTATTGGCTAGTCGCTAATCACTATGCAAAACTACCCCCCCACATTCAATCTGGTGATCGCGAGCGTCAGCAAAACGCATTTCGACGGCCCTGCACTTGCAGCGACTGTGCCCGGCAGCGAGGGCGAGCTGACGATCCTCCCGCACCATGCAGCGCTTGTGACGACGCTCAAAAAGGGTACCATCGCCGTGCGCGTCATGGGCGGCGAAAGGCATACCTTCCCGATCGACAACGGTGTGCTCGAATGCTCCCACAACAGCGCAATCGTACTTTTGTAAATACGAAATTACAAAGCGTCGCTTTGTAATTTCAGTTTGTGGCATAATCTACCTATGAGCTTCAAACGCACCATCGAGGATTTTATCTGCGAAAAATGCGGCACGCATGTCTCTGGCGATGGATACACCGATCATTGTCCCTCATGCCTGTGGAGCAAGCATGTCGACGTACATCCCGGCGATCGTGCGAGCACTTGTGCGGGTGCTATGGAGCCGACTGCCGTCGAAGGCACGACACCCAATTACGTTATCCTGTACCGATGCGTGCGATGCGGCCATACGCACCGCGTAAAGATCCATACACTCGATAGCGCCGACGCAATCGTCGCGCTCGCCGACAAGCGCGCACGCGCCGCACAGTGATCATCATGAAGCATTGATCCTTCGAGAAATGCGTTATAATAATCCGCATGCGTGCCACTCTATCTGGTATTGCTTTTTTTCTTGCGTCGTTGACGTCGCTCACCCCTATATCGGCATTTGCTCAGTCCGAAAGCGCTGCGGAAGAACGCGCGCGCCTACAGGCACAGCTCGCACAGGTGCAGACAGAAATCCAGCAGAACCAGACACAGCTTGCAGATGCCCAAAAACAGCGCACCTCATATGAGCGCGACGTCTCCATCCTCGACTACAAGATCCAAGAAGCGCAGCTCCAGATCAAGCAGCGCGATCTCACCATCAAAGCGATCCGTGCAGGCATCTCACAAAAACAATCCGGCATCAGCGAGCTCGACGCACGCGTCGCGAGCGATCAGACAGCGCTCGCGCAGATATTGCGGACGACCAATCAGATGGACGACATGTCTCTCGTCGAAATAGCCTTGGGTGGATCGCTCACCGACATATTCCGGGATCTCGACGAATTCGAACAGGTGCAGGAGGCGATGAACGCCTCGTTCATACGGATGGCGACACAGCGTTCCGATCTCTCCGCTCGCAAGCAGGCACTCGAAGACCAGAAGCAAGAGACCGAAGAGCTGCGCCACATCCAGTATCTGCAACAGCAATCACTGAAAAATACCCAGAAAGAAAAGAAGGACCTCGTCTCGGCTGCAAAAGGCAAGGAGACCGTCTACCAGACCATGATCACCGCAAAGAAGAAGAGTGCGGCACAGATCGAAGCGCAACTCTTCGCACTGCGCGATACAAAATCCGTCTCCTTTGGTGACATATATGCGTATGCCAAAGAGGCGGGGGCAAAGACGGGCGTACGCCCGGCACTCATACTGGCAATACTGCGCCAAGAGACCAACCTCGGAGAAAACGTCGGCCAATGCCTCGTGACGAATACTCCCAACAAAGGCGATGGCAAAGGCAAGAACACCGGCACCTTCTTCAGACAGGTGATGAAGGGGTCGCGCGACGTAGATCCTTTCATGCGGATCACGAGCGATCTGGGGCTCGACCCGACGACACAGGTCGTCTCGTGTCCACAATCCAGCGGCTATGGCGGTGCCATGGGTCCCGCCCAGTTTATCCCATCCACCTGGGTGCTCTATGAGGAACGCATCGCGGGTGCTACCGGCCAGAGACCCGCCAATCCTTGGGATCCGCGGACCGCCACCTTTGCGACCGCGCTCCTCATGGCCGACAATGGTGCAGACAGTCGGACCCCTGCCGCAGAACGCCTTGCTGCGCTGCGCTATTTCGCCGGATGGACCAATGCCAAAAAACCCGCCTACGCCTTCTACGGCAATGGCGTCATGGGCTACGCCGAGGAATATCAGGCCAATATCGACATCATCGAACAGCGGTAGTCTTCGTTTCAAAAAGGTGGTAAGTCGCCTACAGGTACGTGTATCAGAATGACAGCGCCTGTCTTTAGGGCCCGTTCATACACAACTTCATTACATAAATAAACGAGCCCATAAGCGTAATCCACACATAACGGGTACGGTATATGTGGACGAGCCCCTACTGGTGATACTTGCAGAACCAGGCCTATGTGTGATATGATCTCGCCACATGAAAAAGGATTTGCACCCCGCAGAGTATCGTACCGTATTGTTCGAGGATTCTACCTCGGGCAAGAGCTTTTTGATCGGTTCTACCATCAAGACCACTAAGACCGGCAAGGGTCCGGATGGCAAGGACTATCCTCTCTACCAGGTGGAAATCTCGAGCGCATCGCACCCTTTCTACACCGGTCAGTCCAAGACCATCGACACCGCCGGCCGCGTCGACAAATTCAAAAAGCGCGCCGCCGCCGCAAAGAAGCAGAGGTAGCCACTAGGGCCTAGCCACTGGCGACTAGAATTTCCTCCCCGTATTCCACTAGTGGCCAAACACGAGTGGCTAATCACTCATCACGAGCGTATTTTAATTAAATGCTTTAGAATTACGATATGTCCGAAGAGAAAATAAACCCCATCGACTATGCCGATGACCACCGCGTCTCGTACCTCGTGCAAGAATGGAAGCGCCTCACACAAGCCGAGCGCGATGCCCAAGACCTGACCGAGCTCGACCCTGCGATGGCAGAGCTCGCCGAAAAGGAGATCGAGGAGATCGCGGCACAAAAAGACGCACTCATGGAGCAGATCGCCACAATCGTCGGTGCAGATGAGGAGCGCGAATGGCCCAACGAAATCGTCCTTGAAATCCGTGCGGGCGTCGGCGGCGATGAGGCATCACTCTTTGCCGAGGAGCTCGCGAGCATGTACCTACGCTTCGCCGAAGTGCGCGGATGGAAGTGGCATGCGCTCGATGAATCCCGCGGTGCCGTGGGCGGCTACAAAGAAGCGCAGTTTGAAATCAAGGGCGCTGACTGCTACCGCATCCTCCAGTGGGAGACCGGCGTGCATCGCGTCCAGCGCGTACCGGCGACCGAAAAGCAAGGACGCATCCACACATCGACCGCATCCGTCGCCATCCTCCCGATCTACAAACGCACCAAGATCGAAGTAAATCCCGGCGACATCGACATCGAATTCTCCCGCTCGGGCGGGGCAGGGGGGCAAAATGTCAACAAGGTAGAGACAGCGGTACGCCTCATCCACAAGCCGACCGGTATCGACGTCCGCTGCACCTCCGAGCGCAGCCAGCAGCAAAATCGCGAGAAGGCCATGACACTCCTCATGAGCCGCCTCCAACAGATGAAGGATGAGGAAGACGCCCGCAAGCGCGCCGCGGACCGCAAGCAGCAAGTGGGCACCGCCGATCGCAGCGAAAAGATCCGCACCTACAATTTCCCCCAGGACCGCATCACCGACCACCGTATCAAGCAATCCTGGTCTAATATCCCGGGCATCATGAGCGGCCGCCTCGAGCCCGTCCTCGAAGCCCTCGCCGCAGCCGACGCCAATCCCGATGCCATCCAAACGGGAGACGACGCAGAAGACGAGTAGCAGCTTGTCACCGCCATATGTGATCCGGTTGATTCGGCCGGATTTTCATGCTTCATTTCTATATAGGACATTAAGCTCACGAGGTGGGGAATGTGTGTCGACATCCTGCGGACGATCGGTATCTGTACTGCATATATCCTACTGCGACTCTTCATGCCACGATTCTTCAATCTCACGCGCTCTATCAGTATCGATGCGCGCGCCTTTGGGTCTGTACTCATCATCACGACCACATGCATCATCGGGTATGCGCTCGGTGTGTATCTACCAGACCCCTGGTGGGCTGACCGCGCACGACATGTGGTAGGTGGGGGACTCGCTGTCACACTCGCCTGCTTCTGTGCACTGCGCGAGGGTGCTCCTCGACTCGGCGTCCCGCGGTTTGCCGCCCTCGCCACATGTACAGTGTCCATCCTCGGACTGATCAACGAATGTGGCGAATTCTTGCTCGGTATCACCGATCCACGGTATACATTCGACCGTTATGACACCGAGTGGGACCTGATAAGTAATACCGTAGGACTCATCGTCGGTATCTGCGTCCTCGCCCCTTTCGCGCGAAAAGACCCTGTTCGCTCATGGTGATAGGATCGAGCAGATAGAAATATACACATGTCCGCCCCTTAGGTCCCGTTCATACATACGTTCAACCCAAAATGAACGGGCCCATAAGTGTAGTCCACAAATAACGGGTACGTTATATGTGGACGAGCCCTTAGGGACGGACATGCTTTTTATGATGATGGGACAGACATACAACGGCGGGTATTGACTTTTTTATATTTACAATGTATCATACGCCCCAGAAACACCGCTGCTGTTGGCGGTGTATCGAAAGGAATTGAAAAAAATGATCGGACAGGAACATCTACCCGAGAGGCACCTACCTCTACCTCTCCGGAAGCTCGCAGAAATATTGGCTTTTGAAAAGCCTTTTTCGGCAAGCGATCTGTTCGCAGCGAAGCTCTCGAAGAAGGCTCGCCAGGCTCGAGGAATCCTCATCACCGTGGCGCTCGAGAATAATATCGTGCGCGATGACGGCGTCCTCCAAGACGCATTCGGGATCTCGAGAAACGAGATTCTCGGGGCGATCAAGGAGACGAAGTCCAAGGCGCGATGGCAGGCCCAGCACGCCTGGGATACATATCGCGAAAAAGAAGAGCTGAAGCGAATGCGACGAATTCCGAGAGCCGAGCATGTGCTCGAGGTAATCCTCGATCATTTCCGCACGGATAAGGAAAAGCTGCGGATGTTCTCGGAGTATGACTACGAGCGACACCCGCGACAGATGTTGGTGCTCATCCTCCACGATATCTTCGCGGAGACCGCGCGTCGCATCAGCGATCGCTATCTCCATTGTGGTGAATTGGAGGTACACGGCCTCCGACGCGCCGGCATCAACGATCTTATACTGGGAGTAAGAGATGGCGACACCAAACGCGCCCATGAGGCTGCGAAATTTTTCCTGGACATGAAAAAAGTCCTCGCCAAACTCGATGCCCTTTGGCCCGAGGTCTGGAATCATAGGATCAAGGCGCCTGGGAGCGCAGGAGGGGGAAAGGGAAAAAGCGAGAAGAACTCGCCGGCTAATCCCTCCCGGCACTAAGCCTAAAAGGCCCGCTACGCGGGCCTTTTTGTTTTGCATGCTAATCATGCTAATCTATTGCGCATTCCCGTCCTTTCTGCTACTATTCCACCACTCAATATGTCAAACGATATTCAGACCCTTTTTGAAGCTGGTGCGCACTTCGGCTATGCCCGCACGCGCCGCCACCCCTCTGCCGCCCCCTACCTTTTTGGCACCAAGGACCGCACCGATATCTTCGACCTCGAAGAGACCGGCAAGCGCCTCGCGGCAGCCATAGCATTTGCCTCGGCACTCGCCGCGGGTGGCAAGCAGATCCTCTTTGTCGGTGGCAAGCACGAAGTCCTTTCCATCGTGCGCTCCAGCGCCGAGGCTATCGGCATGCCATTCGTGGCAGGCCGCTGGATCGGAGGCACCCTGACCAATTTCAAAGGCATCCGCAAGCGCATCGACCGCCTTGAAAAGCTCACCGAAGAGCGCGAAAAGGGCGAGCTCGAAAAATACACCAAGAAGGAGCGCCTTCTCATCGATCGCGAGATCAATGAGCTCGCCGGACGCTTCGGCGGCCTCACCAAGATGACTGATCTTCCAGCTGCATTGTTTGTCGTCGACACTCGCCATGAATCGACCGCCGTGCAGGAAGCCGTCCAGCTCGGCATCCCGGTCATCGGTCTTGCGAGCTCTGACTGTGATTTTTCTCTCATCACCTATCCAGTCCCCGGCAACGACACCTCGATCCGCAGCGTGCGCCTCGTCGTCGAGGCGATTGCTGAAGGCTACGCCGAAGGCAAACGCGCACCTGCCGCCTCCAAGTCCACCCCCAAGGCGACCGCCTAAAAATTAGAAATTACGAGCGGACTGTAGTATAATTACAGCCGCAGTTGAGAATATATCTTTAGGTCTCGTTCATGAGGCTCACTAATGAACGGGCCCATAAGTGTAGTCCACACATAACGGGTACGTTAATTTGTGGACGAGCCCTTAGGGATTTTTTACTGTAAACTTAAAACTAATAACTACAAACTTTCCTTATGGTAACAACCGAAGAAATCAAAAAGTTACGAGATGAGACGAGCGTCTCGGTCATGCAGTGCAAGAAAGCACTCGAAGAAGCCGGAGGCGATATCGAAAAAGCGAAAGTCATCCTCCGCAAAATCAGCGCGAGCGCAGCCGCCAAAAAGGCCGATCGCACGCTCGGTGCCGGAGTCGCTGCCGCATACACCCACGCTGGCGGCGCTGTCGTCGGCGCTGTCGTACTCGCGAGCGAGACGGACTTCGTCTCCAAAAATGAGGCATTCAGCAAGCTCGCTTACGATATTGCCATGCATGTGGCCGCGATGAATCCTCAGTTCAAATCCCGCGAAGAAGTGCAAGAATCCGACATCGCCGCCGCAAAGTCCGTGTTTGAAGAAGAGGCCGCGAAAGTCCCTGCCGACAAGCGCGAACAAGTGATCCAAGGCAAGATCGACAGCTATCTGCGCGACAAAGTCCTCCTCGAACAGCCATTTGTCAAAGATCCCTCGATCACCGTCGCAGAGATGATCAATCAGGCCATCCAGAAATTCGGCGAGAAAGTGGAGCTCGTCCGCTTCGAACGACTCTCTGTCCGCTAATCGCGTATGGGTGTTTTTGCCACCATCATTTTCGCGTTTTCACTCGCCGGTATCGTATTCCTATTTGCATTCAAAGCATGGGAAATCCGACGCGGCCTGGAACTTGCACCCAACCTACGCCAGAAAGCCGACCAAAAAGCGCTTCGCCTCAAATCCTCCCTCATGAACAGCCGCGAAGAAGCCGCCAAGATCGTCCCGCTTTTGGGGCTCTTGAGCCGCTACCTCATACACGAGGGCGCACTCGGATTTGCACGGGCCGCGCATTTTTCCGGCGTACAGGCGCACCGTCTCGCGGATTTTGTCTCATACAAACATCGCTTCGAACGCCAAGCACCCCGATCAACATTCCTCAAGCAAGTGGCAGGCAATACGTCCTATGCCGCACCGACTCCCTTCACTGCATCACCCTCGCCGACACATGATCATCCCGCCATCCACATGTCGGCCACACCGATGGAGACGCGAGACATAGAGGAATCCGAGCCAATCCACATCATCGAAGCTCCTGCGACAACCCACGACCCCGTTACCCTCGGCTCTCAAATGAAAAAAGTATTGGGCACAGAGCAGCGCAAGGGGACCGCAAAAAAATCGTTCAAGAAAACGAGCCGATCGAGAAAGGTTGAAAAAGAAACCTGACCGAGGCACAATACTCAATACCGAAGCCGCCTTAGCTCAGTCGGTAGAGCAACTCACTTGTAATGAGTAGGTCCGCGGTTCAAATCCGCGAGGCGGCTCAAAATCTTTAATATATATCGACGAGGAGTCCTTAATATAGAAACCGGGTCTCGCTTGGCCTTTTGTGTTTTTGGTGTAATTTTAAAAGGCGTAATCCGTAAGGCGACGCCTTACTAATCCGTGAGGCGACGCCTTACGGATTAATCTTATCCATCTTATCCAGATTTATAGCTTCCTAATACCATCTCTCATTAATCGTCCGTCAATGGGAAATTCCGTCTTTGCCGTCTTTGCGAGGCCTTTGGCCGAAGCAATCCAGAGTGCTACCACTTACCCTAGATTGCTTCGCTTCGCTCGCAAAGACACCATTGGTAGGTTAGTTGGGGATGGTATCACTTCTTCTTCGTTGCTTGCCCTGAGCTTGCTCGCCCCGAACTTGTCGAGGGGGTCGAACGGGTCGCCGGAGTCGAAGTCGCGCTCTTTTCGAGCGTCTTGAGCTGCGGGAGGATCTTTTCGATATCTTCGACATCTTTGAATCCGTAGTGGGTCTGACCATTCATATAGAGCGCTGGTAGTTCACCCTCGACATCGGCGATCGCGATAAGCGTCTGCAAAGCAGAGACACCGAGATGGTAGTCGAAGGAATAGATGCGCAGCTGCGGGTACGTCTGTGCAAGCGCCGTGAGTGCGTATCCCTGCTTTTCGCAGTCCGGACAATCACCCTCATTGGAGTAGAAGTAGAGGATAAAGACTGGCTTCAGACCACACTTCGCGGCAATCCGCTTCATCAGGAGATAATCCTTGATCTCGAGGAGCGAGTAGAGGCGCTTTAGGCGCACGACCTCATCGGTATTGCTCGCGCGCTGACCTTCGAGGTATGCGAGGCGATTTGCCAAGGTCTGCAGCGCGGAAGGGAGGATTGTATTTTCAGCCACGTTTGCGCATGAATATTCCTGGAGAAGATCAAATTGCGTCTCGAGCGAAAGGATGTCTGTCGATATGTCGTCCTGGGTGGTGCGCACGTCGGCGACGCGGCGGCTATTGAAATAGCTACTCGCCAGAAACGCGGTAGCAAAAATGAATGACGTAATGAGAAATGCGATGAGATACGTGCTCCACTGAGCACTGCGCGCGGCGATGATCGGGTCTTGAGTATCGATATCCATAGTGATTAGTTATTAGGGTATAGCCAATAGTGAACAAAAGCAATTACTGGTATCGACGCTCTGTTGTGGACAGTCTCTAGTGACTAAACCCTAGTGGCCAGTGGCTATCCTTATCGCCAGCGCACTCCGGTTTTGAATACAGCTCGTATCACAGCCATCGTCAGCCACACCGGGACCAGGAAGCTATAGAAAAAGACGAAGAGCGGGGTGCCTCCCGGAAGTCCGCGCTTGCCAGTGCCAAGCCCTTTACCGAGCGCAATGAGCACAAGCACGAGCGCGATCGCCACATAAATGACAAACCACAAAGCGCTCGTATTCACATAGAATGGATCAAATGTCGGCATGATCGAGAGGCCGACCACCTCATACCGCACCAAGAAATGCTCGATCTCCTGCACCAGGTAAAATAATATCCGCAAAAAGAAGAAAATCGCGATACCAATCGAGGCGAGCGCCATCGGCAAGATGATCAGTCCGAGATTGCCATATGCGCGACTCCCAAACATATGTCGATATTCGACGGCGTTGCGCAAGAATCCGTACGTCCAGCGGACGCGTTGGCGGATGAGTGCACGCACGGTACGCGGCGTGCCGGTGTGCACGCTTGCTGCGGGAGCATTGGCGATGAGGTAACCCATTTCCTGAATACGCAGCGCCATCTCGAGGTCTTCGGTCGAGTGGCCATGCCGCCAGCCGCCTGCTTCGTGCACCACTTTCGTACGGAAAAAAGAGAACGGCCCCGGGGTGATAAATGCCGAACCCAGCCCCGCGAGTGTAAAACGATTAAACACGCTCAGGCTGTATTCGGCGTGTTGCATGTGCTGCAGCGCGTTTTCCGGCTTCTTGATGAGGATGCCCGGCGTCACGGCAGCCACCCGCTGATCCGCAAAGACCGGCGTAATGTGGCGCAGCGCGTCGGGCGAGACGACTGAATCCGCATCGAGACAGCCGATCAGATCGGCATTCGTGTGCGCGAGCGCATAATTCATCGCCGTGTGCTTACCACCATTGTCTTTATGGAATACGCGCACACGTGGATCGTCTTCATAACCTTGAGCTGTCAGAAGTGTGTCGTCTTTGGAGCCGTCATCGACGATGATGATTTCGAGCTTGTCCTCGGGATAATCGAGCGCGAGCAAGGATTCGATAGTCGCCCCTACCGTCAATTCCTCATTGAAGCAAGGTACGATGACCGCCACTGATGGGAGCGCATCATCATCTGCGTATCCGGCAGGGCCGATGAGATCAGGATGACGCGGACGCCGCCGCACCTCGATAAACGACACGAGCATAAACACCTGAAAATACAGGGAGACAAAAAGAAAGACATACATGATGCCGACGCCTGTAGCCCACAACATTGCACCACATAATACCACGCTTTTCCGCTCGGGGTAAGTGTTTTGCCGTCGCTATCTGGGCCTGCTGGCCCAGCGCTCAATCTCGCCGCCGTCGCGGCTGCGAAGACGGCAAAACACTTAGGTCCCGTTCATAAATAAGTTCAACACCAAATGAACGGACCCATAAGTGTAGTCCACAAATAACGAGTATGTGATTTGTGGACGAGCCCTTACCAACTCGCTCCATCCGTTTTCAATCCATGACTCGCTACGTTATACTGCTTTTATGCCAGAGAGGGGACACATTCATCCTATTTCATCGCTGATCCGCGAAGCCAACCGGATCTTTTTCGATATGGGATTCACCTTTGCCGAAGGTCCCTTACTTGAAGACGAGTGGCACAATTTCGACGCACTCAACGTGCCGCAAGATCACCCCGCACGCGACATGCAAGACACCTTTTTCATCAAGCCGCACATTGCATCACAGCAAGGTCCGACCTTGCTGAGTTCAGCAAGGTCGGACCTTGCTGTGACAGAGGTCTTGCGCACGCATACCAGCCCTGTGCAAATCCGCTACATGGAAGAGCAGATCAAAAAGGGTATACAGCCGCCATATCGCATCATTGTCCCCGGCAAAGTCTTCCGCAACGAAGCGACTGACATGACACATGAAGCGGAGTTCTTCCAGATCGAGGGCCTCGTCGTAGGGGAGGGGATTTCGCTCGCACATCTCAAAGGTACACTCGAAGCGTTCTTTGCCGGCATCTTCCGTGATGCATCCGTCGAGATACGTTTCCGTCCGAGCTTCTTTCCGTTTACTGAGCCTTCCGTCGAAGTCGATATGCGCTTGGTTGGGGAACATGTCCCCGAAAAGCTGCGTAATCGCTGGATCGAGATGATGGGTGCGGGGCTCGTCCACCCCAATGTCCTCAAGAACGCCGGTGTCGACCCACACACCTATTCCGGCTTCGCATTCGGCATGGGCCTCGACCGCCTCGCACTCCTGCGTTGGGGCATCGACGACATCCGCCACATGCACAGCGCCGACCTCAGGTTCGTTAACCAATTCTAATTTATGAAAATTTACTTCGCGGGAGCAATTAGGGGAGGTAGAGACGATCAAGATCTGTATTTAACCGCTATCAGGCTTTTGGGGAAGCATGGTACTGTCCTCACAGAACATATTGGGGATACGAACTTAAGTCATCTTGGAGAAACACAGCGAACAAACGAGGACATTTATACACGCGATGTGGCGTGGATTCAAGAATGCGACGTAGTTGTCGCGGAAGTTTCCATTCCTAGCCTCGGAGTAGGTTACGAAATCGGGCATGCTGAAAGCCATGGAAAAAAAATAATCTGTTTATATCGCGAGCAGGAGGGGAGAAGGCTTTCGGCCATGCTTTCAGGTAACCGCAACGTCCGTGTTGAAAAATACAATACCGTAGAAGATCTAGACACCCTATTTAAAAATTTCTTCCTATGAAAATCTCACGCGCATGGCTCCAGGCTTTCTTTGATACTCCGCTTCCCGATGCGGACACCCTCGCCGATGCGCTCACTTTCCACGTCTTTGAGATCGACGGGATCGAGCAGCATGGCGATGATCATATCCTCGATGTAAAGGTCACCGCCAATAGGGGGCACGATTGCCTCTCATATCGTGGCATTGCCAAAGAGATATCGGCGATCTTGAACATCCCCCTCAAAAATCACCCACTCGGTGATAAGTTAAACTTATCACCGCAGACAGACGCGGTCTCGGTATCAATCGACGACCCGCGCTGCCATCGCTACATCGCCGGATACATCCGCGATGTCAAGGTAGCACCCTCGCCGCAGTGGCTCGTCTCATACCTGGAAAAGATGGGACAGAAGTCGATCAACAACGTCGTCGACGCGACCAACTTCGTCATGTTCAATATCGGAGCACCCCTCCACGCATTTGATGCAGGAAAATTAAAAACAAAAAACGAAAAATATCAAATAGACATCCGCCCTGCAAGAGAAGGGGAAAAATTACTGGCACTCGACGGGAAAGAATACACGCTCAATCCATCGATACTCGTCATCTCCAATGACAGCACAGCAATCGGCGTCGCGGGAGTAAAGGGCGGTATGCCTGCATCCATCACCGAAGACACCAAAGACATCATCATCGAAGCCGCGAGCTTCGATGGCGCTGCGGTCCGAAAAGCCGCACAACACATGAAGCTCCGCACTGATGCATCGGCACGCTTCGAGCAGGGGATGTCGCCCGAATGGCCAGCCTATGCCATGCGCGACATGGTACTCCTAATCCAGCAGATCGCTGGTGGGGAGATCGTCGGCTTCACTGATGCCTATCCCGTAAAGCAGGAGATCAAGCCGGTCTCTGTCACTCTCGACCATATCAACAAAACCCTTGGCATGAGCATCACCACCGACGAAGTGTCCGACGTATTCACCCGCCTCGGATTACTTTTCGTGCAAGAGCCGGTGATAAGTCAGACTTATCACCATGGTGATAAGTCAGACTTATCACCGGCTCCCGTCTTCACCGTCACACCCCCCTTTGAGCGCCTCGATCTCACGATTCCCGAAGAACTCATCGAAGAAGTTGGCCGCCACCTAGGCTACGACAAAGTCCCCTCGACACCCTTACCACCGAGCACCGCCCTACCAGAGATCAATCACAGCTTCGCGGCAGCCGAACGTATCCGCGAGGACCTGATTGCGCAAGGCTACAGCGAGGTCTTCACCAGTGTCTTTGCGGAAAAGGGCGAACGCGTCGTCGCCAACAAGGTAGACGGCGTACGCCCGTACCTGCGCACGACACTCATCGACGGACTCACCGAGGCGCTCAAGAAAAATATCCCAAACAAGGACTTGCTCGGACTCAAAGAGATCAAACTCTTCGAGATAGGGACCGTATGGCCTGACGCCAAAGAAATACAGATGGTCGGCACCATCACCGAAAAAGGAAAAGCATCCGAAAAACCTCTCTCCGAGCACACGCAAAATGTAGGACATCCGATGTCCTACATTAATCTACCCACATCAGCCGCGATTCGTTATGCACCGTATTCACGTTATCCCTATATCGTCCGCGATATCGCCTTCTGGACTCCGTCAACATTACACCACGAAGCAAATGTAGGATCCGTCGGATCCTACATTTCAGACGTGTTCAAAAAAGAATCGGGGGAATTACTGCAACGCGTTGCGCTCTTCGACACCTTCACCAAGGCCGACAAGACTTCGCTCGCATTCCGACTGATCTTCCAGTCATTTGAAAAGACCCTCACCGACGAAGAGGTCAATCTGATCATGCAAAAAGTATCAACGGTGCTCTCTGCAAAGGGTTTTGAAATCCGCTAGAAAAAGAAGACCGCCGAGCGCGAAGCTCGGCGGCGGATTGATTACTTAGGATGCAGCATGATCGCATTGCCGACCTTGTCGTAGTCCCAGATGCAGACCGCATGGCGCCGCCGCGTACCCGGGATTTGCACCCACATGATCGGATCATAGCCGAGCGCCTCGACAGTGATCTTTGCATCTGGATATGCGGCTCCGATAAGGTCGCGCACACGTTTCGCTTCGTAAGGGAGATCTCTTTCACCTCTATGGCCCTGGGAAAACCAATTCTTCTTCTTGACCTCCGTCCTCATCCAGAAGGGAAAGCACTTCATTTTCATTCCGAAAGTGACAAAAAAGACAGTGCCGATAAGTCCGATTTGTCCGAAGAACGCCCATGCGTTGATAGGAACAAACACGCTTTGGAACAACGATACCCAGAACACTATCATTCCCGCGACGATATATGAACCGACAGCAGAAATCAGCGTCAATCCGTTGAGACTATCCACCAGCCCATAGCGCGCGAGAGCCCACAACTTATGCACGCTCACCCACCACGCAGGCCAATACATATTGTTTGCCTTGAGAAACTCAGTCGGCGAAAGGAGTTTGCCTTCGAGGACGACAGATTCATGCTGACTCATCTTACTTCTCCCATTTCTATATCGAGACCGAAAACACATCGGTCTTTCCAATGAATACTCTAATACGCATCTCATGGTACTGCAAGCAAAAGACCGCCAAGCGCTTGCGCTTGGCGGTCTTGAATGCAAAAGCATTACCGCGAATATTTGATAACCGCCGTACCGTCCTCGTCCACGTCGTAGACAGCGATGATTTCCGGCTTTGAACCTGTTCGGAACATCAGGACAATCGGATCGTTCTGGCCGATCCAACGAACTTTGAAGTTCTTGAGTCCCGGATCCGACCCTTTCGCTTTCACGACAAGCTCAACGATTTCCGGCGGCACATAGCGTGTCTCGCCGTTGGCAAAATACCACATGGTCGGCGTCTCCATCCGCAGATCGGATTCCCGCCAGATCACGCTTTTGATATCAAGCCCAAACCAGAGCCAGGTGATAAACGAAGAGCAGAAGACCGCGCCGGTGGTGAATCCATCGGGAAACACGATCCCGAGAATCAAAAAGAAAATCTGGACGACCACATAGATCTTCCACGCTTCCCGTATGCGCTTCCATCGCTCGGACCTTAGTTGCGAGTGTTCGTATTCGACAACATCGAAGAGGGTCTCTTTGGTGGCCGGTGTCGCAGGCACACTCTCCACCCTGCGAGTTTCGACCCTATAAGACCTTCGTGAATCCGGCCACATCACATTTGAATCGCTACTGCGAGGACCCATGACTTCCTCCCACTTTTTTCGCCCGCACGATTGCAGACGATACCATCCTCTCAAAACAGTATCATGTGCACGAAAAAAAAGAAAAGCCGCCGGAATCGCTTCCGGCGGCCATCAATACCGTCATCGGGGCCACAGACATACGTTGGCCGCGACCATGCGGTCCAGATCACCAGGCGACCATTTTGTGCCGTTCGTTTTCCGAGCCATGCCCGGTGCGACGAGTACCACCTCGCCGTCATCGCCCTCGACCTCTAGCGGTGACAAATCATGCTTTTCGAGACACTTCGCCGCCGCTTCCATCGCCACATAGTCTACAGGCGAGAAGTATGGGTGAAAGAAATCATCGTCATTTGGGACGTAGCCCGCATACGCCGTCGTCCCCATAAGAAGGGACAGCATGACAAGAGTGAGAACAAAGCGCATAGCATCAACCTTTCTTAGTGAGCCCATTTCTAGTGTATATGATACATCATTGGCATACACTTGTCAATGACCCATTCCGTCCGATTTTCTGCTATAATTCCCGCACTCTATGGCCAAGAAAGCACCAGCAAAGGAGACCAAAAAAGCGGGTCATTACGATGCTTCCGACATCACGGTATTGGAGGGGCTCGAGGCAGTGCGCCGCCGCCCGGGCATGTACATCGGTACCACCGGAATCGACGGCCTCCACCACCTCGTCTGGGAAATCTTCGACAACTCACGCGACGAAGCGATGGGCGGCTTCTGCGACGACATCGAAGTCGCGATCTTGCCGGGCAATCGTATCCGCGTCACCGACAACGGCCGCGGCATCCCGGTCGACATCCACCCCAAGACAAAAGTCTCCGCACTCGAGACCATCCTCACCGTGCTTCATGCGGGCGGCAAATTCGGCGGCGAGGGCTACAAAGTCTCCGGCGGTCTCCATGGCGTTGGTGCATCAGTGGTAAATGCGCTCTCCACCTACATGCGCGCCGAGGTCCATCGCGATGGCGGCAAGTACGTGCAGGAATACAAAAACGGCGGCAAGCCTGTCGCGCAGGTAAAGAAAGTCGGCCCCTCCGATCGCACCGGCACCATCATCACCTTCGATGCCGATCCGTCGATCTTTTCCGTCATCGAATACCATTTCCAGACCATCATCAATCATCTCCGCCAGCAGGCTTATCTGGTCAAGGACCTACGCATCACCATCATCGACATGCGCGATCTCTCAGGCCGCGACATCGACAAACTCGACGAGAAGGACACCTTCTGGATGCGCGATCTTGGGATCGACGCACCGTCAATGACCTTCTACTTTGAGGGTGGCTTGCGCAGTCTCGTCGGCTTCCAGAACCGCCATCAGACCCCGCTTCACAAGACGATCTTCTACGTCGAAAAAGACTTCATCCCAACAGGCGGCAGTGAAAAAGACAGCGTACAGGTGGAGATCGCTCTGCAATACGTCGACGACATCACCGCACGCATCAGTGCATTTGCAAATAATATTTACAATCCCGAAGGCGGCACACACATCACCGGCTTCAAGACAGCCCTCACGCGCACGCTCAACACCGCTGCAAAAGGTAGCGGCTCCGCCAAAGGCGGATCCTCCTCCGGAGGAAAGGATTCCGATAATTTCACCGGCGACGACGTCCTCGAAGGCCTCACGGCAGTCGTCTCGATCAAGATGCGCGAAATCCAGTTTGAAGGACAGACCAAGGGTAAGCTCGGCTCGGTGGAGGCATTGAGCGCGACACAGACTGTCTTTAGCGAAGCTTTCGCCGCATTTCTCGAGGAGCATCCGGACGAAGCGCGTGAGATCATCGGCAAAGCAGCGCTCGCCATGAAGGCCCGCAAAGCCGCCAAAGCCGCCAAGGATTCGATCCTCCGCAAAGGAGCGCTCGACGGCATGACCCTCCCGGGCAAGCTTGCCGACTGCCAGACGAAGTCGGCCGAAGAATCCGAACTCTTCATCGTAGAGGGCGATTCGGCAGGCGGCAGCGCCAAGATGGGTCGCGATCGCCGCACGCAAGCGATCCTCCCGCTGCGCGGCAAGATCCTCAACATCGAGCGCGCCCGCCTCGACAAAATGCTCGCTTCCGAACAAATCAAGAATCTCGTCGTCGCGATGGGTACCGCAATCGGCGACATCTTCGACCTCTCCAAGCTCCGTTACCACAAGATCATCATCGCGACCGATGCCGATGTCGACGGAGCGCACATCCGCACCCTTCTGCTCACACTCTTCTATCGTCATTTCCGCCCCGTGATCGACGGCGGGTACGTCTACATCGCACAGCCGCCACTCTACAAGATCAAGAAGGGTAAAGAAGTCTTCTACGCATATACCGACGAGCAGCGCATCGAATACGTCGGCGAGGATATGCCCGCTGTGTCCGACGAAGCTTTAGCGGAGTCGGATGAGATGGAGACCGAGGAAGAAGCCGCCTCCGCCAAAGCTCCGGTGCGCCAAGCAAAAATCTCCGTCCAGCGTTACAAAGGCTTGGGCGAGATGAACCCCGAAGAACTCTCCGAGACCACGATGAATCCGTCCAACCGCGTCCTCAAGCAAGTCACGATCGACGATGCACAGGATGCCGATCGCATCTTCGATATGCTCATGGGTACCGACGTCCCGGCCCGCAAATCATTCATCACCTCGCACGCCAAAGAAGCGACACTGGATATCTAACGCGTACCTTACGCTGGTTTGATCTGAGGACTGCTTATTTTTTATCGCGACACGACATATGCTATCTCTACGCTATAGGGTAGAGATAGCATATTATTTTTCAGCAGAAAAATCCGGTTTCCGAAAGGGTGCGCCTCGTGCCTGGGTTTTGAACATACTCCAGTAAATACACCCGTGCTGGAGGGTATAATGATCCCATGTCGATGGACCGCATGGAGAAGCGCAAGAGAAGACCTGACACAGAGCAGCGAGATCGTCTGCACGACAAAAAGCGCGACAATGCGACAAAGTCGCTCCGCCTCGCGCTCGCGATGGCCGGCGCTTTGCAGGCAGCACCCGCACCGGCAGAAGAGGCATACACGTACTACTTCGATAATCAGACACCGCACATGCACACACCGGAGACCATCCCTAGAAAATCTGTTCATCCTGAATACGCACGATGGTTCAAAGAGACGATCAACTCCCTGACATTGAGCGATCAGGAGATCGCGTATATCGAACGCCTGATGTTCTCCGAAGACGTACCCCTGACCGACAAAATCCTCTTTTTGGAACGCGCCTTTACCTCCGAAGGCCCCTACATGCAGGCATTCAATGACCCACGACTGCGCTACAATCCCCAGAGATTTTGGGACATCATCAGGATCGCAGATCACGTCTCTACAGAAATCAGGGGGGCATGCGCCCGTGGAGAGAGTATCGACAAATTCGAATCTCTCTGCGCACCCGCCACCCTACGCACGCTCCGCAATGCCGCATTCAAGATAAAATCTTCGGTACCGGGCTTCATACACTGCAATGGCTTTATGTATCGAGATGCGGTGCGCACACTAAGCTTCAGCACAGCCCGGCACTGCCTGGCCCAAGCGCCGCCTGCATTGAGAGATCAATTTACCACGAGCCCCGATGTAGATGCAGCCACTATGCTCGTCACTCCAGACAAGTACTCATGGTTTAAAAATCTTACGAGAGAACGGGTCGAAGATCTGCCAGTTCTCAATCCTCATCTTACGAGGGAGACCATCGCAGGTCAGCCGGTCGTTTCGTTGAGCTTCGACCCCAAAGTATCCGAAGGATCCCCGGGCCACCTCGTGATCGACTATTCGATCGCCATGCCATGGACAGATGTGACGAGAAAGATCGTCTACGGGGATGATGTTGACGAGAAATACCCGTACGAAAAAGACGCACTCTTTATGATAAAGCCGCCCCACGCAGGAAGAGAACGTCATCGTAATGAAAAGGGTGAGGTAGATCAGGTCGGCGCCAGTGGAGAATCTGGATCACTCGTCGCACTACCCGGATGGGACCGTGTACACGTCTTGGGCAGCTTTATGTCGGTGCACATCATAGAAAACACCTGTCAGCAGATGTGCTACTCGTTATCATCCTTCAACACACCGGCTACCCACGCAAAGCTGGGGCAATAAGGAAAGATAAAAAAGACAAAGCAGATATATGGGGGTGGTAATTGAGTGAGAGCTGTCGCACTGACTGTGTACCAGACTCTAGTACATCATCATCGGAATGAATTCCGCGACGGTATTATTGGTCTCATTGGACTCACGCACCATTCCTTCAGAATCGACGACGACGCTGAATACACCACCGCCAGAGATGATCGGCGAGAAGCGCAGCGTATTGACGACATGATCACCCGGACCCAGTGGCTCCTGTACCGGCGAAAGGTATGGGTAGCCGCCATACACAGTCGGTAGAAGCGCGCTGAAATACCATGCGCCCGTGGACGACCCACCTCTATTGACGATGTCAAACTGTGCGGCGACGATATCAGCAGGGGAGGACGGCGGACGATTGACGAAGACACCCGTCATCGGATCGATAACGCCGATAGCGAGGATGAAGACGGTGAGATCAGGTGCAGAGGCCGAACGCACCGGCGCAGATGGCTTTTTCTTTTGGAGATTTTGCGTCACGACAGGAGTCCCGAGCGAAGGGCGTGAAAGAGTCGACGTCGCACGGTGTGTCGTGTCTCGCTTGGGGTATAGAAGCGAGACAAACCACGGCCGCGAGAGTGTGGCGAGGTGCGAGAGACCCCAGATGACGATCACCGCAAGGGCGAGGAAGCCGACCAAGGCCGGGATGTTGGCACTCAAGCGCTTCTTGGGGGGTGTATGAGAAGGGGGGAGTGTATCCTCGCCATCGTCCTCGGCATATGGTAATTTCAAGTCTGCCATGAGCATTATCGTGTCACAAATACAGCCCTGCTGCAATAGTTGACACTATGGTATATTTGATATATAATTAAATTCTATGGGTCAGCACGACTCTTCACACCACGAGAAAAAGACGCCGTTTTCGGTATTTGTGGCATTGGTCGTCTTTGTATTCTTCTGCACGCTTTCGGCTGCCGACTCGATCGGATTTGTGCCGTATTATATCGATGGTTCGACTCCTTCGTCGCTCACCACAGGCAGCACCGAATCGCCGCGCGCCAAAGCAACGCAGCGCACCCCGGAACAGTCTGCCCCCATCATCGCCAATGCGGCGATACCGAGTCAGACTACAGCCTCCGGCGTACGACCGACGCGCATCACCATCTCCGCGATTGATCTCGATTTGCCTGTACAGAATCCTTTGTCGCGCGACATCGCAACACTCGATGCGATACTCACCTCGGGCCCGGTGCGCTATGTCGATTCGGCCATGCTCGGAGGTCGGGGCAACGTCCTCATCTTCGCACATACCTCACACTTGCCTGTCGTACGAAATCAGATGTACCGCGCATTCAACGATATCCCCGAACTCATAGCGGGAGACGAGATCACACTCACCGGCGACAATGGCAGGACCTACCGCTATCGCGTCTCATCGGTACGCCAAGTCAATGCTGATGATGCAAAAGTCGAGCTCTCACCCGAGATGAGTCCGAAGCTCACACTCGTCACCTGTGACACACTCTCCGGTAAAAGCGCACGCTTCGTCCTCGAAGCAGATTTTGTCGGCACCAATTGACCATCATTGACCAACACCAAGAAAGCACCCACTCACTTTACGCACAAAACAATAGTGTCGAGGTCTGACCTCGACATATCTGGAGCAAGTACACAAGTCTGACTTGTGTACTTGAGGAAGGTTGAGCCTTCCTCATATTCCCTATTTGACGCTATAGCGTCAGATAGGGAATATCTGTGAAAATCTGATCGCCACGTGATCAAGTGTTAGACCTCAATCAAAGGCGGCAAAAAACCTTGCAAGACAAGGGTTTTTGCCGCGCATCTGTCACCTCACCGTGCGATTGACTTTATAACTATAATGGTGTATAATTAACACAGTCAATATCCGATTCAAACAAACGAAAGGAGGGCCGCATGGCCAAGAAGAAAAAAGAACCGCCGATGGCGGATTGGAAAACACCGGCAAAAGGAGTGGGTATTCTTTTGCTGATCGGTCTGGTCGGCACCGCCTATCTTGATCAGCAAGAGAGGCAGGGTCATCTGCCGATCATCCCGCACATCGATCGTCCGTTGCCGCCGAAGCCGCAAGGCTTCACGCAGCAACAGCCGCCGCGTACGAGCCCATCACAAGAGAAGCAATACTCTTGGTCGGACTACTTCAAGGGCTGGGAAAAGCCACTACGCATCAGCTTCGGCCCGATCAAGCCGTTTGGGTATGATGTCGTGCCTTCGGGACCGAATTACACAACATTCCACTTCCCGACGGCACCTGTGGGAGTACCGATGGATGCAGGAAAGCCTGCAATCGTTGGTACACCTGCACGTGTTGGCGCTCCTTCAATGCCGGGAGTTCCTTCGCGTGCTGGCGTTCCCTCACGCCCGGGACGTCCTTCAGATCCGGGAGTTCGCTCGCCTCCAGGAACACCCTCAAATCCGGGGGTTCCTGCAGTGCCGGGATTCGGCGCACCTGCCGGATACGGCTGGGACGTCGGTCACGGGGGGATCGCCGGATCCGGTAGAGATATCGGATACGGAAACTACCCCGGTAACGGTTATGATCCCGGTAATGGCGTGTATCCTGGCACCGACGTGGTAGTGGGAAAGCCCGGCAACGTCCAGTGCCCGTTCCACTCAGGGTGCTTCTGAGATCGGACAGATCTTTCCTTGGCCGTCGCTTTCACGCGACGGCCAATTCTTTTTTGAATACGCAAAAAGAATGCGCCACACGATCACTCGTGATCGTGTGGCGCCGCATCAATGCTTCGCCTCGCCTTTTTTCTTATTATCACTCTTCTTTTGGTCAGGCTTTTTATCCTTCTTGCTTCCGCCACCTCCGCCGCCTTTGGCTGGCTCCTCTTTGGCCTTAAACGGCTCCCAGAGAGCGGAGAGCATGCCCCTGATGCAAAACCAGATGACAAGCGCCATGGCCAGATAGACGAGAATCGGCTGCATCATCTGTGATGCCTCGACGACCGGTGCGTGCAAGAAAGTGAAATGAGTCCGACTCACTTCAGCTATGAGACCCAGGGCAGCCGCGACGATCAAAATGGCGATAATGACATCGGCGATCTTGCCCTTGAAAAGGTTCTTCCACATTTCTCACCTCCGATTTTAGCTCCGCCGAAGAGTTTACCATACTATCTTAGTTTTGTAAATACCTTCCCTTTTCGAATAATATGTGGTACAATTACATTAGTACCTCTCTAAGAAAGGGTAGCATCTCATGCTGCAGAAAATCCTGCTCTGCGCGGGTACCGTGCTCCTGCTTATGCTCATCATCGCGATCTACGACGTCGAGGTAGAACCGGGATCGTCACGCGATATCATGCATAAGCACGTGCAACCCGCCATGCACCTCACGAGCTGGCAATTCAAAGTATTTATACACCAGCTCTGGTATGATTTCGGCCAGTACGTCATTATAGCCGTGATCGGCTACGTGCTCTGGCGTGTGATCAAAAAATAAGGGAACGATTCCTTCAAGCCCTGGATCCTTAGGTCCGGGGCTTCTTGTTGGTCAGGGACTTGCTTTTTTCATTACTTCGTGGTAAAGATATTCACAGCCGTGGCCACCTGGCCGCTCGCTCTTAACAACATAGGGAGGTTTTCATGCCACGCACTGTGACGGAATGGTTCATGGCAGTTCTTGGCGGCGCAGCGATCTTTTGCTTCGCCACCGGCATGTCATGGATGATTCTGATTGCTCTCGGCCTTGTCGTGCTTATAGTCTTCATCGGCATTGCCTCATATCGAGAGGTGCCATCAAAGCCATCTCCCATGGTCGCGATGCCAGATATTCTCGAATATCGGTATCCGGTCATTCTCAGAGAAGGCCCTGTGTTTTTGGCGCCGTACATTGAGGATATGCGTCAGGAGAAAATCGAGCCGATCAAAGTACCGTTTGCGATCGACGACGTCCGCACCTCGCTCAAAAGCGATGATGGCGCGTTGGTCCCCGGAGGATCCGTCATCGTCGAGGGACTCCTCGTGATGAAGCCGGATTACGATGAGGCACAACGCTTTCGCTTGTTCCTCGACAACGGAGGACGCGAAGAAGTCGCTGTACGCGCCCTGGCGCTCTTGGCAAAAGAGATCCGCGATAAGGGCACTGAAATGACGTGGGAAGAAATCGCGTTCGCAAAATATGTGTTTACCGCAAAACTCATCGCCATGCTCACCGGCCTGACACCGCCATACACATCCGACAAGGAGATCCTCAAAGAGTTTACTGACTCTGCTCTTGAAAGTGGTCAAGCGGATATCAAACAACTCGGCGTGAGCATCGTAAATCTCGATATCACCGGCATCAGACCGGAGGGCAAGCTCAAGAAATTTGCCGATAGCGCGGTGGGTGAACACCTACAGCGCGTCGCCGAGAAGGCTGATATGGAGACCGTCAACGAGCTCATTTGGATGCAGATCCATTCAATGGGATACACGAAAGAGACCTTCAATGCGCTACCGAAGGGGGAGCGCGATGATCTCAGGGAAAAGGCTCGGAGACAGGTAAACGTCGGCCGAGGCCAGGCAAACGAAACAACCATCCAATCGTCGGGTGGTGGTGCAAACCCCATACCTGTGGTCAATGTGGCAGCAGCCGCTGGCTCCAAGCCTCATGGAAGCAACAAACCCTCCAATGAAGAACATTCTGATGAGGAGGGGACCTAACTCAGGATATATAAGCGCGAAGTACCCATTCTTCGCGCTTTTTTTGTTTGTACTTCATGGCCGTATATGACAGTACCGATGGTATTGACAAAATATTTACCAGTGATACAATAGTGTCACTTCCGTGCCATACGTATTTGGACGACGGAAGAGCCCATTCAAAAAAGGGAATGGTTATGGATAACACCGTGACCGACATGATCCGTCACCCCCTCACCGGGGTGTACTACACCAAGGAGGAACTACTCATGAACTTCTGGAAAAACTCGAAGTTTCTAATAGGTGCTGCGGCACTTCTCGTGCTCGGCGGCCTCGGGTGGCGCTGGTGGCACTCGTCGCCGACGGCTGAAAAGCCTCTGGCGCCGGTCGTCCAGCAGGAGGAGCCGAAACCGACACCGCTTACCCTCGAACAGCTGACTGAGGCGCTCAAGCCGTTCGGCGAGCGCATTGAGAAGCTGGAAAAGGGCGGGCAGCCGCAGACGCCTCCGGCGCCTAAGCTGAATGACTCCGGCACGGGCTTGTTTGAAGGCGAAGAGCAGGATCCCCAAGGCGATCCGCGGGCAAAAGGTCCTCATCGGAAATCTCCGGCAGAGATCGCTGCCGATGCCTACGAGTCGCTCGGTCCGGCACCTAAAGACGGCTTTCTCAAGAATCATCAGGTAGTGGGGAACAATAACTCGTTTACCTGTCCTGATGGCTCGCGGGCGAGACTCGTCAAAAAGGTCGGCATTCACGCCCGTTGGGCCTGCCCTCACCATGACTAAGTGGTGACGGACTTATGGATGGAGCGGTATCGTATCTGACAAGATATTATACCGCTCCTCATTTTTTCTTCTTCACGTTTTTTAATGTCTTCGCGATATTCTGAATATCTACGATTAATTTCGTACGTGTTCAGACTCTCACGAAGAGGGTCTTGCAACAGAAAGAACATCCGGATGCTGCAAAAGATCTTTGTCATCAGTGCGGCAATGATCGCTTCCATGTGCACCATTCTGCAAGCTCCGGCAAAAGACGGTAGCTGTAAGAATGAAGCATGCAGAGCGTATCATCACCCAAGGCCACGCGCACTAAAACCCTTGCCATGCATACCCATCAACTTCGACCAGTGGCATCCTGACAGTGTGGTCGCCTCGATTACATATGCGGGTGGCCGCAAATGGACGGACCCAAAGCCGGTCCACACCACACGAGGCCGATTTTGCTACGGTGCGTTTAGATACCGCAATGCAGTGGAGATCCAACTCTGCAACACAGACAACAAAGCAGTGCTTTCGGAAGCTGATATCGGGGCTGGCCTCAACCGGGCCCCTCCGGGCTGGATTTTGTGTCTCAAGGGAAGTGCGTGGTGCAATTCTCACACCCCCGAAGGGGCGCTCAGGGGTGCGGCTCCGTAGCCGCACCCTAATTTTTCTCCCTACCATCCTTACTAAGAGGCTGACTAGAGGGGGGGTTGACAAAGCTATTTGATTTGATATAATGGTCTTATAATCTGATTATTACAAGCGTTTCCGAAAACCTTATGAACAATACTTACTCACAGAAAATTGCGATCATGTCTGTCGGAGCGATTTTTGCCCTTGGCGGCATGATTCCTTCGGTCGCGTTCGCGCAATACGATTATTATGATACCTCCGCGTATGGCTACGACGGCGGCTCATACGACGGCGGATGTTGCAGTTATGACTACTACGACACCTCTGCGTACAACGACTATTACGATACGTCCGCATACAACTACGATTATTACGACACCTCTGCGTACAACGACTATTACGATACGTCCGCATACAACTACGATTATTACGACACCTCTGCGTACAACGACTATTACGATACCTCGTACCCGGATTACGGCTTTGGTGGTTATAACTACGGAAACTATGCTTCCCCGATGTACTCCTACACCCCAAGCTACGGTGGCATAGGCGGATTTGGAGGCTATGGCGGATACGGTGGATATGCGACTGGCGGCGGCTACTTTGTAGACAGCGGCCCGATCCCGACCTGGCCGATCAATACGGGCTGGCCCTCCGGCTTCGGACATTCTATGGCAGGTCCTGTGGTCGTCGGCACCCCTTCGGGTCCGGTGGGCCAGACTCAGACTCAGTCTCAGTCACAGGGCAACACTCAGACGCAGTCAAACCCGATCTCCATCTCCATCACACCGTCAACTCCGGGCATCCCGAGCAATCAGACGGTGACTCAAAACACGACTGCATCGGCGTCGACAGGTCCGATCAACAACAGCACTTCCGTCGGTCCGATCAAAAATACGACGACCAACACCAATACGACAGGCAACAACACCAACACGATCACGGTCAACGGCCAGCCGATCACTATCACCAACACCAACATCAACAACAACCCGGCTCCGGTCTTCCAGACCCCGATCCAACAGCTGATCAACTACACCTTCCCGGCAAATCGCCAGGCACCGACCTGCACGATCTCGGTCTCAAGCTCCTACTACAACAGCTACAGCAATAGCCCGGTGACGCTCTCATGGTCCTCGACCAATGCATACACCGCATCGATCAGCCCAAATGTCGGCTCGGTCAATCCCAACGGTTCGACGACGGTCTATCCCGTGAGTGGCACGACGATCTACACGATGACCGTCTACGGCGAAGGGGGCACCGGCACTTGCCAGACCCAAGTGGTCTATCAGGCTCAGCCGGTATACCAGCCACCTGTCTATGTGCCTCAGCCGCCGGTATATGTACCGCCGCAGGTCCCTGTGAAGCCGTACGTCTCGCTCTCGCAGATCCCGTACACTGGCTTTGACTTCGGCCCTGTCGGCAACGGACTCTACTGGGCAGCTCTTCTCTCCTTCGCGATCGCCGCAGCCTACCTCGCGGTCTACTACAAGGGAGGCTTCGCACTGGCTCTCGGGACTGCAGGCAGCCGCCGCGCACAGCCCGCAAAGACGCAGACCGCGGCAACAGCAGTCGCAGAGAAAAAGACTTCAAGCACTCCGAGCACGGTACTCACCGATCTCCCGACACGCGAAGTCCGCAATGCGACGAGCGACACCATGGTGATCGCACAGGCTCACAATGCCGATGAGATGCCGCGCATCTTCATCAACCGCGCCTAAAAAGTAATCGACTGCCGCCGCCCGCTTCCTATAGGCGCTCCAAAGTGAAAACGAAAACTCCCTAAAACAGGGAGTTTTCGTTTTGTGTGAACAGACAACTCTATTCGGACACTCCAGTAAACTCACCAATTGGTGAGTTTACTGGAGTTGGAAATTAGAGAGACCGCGTTTTGATCTCTTTGGTGATCGATGTGACGAATTCTTCTATCGACGGCGTCGTATCCCATTTGCCCACACGACTCTCGACGGTGAGATTCTGTTGTTCGACTTCTTTGTCGCCGATGACGATCACATACGGGACTTTCTGCATCTTGGCGGCGCGGATGCGCTTGCCGAGGCTGTCGGTGTCGCTCACTTCGACGCGCACACCAGCACCCTGCAGCTGCTCACGAATGTGCGCGGCATAGTCCGCGTGTTTTTCGGACACCGGGAGAATCGCCACCTGGACAGGGGAGAGCCACGTCGGAAACGCACCGGCGAAATGCTCTATGAGAAATCCGATAAATCGCTCGTGCGTCCCCAAAGGTGCTCGGTGAATGATCGCAGGCGTTTTCTTTTCGCCGTCTTTGCCAGTGTATTCGAGTCCGAAGCGCTTGCCCATGTAGAGATCGAGCTGATTAGTCGATGCGGTAAACATGCGCCCCGTGATCGATTTGATCTGAAAATCCATCTTCGGACCGTAAAATGCTGCACCTTCATTGACGACGACATATGGCACACCGGATTTTTCCATCGCTTCGATCGTCATGCGCTCGGCATCTTTCCAGTCATCCTCGTCGCCATGATATTTGTCCATCTTGGCCGGGTCCCGCAGCGCGAGCTCCATGTGGTAGTCTGTGATACCAAGCGCCTGATAGTAGTATTCATGCAACTTGATGACGTTGACGAACTCTTCCACTGCATCTTCCTTGGCAACGTAAATATGTGCGTCGTTCATCTGCATGCCGCGCACGCGCATGAGACCGAAGAGACTGCCGGAATCTTCATAGCGATGACACCAGCCGTATTCTGCGAGACGCACGGGGAGATCGCGATAGCTCTTGGGTCGCGCAGCAAACGTCTTGTGATGAAACGGACAATTCATCGGCTTGATGTAGTACTGTTCCCCTTCAATCTGGATGGGTGCGTACATGCTGTCTTTGTAGAGCGGGAGGTGACCCGATGTGTAAAAGAGGTCTTCTTTGGTGATAATCGGAGTCGTCACGCGGCTATAGCCCCACTGTTGCTCAATTTCCTTTGCCCAGTTCTCAAGCTCTTCTTTGATGATATTTCCTTTGGGGAGCCAGATCGGGAGCCCTTTGCCGATCGATTCGTCAAAATGAAATAAGTCGAGATCGGCACCGAGCTTGCGATGATCACGCTTTTCGGCTTCTTCGCGCTGTGCCAGGTATGCATCGAGTGCCTCTTTGCTCTCAAATGCGAGGCCGTAGATGCGGGTAAGCATCGGGTTCTTCTCGTCGCCGCGCCAGTAGGCGCCAGCGAGCTTGTCGAGCTGAAATGAATCCGGCGCGATTTCTTTGGACGGATACTCACTGTGCCCGCCGCGACAGAGGTCGGTGAATCCACCACACGTGTAGAGCGTGATCGTCGCGCCTTCTTTTTCGAGATTGTCGATGAGTTCGATTTTGTACTGATTGCCTGCAAATACTTCACGCGCTTTGTCGGCAGTGACGACTTCGTGGGTAAACTCTTTCCAGGAGGGAAGGAGTTGGCGCATTTTCTTTTCGATCTTTTTGAGGTCGTCTTCTTTTAGTTTTTCCGTATCAAAGTCGTAGTAGAAGCCATTGTCGATCGCGGGGCCGATAGTCGGGTGGGCCTCAGGGTAAAGCTCCTTGACAGCAGCTGCCATGAGATGCGCGAGGGTGTGGCGGATGTATTCGAGATTCATCGTGTCATCATAGCAGCTTTCGAAAGGAGGGCAAAAAAAATACACTTCACCTTAGGGTTGGGAGGTAGCACTTCTCGATTCCATTAGG
>VGJQ01000003.1 GCA_016867375.1 Candidatus Kaiserbacteria bacterium | reverse complement strand
AGACATCCGCCTCGTCGATCCCGTAGCAAAGCCGCGAAGCAATCTCGACGTTCTCCAATATAAAGAGCTCTGCCGAGTATAGTGGTTCGGCAGAGCTAGTTTTCCGTATATCAGTAGGTAACTGCGGCAATCAGTCGCCTAACATAATCGTTCACACGCATTTGATTGTCGTCGTCGAATGCGGTGGGTTCGAAGTAGAGGATCTTCCTCCGAAGAATGCCGAGAAAACGACTACGGAATTCGAGTATGACCCAACGATCGTAGTAACCGCCTGGATTACTCGGATCCGGCACACATGGGCAAATGACACGCGCCTTCCGAAGCTGGTTTACGGTAAACGCCCCGAGTCTCGACCGCACCTGTTCGATTTGAGTAGAAGCTATGGTATTCACATCTTCCTCCTTCTAGACTAACCAAGATTCTTACTACTAGTAATTATATACTGTACATAATATTATGTCAATAGCGACAGAATGGCCCAAATACTATACAATCCTGCCATATGGCAATGCTCGCATACAATGACGTGCTTCCGAAGAAGCTTATTATCATGGACGACGAACCGTACGAGGTCGTCTCTGCGTGGGTCTTCCGCAAACAGCAGCGCAAGCCGGTCAATCAGGCCAAACTACGCAATCTCAAGAGTGGCTCGATCATGGAACACACGTTCCATGTCTCCGACAAGGTCGAAGAGGCCGAGGTAGAAAATCGCCAAGCAATCTTCATCTATCACCGCAACGGCGAGTGGGTCTTTCACGAAGCCGAGGACAAGTCCAAGCGCTTCGAGCTCTCCGACGACATGATCGGCGATGCGGGCAAATGGCTCAAGAGTAATACCGAAGTGACAGTGCGATGGTTTGACGACGAACCAGTGCAGGTCAATGTGCCCGTCAAAGTCGAGCTCAAAGTGACCGAGGCCCCGCCCAATACCCGCGGCAACACCGCCCAGGGTGGTGATAAGCTCGTAGAGCTCGAGACCGGTGCCAAGATCACCGTGCCGATGTTTATCGAAGCAGGTGACGTGATCCGCATCAACACCGAGAGCGGCGAGTACACGGAGCGGGTGTAATGGATAGCCACTAGTGGTTAGTGGTATAGGAGGTAGTGAATTCAGAAAGATAGCGGCCGCGACATGTATGTCGCGGCCGCTTTCATAGATCACCATATCAGCGTCTGAGCAAGCTTCCTCTCAAACCGACCCTTGAGCGTCTCATATCGTCGAAGCATGTCGAGATTGTGGAGCATCTGCTGCCTCGTCCGCTCTTCTTTGGGTGTATCTGTCGGTAAGAGATTCCGAAGCTGGCCGATCGTCAGATCAACATCTTCACTGCTTGGAAGTCTGTTGGAATAGTGCGATCGAAATTTCTCAAATCCCGGGACATGCTCGAGCGACTGACGCATGATAGTGCCGTCGAAATAATCCTGAATGATGAGTGATACCGCAGCACAGTGTCCCCACCACGGCATATCAATTGACCATCCAAGCGGATCAAAACTCGTATCAGATGCGCACGCCTGACGCAAAATGACAGATACCTGCCTGAGAGTGATTCTCTCTTCTAGAATGAGCGCGGTAACGTGCGGTATGGCCATGTATGCCTCCCTTTTCGATATGTATATCTGGTCTCACTTATAGCACTAAAACAGGCGGACCCATAGGGTCCGCCTGTTTCTTATCATATTGTGAAATATTACTTCTGCACGTATGGGAGAAGGCCCATGAAGCGGGCACGCTTGACGGCGGCCTCGACTGCACGCTGCTGACGCGAGGTGAGCTCGGCGCGGCGGCGACTCATCATGCGGCCGTGCGGATTGATGAATTGCTTGAGCAAGTCAACATCTTTGTAGTCGATGTGCTGTATGTCGTTTTGAGTCAAAATGTTCATATTTTTTTAATTTTATATTTTTTCTTTTACTTTTTAGAACGGGATGTCGTCGGGATTGATGTCTTCTTTCGGGTAATCTATCCCTGAGCCACCTCCGGATGAATGATCTGATGATTCATCTCGCTGGGCGTTGTTGGAAGCGTAATTGCCTCCCCCGCCAGAACCACCGGCACCCCCAGAGCCTTTCGGCCCAAACTGGACATGATCGGCGACGATTTCGGTGCGGTATTTCTTCTCGCCCGTCTTTTTGTCGTCCCAGCTACGATTCTGGATGCGTCCTTCGATGAATGCAGAAGAGCCTTTCTTGAGATACTGACTGACGATGTCGGCTTCGCGTCCGAAGACAACGATATTATGAAAATCGGTCTGCTCCTGCTTCTTGCCATCACGGTCTTTAAACACGCGATTGGTCGCGATCGAGAAGCTCGCGACATTCATCCCCGACGGAAGCGCGCGCAATTCGGGATCGCGCGTGAGATTGCCAAAGATGAGGGCTTTATTGATATACATAGTGATTAGTCCGTCGTAAGCTCTTCGAGTGCCTTGTCGAGATCCACCTCAGAGACCGGCGCCGCGACCTCCTCTACACGGCGGACTGGCTTGATGGTATCAGTACGGCGCACCTCGCGCAAAGTGCCGAGCTTGAGGCGAGCGCGTGTCTCCTCGCGGACCGTGCGGAAGACGATGTGGCGGAGGATCTGCATGTCGGCCTTGAGTGCCTTTTCGAGCGCAAGTACCGCCTCGGCAGGGGCCTCAAATTTGAGCCAGCCGAAGAAGCTGTGATCGTATTCGGTGTGACGCTCATTTTCGCGGATAGACATCGGGTAACTAAGCTTCATCGCGACCGGAGCGCCTTCGGCGATAAACGAACCTCCTGCCTTTTCTATGATAGAGCGGACTTTGCCGACTACCGCATCAAGATTCTCCTCCTTGACGGTGGGGATGATGTGGTAACCGACCTCATAAATACGAGATTCTGCCGCCTCCTGTGCGACATCCTGAGTCTCGATTGCGCCTGCTTTTGCTTTTGCCATATGTAGGGGGCACTGTAGCACAGCTCCTGGGCTCCTGCAAGAAAGGGGGCGCGACCAATTGGATGGTCGCGCCCTGCGTCCTGTCAAGACTCTCGTCTTGTGCCACTCAACATCTCCACACCTTTATTGACCGCTTTCTTCTTGGCTGTGGGCCTATACGCAATTGGTGCCACTGCAAGTATCGGCTCCAGGTCGTGCAGCCGCGTGGCTGCAGCTATCGCCTGGTCGATAAGTTCGCACCAACGACAATATGCCTGTTGTTCCAACGTAGACCCACTAGACGCCGCATCGTATATTTCTCTGACGCGTGCCATATCGCATGTCTTTAGTTCTTCAAGTAGCTCGAGTTCCAGCTGTTGGCGCTGCACCCCGCCCGCCCGGTTGATGAGCGCCACTTCAACCTCACTCAGGCCAAGACTCGCCGCGACCTTACGTTCCACTTCACTTACCATTGTCCTCTCCTACTTGCCTGAAAGGTATCCGTGAGCAGGATACCTAGTCGTGAGAAATAAGTCAAATCCTAACTGCAAACACACGCCGGACATTTTCGAGCAGTTGTGTGCGCACCACCTCGACATCCTCACCTTTTGATAAAAAATCGGACTGGCCTAGGGAATACCTAAACCAGTCCTTAATGAATTGCAAACCAATTAGCGTTCGTTCACAAATCCCGGCAAGAGTTCGCCGAGAATGTTTGTGGAGATGAACCGCTGGATCCGGTCAGGATGTTCTGGATGCATGGCAATGGCTTGCCGAAGCTTCACATCGCCCATCGCCGGGGTGAGACTCTCAAGACTGATTGCCCCTGCCTCCTTCGCCTTCTGACCGAGTTCGTAGCGCTCAAGTTCGACACGTCCGTCCTCAAACGGTGAGAGGATTCCGACGTGAATTCCTTTTTGTGTAGCCGCACGAATCGCGTCAATCCACGAGTAGGAACCCTCGTCAGCAAAGTCCCAAACACGGTCGGGAACATTGCCCGCCCCTTTACACTCCAGAACCACGCCTCGGATTTTCCCTGCCTTCACCATGTCCATGAGAATGTAGGGCGGGCTGTCGGCAGAAACAATTATGATCGCAACCTGTTGCTCGAACTGCGAATCGAGGCGTAGCCCCTGCACTTCGAGAACGCCATCCTTTTTTCGTGCCCATTCCTGAATGAGCACATGCGGCCATGCCTGAGCAACGGGATAAATCCCCGGCGTGTAGAACGCTGAGAAGTCCGAATCGCGCCGCTTGCGCACCCTTGCGCCGTGAAGGACATCGCCAATACAAACGCTGTACACACCCACAACATTGTTATGGATGAAAGCATCAGCTACCCGTAACGTGTTTGCAATCTGCATCGGTACGTCGGTACCGCTCTCGTCCTTACTCATCTGCGCACCAATGACGAACAGAGGTTTCTGGAGTGAGAGCTTAAACAGCATCGAGAAGAACGCGCACGTCTCGGCGAGAGAGTCGGTGCCATGGAGAACAACGAACGCATCATGCTCGTCATAAACTGTGGCGATCAACTCACCCATTTGGACGCGATCTTTGTGCATCACATTGGTCGAATCTTGCCGAAGTGGAAAGTCTTCCAACGTAATCTCAATTCCAGACGGTACATTAATACCCTCCAGTAGTTCCTTTGCGGACTTCGCGGGACGAAGTGGTTTACCCACCATCCCGAGCGTTCCGCCCGTATTGAGAATGTAGGTCTTCACCGCTACCTCCGTAAGTTGTATTTTGTAAGAGACCAAAGGTTGTGTAGCCTCACGTGAAAATAATATAAATAGAGCCCTACGTCAAGTTACACCAAACACACGCCGCGCATTTTCGAGCAGTTGTGTGCGCACTGTCTCAATATCCTCACTCTTAATCCGGGCGATTGCTTCGACGATGTGCGGAATGTATGCCGATTCGTTGCGCTTGCCGCGATAAGGCACCGGTGTGATGTAGGGAGCATCGGTCTCAGACAAGATCATGTCGAGTGGCGTATTGCGCACCACCTCGTCGTAATCATGGGTAAACGTGACCACACCGGTGAATGAGAGTGTGAAGCCACTATCGAGAAACTTCTGCGCGATCTCCCAATCCCCCGCGAAGAAGTGTACATCACCCTGTACCTTCGCATGTGATTTGATGAGCTCAAGTGCATTGAGATAGGCATTGGCCTCCCCCACCCCGTTGCGGATATGGAGCATGAGGGGCTTGCCGAGTGCATTGGCCAATTCAATCTGCTGCACAAAGGTCTCCACCTGGATCGCCTTGGTGCTTTCGTCGACGCGATAATAGTCGAGCCCGCACTCGCCGATGGCGATCACTTTTGGGTCCCGGCCGAGCGCTTCGTACGCGGCAAAATCAAACACTTCGCCACGCGAAGTAAACTCCTGCCCACCTTCCCCGAGCTCTTTGGTATCGTGATATGACTTACTGGTATGTACCGGGTGCAGACCGATCGTCGCCCACACACCATCGTACTGCTGCGCCACCGCGAGCGCAGCACGCGAAGTATCGATCTGCGTCCCCACGACATTCATCCCCACTCCTGCCTCAAGCGCCCGCGCGACAGTCTCTGCACGATCGACATCATAAGCGGCAAACTGTACATGTGTATGTGCGTCGAAGTATTTCATAGGTGGATTATAGAGCAGAAGATCGAGATATAATAGGAGAAGCGCAGGAGGACAACCCATGACACGCGATCCAGAATACTTACCAGGGCGCATCCTGGTCATCTTTCGGGACGGCGTCTCATACCGGCAGGCCGTCGCTATCATCGAGCAGTATGGATACACCGTGATCCACGATGCCTATGGCGGATACTACCCTCCGCTGTGCGTCGCCGTGCCGGAAGGACAGGAGGAGCAGGCAGTAGAGACATTTTGCCACCTCCCCGAAGTCGAACGTGCGTGCCTCGACCGCAACGCGCCAATGAGGCCAAAGAAACAAAAGTGAACAGCCCGACGCACCTATCCGTCGGGCTGTTTCTACACGTCGTTACCTTTCCACTCTTTCATACATTGTTTGAGAAACTGTTCCATCAAGTGTGCCTGGAAAAGATCTTTCCAGTGGGGATATGCCGATATTTTCCACTTCGGTATGTGAAACTATGCTTTTTGATATCTTCATCTATCCACTTCTGTTCTTCTGCTGTGTCACAGTTTTCGCGAGTCATATAACAATGACCTTGCGGCATGATTCGACCGCATTTCTTTTTGAAAAAGAATTCCGCCAGCCTTTTATTTATAAGTGCAAAATGCCAGGACATAATTGCTGTTTATTTTCCTTGGCGGATTTTTGGAATACCTAAATCTTTGCATATCTTACCGGCAAGAGCGTCTCTTATTTCGCGATGTCGAGGGACTGTTGAGGAGAGTTGTGCATTCATGTTTATAAAAACCGAATGCTTCGCCCCCTCACGAATGAGTAGGCATCCTTTTTCTTCGAGGTATGCCACCAGTTTTGCCCGCTTCATGCCGCCACCGTGATGCGCAACGGCTCGTGTATGACTCCGCGGCCATGGGCGCGAGAGATCTTGCGATTGACCTCAAACAGCAACATCGCCGCATCTTTCAAGTTCTCGCGCACTTCTTTGAGCGTCCGACCTTGCGTATTGACGCCTGGCACCTCTTCAAGCCACGCGACGTACCATGAACCCTCTTTTTTTATTACTGCCGTGTACTCTCGTTCCATATGACGAAACTGTATCACACTATATCTTTTGCACAAATGCAAGAGTCCGCATCATCTCAATATCCCTTAATATCGCCATCGGATGCGATCTTTGTATCTTCGTACGGGGCCACCACGCGGCGGTAAGGGCTCGTCCACAAATTAACGTACCCGTTATTTGTGGACTACACTTATGGGCCCGTTCATTTTGTGTTGCAGTTATTTATGAACGGGACCTAAAACTCAACCGACGCACACGTGAGGACGCCCATCACCTCGTTGAGATTGGCGTACCCTGTGCCCGTACGGGCGATGTAGTCGGCACAGAGGCGACTGATGACGTAATTGAGCTCCCCCGTCTTTTCGGGCTTGAGCGCCGTGATGGCATCGTCGAACTTTGTACGATCTGACTGTGGGATATAGGGCATGTGAGGATTATATATTAAAAGGCGACACGACGCATGTTTGCGTCGGGCAGTCGAGAGGGGTTAGGGGGGCGAGAAAAAGGCGACGCCTTTTTGCCTAAAAGGCGTCGCCTTTTAATACCCTTACGTGTTGTTATCGCGGAAAGTGATGTCGATGACCTCATTATTACCCAAGGCACTACGAACAAATTTGATGCGGATGCGGCCGACACGAATACGATATTCAAAATCCTTACCTTTGAGTTTTCGGACATCCAAACCTGCAAGATCGTTTACAACTATCCTCGCGATAATCGCTCTGACGGAGGGCGCACGATCTTTACCGACTTTGCGTATGAATTTTTCAACTCTGTCCATACACACGGTCGATAGCAGCAAGCACCTCTTCGGCCGGGACCCCGCCCTTGCGAATCTTTGTAAAATCAATCAACGTCTTCCATCCCGGACCGTCGAGCTCATCGAGGTCGTATTCGACCTCCTCGGGAGGCACGATGGCAAACACCGGCTTTGAATGTCGGTAGACGGTAAACTTCTTACCCTTTTTTACGGCCGCGATGTATGTATCGACATTGTCGCGCAACTCTTTGAGGCCAATATTGGAATCTGAGACAGTGATCTTTGCCATACCAAAAGTGTACTTTTGTTGACGAAAAAGTCAACTTTTGGTTCGGCATAACTTTTCCGTTGATATGGTATAATGTCTACATGAAGCAGATTGAGATCAGTGAGGCGCGCGCGGCAATAGAGACGATCGCGCCCCGATACGGGGTATCTTTCGCTGTGTTATTCGGCTCGCAGGCGACAGGGCGCACACACGCGGGAAGCGATGCGGATATCGCTGTGCAAGCCGATTGCCCGCTCTCGCCACTCGATTTGGCGGAAATGGCGTACGAAATCGGAGAACGCATCGGTATAGAAACGGACGTCGTCGACATACGCAGCGCATCCCCCCTCTTGCAAAAACACGCCTCAGAAGGGATACTTCTTTACGAGCGCGAACCGCATGTTTTCGCTCGGTTTGGTATGTATGCTTTCAAGCGATTCGTGGAGACAAAACCGTTGCGCGATTTGCGCCGCGCGTCGCTTGACGCGTTCCTCGCCGCACCCGCCGTATGACGTTCGACAAAAATCTTGTGGAAACGAAGATGGCCGACATGCAGGCATATCTCGCCGAACTCGAACCGACACTCGCCCTTGGCACGCGCGAGATTGTGCATGACAATTTCAAATTGCACACCGTGGAGCGGCTCTTTCAACTCATCGTCGACTGCGCCATCGACATCAACACGCACATCATCGCATCTTCGAATCTTCCTGCGCCCGATGATTACCAAAGCACATTCACAACGATCGGTGAGCGCGGTATGTTGCCGGACAACTTCGCGCGACGCATTGCGCCTTCCGTCGGATTGCGCAATCTCGTCGTACATCGCTACGGCAAAGTGGATATCGTTCGCATGGTGGACGACATATCGCACGAGATCGGCCAATACCGAGATTACCTGCGGCACATCGTGGAGTATCTCAAGAAAAGCGATTGACCGCGCGGTCCACACAAATATCTGAAGAGCTGGTTTGTTAGAAACGCGCGCGCCCTTACGCGTCTGTCTCGACCGCAACGCGCCACAAGCACCCAAGAAACAAAAGTGAACAGCCCGACGTATGAACGCCGGGCTGTTTCTATTATTTGCCATCCCATTCTCTTAAGAAACGGCGGATGAACTCTTCCATGAAGGTATGTCGTTCGGTCGCGATCTCTCGTGCGGTCTTCGTATGCAGTCGATTCTTCAGATGCAAGAGTTTGTCGAAGAAGTGGTGAATGCTCGAACGGTTTCCTATCAAATATTCTTCGGAAGAACGTATCGTGAGCGGAGCATCCGGATCATGCATGGATCGACCTTTGGTGCCGCCATACGTGAAAGTGCGCGCGATCGCGATCGCGCCAATCGCATCGAGACGATCCGCGTCTTGCACGATCTTTCCCTCAAGTGTCGGCATGTCGTCGGCAACATCGAGACCCTTGAATGACACGCGCCGCATAATATCGACCGCCTTCTCAACCATCCGCTGTGGGACGCCATAACGTGCCATGAGATCGACTGCGGCTTGCTCGCCCACTTCCTTGCTCTCATGGAACTTATAATCGCCGACATCGTGGACGAGCGCCGCGAGTTCGATGAGCTCTGTATCGCCTCCCTCAAATGCAGCAATCCGCAACGCCATTGTGCGCACCCGATGGATATGATGCCAGTCATGGGCCTTATCCTGCACTGCCATGAACTCACGGACCGCTTCTTCCACCTTCTGAATCACCTCTTTCATTCTTTTGTTCCTTCTTTTTTGAACAAAACTAACCCCTTTGTAACCTATACAAGTCCTGCTGGCAACTCGTTCCAACCCTATACACCGTCATAGTTAGTAACCTGCGATATCCCCGCTTGATTTGATCTTCTCATCTTCGTAGGGTGCGATAAGGCGGCGGTAGAATTCGGACGCGGCACACGTGAGGACGCCCATCACTTCGTTGAGAGTGGCATATTTCTTGCCCATGCGGGCGATGTAGTCGGCACAGAGGCGACTGATGATGTAATTGAGCTCCCCCGCCTTTTCGGGCTTGAGTGTGGTGATAGCATCGTCGAACTTTGTTCGATCTGACTGTGGAATATATGGCATATTTATTATAAATTATCCCTAAAGTGCTTGAGTGCCGCCAGAGCGTATACTTGCACATCTTCGTGAATACCCTCGGCATTGACCTTAATCTCGTCTTCTGTAAACCATCGCATTTCAATACCCTCTTCCTCGGGCACAAGCTCTCCACCTACACAGCGGGCAAAATAGAGAAGATCGACATGTTCATGTGTCTCGCTGATGCGATGCCTATTGAGAAACATCGGCGGCACGAGATCTTGTGTGCCGTTGGTAAAAGTAAACGGCAGTCGCGAGCCTCCTACGAGGTCTACGTCGAAACCAACCTCTTCTTTTACTTCCCTCAGCGCCGCCTGATTAGGATCTTCATCGAGCTCTATATGTCCGCCAGGTGGGAGCCAAATACCGCGTTTCTTGTGCTTATGCAGAAATACCTTTCCATTATCGACAACCATAACACTGATAGTGAAATCGATCTTTTCATGTATATGTGCCATACGTGTTAATCCTTACGCGCGAATAAATTCTCCGGCTTTTTATTTTCTTTGATCGCCGTCATGATCTTCGCGGCAGTCTCTGGCATGATGGGGGCGAGGTGGGTGGCGATCATTGCGAGGTGATTGACGAGCTTCGCGATGATTTCCTTGCCTTCCTCGCGCGTATCGTCGGATTTCACGAGCGTAAAGGGCTTTTTCTCTTGGATGTACAAATCGGCTTTCGAGATATGCTCCCAGATGAGTGCAGTCGCGGCGCTCAATTCATACTTTTCTACAAGCTCACAAAACGGCTGCTGCAGCGTGAGCGATTCTGCAGAAAGCTCTACCGGACGATCGAGATTATCCTGTGCAAGCTTCATGATACGCGCCGCCTGATTGCCGAGACCATTGGCAAGGTCGGCATTGTAGGCTTCGCGAAAACGCTCGCGGGTGAAATCGGAATCCTCAAAGGGATGGATGTGTCGCGCGAGGAAGAAGCGTGTCGCATCGGCGCCGTATTCGGTGATGAGCTCAAAGGGGTCGATCACATTGCCGATTGTCTTGCTCATCTTTTGACCATCGACCGTGAGATATCCGTGTACGAAAAGCTCAGTCGGGAGCGGCACTCCTGCCGAGAGTAAAAAGGCAGGCCAGTAGATCGCATGGAAACGCGATATTCCCTTGCCGATCACGTGCACTTTGTCGGCCTCCCCCGCCCAGTATTTCTGATAGAGATTGCCCTCGTCGGCATATCCGAGCGCCGTGATGTAATTGGACAGCGCGTCCACCCACACATACATGACTTGGCCGTCGTCTCCCGGGACCGGCACTCCCCAATCGCGGGCTCGCGCGCGACTGCGCGAGATCGAAAGGTCTTCGAGGCCGCCGCGGATAAAGGCGAGCACTTCGTTCTTGCGTGATTCCGGCACTATCTTGAGCGAGCCGCTCACGAGCAGTTCTTCGAGTGTCGCCGCATAGTTGCCAAGCCGGAAGAAATGATTGACCTCCTCGACTTCTTCGAGCTTTTTTCCGGGGTGTTCGGGGCATTCGCCATGCACCAGGTCTTTCTCGGTCTTAAACTCTTCACATCCGACACAATACAAGCCTTTGTAGGATTTCTTGTACACGTCTTCTGGTTTGAATGCTTGCCAGAGTTTCTGTGCACCACGTGCATGGCGCGGGTCGGATGCGGTGCGGATGAAGTCGTCATTGGAAATAGCGAGCTTCTGCAAAAGATCCTCAAAGATATCCGCGTGTCGGGACACATACTGTGCCACTGGCTCCCCCGCCTCCTCGGCCTTGAGCACATTTTTGAGTGCATTGTCATCGGTGCCCGAGAGGAAGCGTACATCGCGTCCGCGCAGTCGCTGATAGCGTGCGATGATATCCGCCTGCACAAATTCCTCCGCGTGTCCGATGTGCGGAGCCGCATTTACATACGGAATTGACGTCGTGATGTAGAAAGGCTTCTGCTGCATAGAGGCTGGATCAGGCGTCCGATGAGGTCTCGAGGCGGATACGGTCATGCTTGATATCGCGGATAAACTCCTGAATGGATGCCGCGATCGGGACCGAAAGGATGATGCCCAAGAAGCCGGCGAGCTGCGCCCCGACGATGAGCGCCAGGATCACGAGCAAGGGCGGCACACCTACCACGCGCGTCACCACAAGCGGGTAGATCAGGTGATTCTCAAACTGCTGCGCAATGACATACAGCGCGACAGTCATCAGACCGAGCGCCAAACCACCGTAGGTAAACGCAATCGCAATCGCAGGGATCGCCGCGAGCGCCGGACCAAATACCGGGATGACTTCGAAAACGGCCGCCAAGACCGCAAGCAAGAGTGCATTGGGCACGCCGAGTATCGTGAGACCGAGAAAGACGAGGACACCCATAATGAGTGCCAGCAGCACCTGACCCTGCATCCACAGACCGATCTTGTGCTGGACGCGCTTCCACAGCCCGAGCGCATAGCGTTTGTACTGTCGTGGCATGATGATCTCGAGAAAGTCGTCGACACCCGTCTCAATCACCGCGAAGTAAAATGAGAAGACAAGAATGATGACGAGAGAAAATACGCCGCTGAATATACCCCCGACACTACTGAAGGCCTGCCCCAAAAATGTCGAACTCATAAACTCTTGGAATCTTGCGAAGAAATTGGGTGCAGCAGCGCCCGGCACTGCTGCCGAACCGAAGACATCGGTGTATCGATCGAGCACCCCGCTGCGATTGATCGCCTCGATGTATGTCGGGATGGAAGATACGAAGGCCGTGATGTCCTCGAAGAGAAGCGGGAGGAAGAAATAGAATATCGCAAAAAACATAGTGATCATCCCCACATACACCGTCACGATACTCAAGATGCGCGGAAATCCGGCCCTCCGCAGACCACGGACTGCCGGCTCGATAGCTGAGGCAAGGACGATCGCCGTGAGTACGTCGAGGACGATCTCGCGCAAGTAGAAAATGAGGAGACAGAGGATGATGAGCGCGAGCGTCTTGAGGACAGTGCCGGTCGTGATGGTGATGATGGTGTGTTCCCTCTCTTTCATAGCCGCATCGTACCACGACACGACAAAAAATCACCCCGCGCCGGATTGCTCTGGCGCGGGGTAACAGCTGAAGGCGTGGCACGCCTATTTGATTTCTCCGGACAATGGAATATGCCCCACGATTTCACGCTTGCCCCGACGAAATCTTTTGATGTCGTCGAGCTGAATTATGGGGTTGTTCTCCCCTTTTGGGGGGAACGCTCTGAAGGTACCTAAGTGCAAACTACCCCTGTCTTCGCCCTTGATTGTTTCTTTTGCGAGAACCAAAACCCTATCTCCAATTTTGGCTCGCCGCCTTGAGCCGAGATCGATAATCACCTTAGACATCTTCTTTCTCCTGCTACGGGATTTTCCCAAGGCTATTGGTAATCTATTTGAGATAGGAAGTCAAATCCCCCACTCTTACCCTTTTTTGCTCCCCCGTATCGCGATTGCGGACGGTGACCGTGTCTTTGCGGCCGGTTCCCTGCCCTGAGCCTATCGAAGGGTCGCCGAGCGTATCAAAGTCGATCGTGATGCACACGGGCGTGCCGATCTCGACTTGGAAATTATAGAACCAACACTTCCTGCAAGCCTTGTAGGATTGCACGGAATTCTTCGCTTGTGACCACGCCCACTTTCTTGGTTAGGCGTGCATGCGCGAGCGTGCGCACTTGGAACGTGACAACCTCGGAATCTTGTTTTAGACCGGTCCCTTTATTTGCTCGCAATATCACACATCCCGGATATTCTTTTATTTTGGTCGACATCGAACAAACGATCACGACGGGAAGTGTTTCGTTCATAGTGTTGCCTGAAATAATCACCACAGGCCTTCGACCGCCCTGTTCGCTTCCTTTTACAGGATTCAATTGCGCGTACCAAATCTCCCCCTGGCGCACTTTCATAGACGATTGATCATCTTGGAATATTCATCCATACCCCACTCCGCCATCTCGACAATATCTGCGTCTTTTGCAGCGCGCACAAACCCTTCACGCATTTTTACCCGTTTAAAAGCGATCAAAGCTTCTTCAAGCATGTCGCGTCGCGTGCGCTTCGCTTTCTTGGCCTCAGCATCCAGCCACGCGATCAAACTCGGGGAAATAGTGCTCGTAAAGGTGACGGTATTCATAAGTATATAGTATACGTATAAATCAAATGTATGCAAGTACAAAAATTCACCCCGCGCCGAATTGTGGCGCAGGGCGTTTCTTTACCTGAATCGCTTACGCTTACGGGGGTACGCGGAAACAATTGCGGTGAGCAATATTAATAGGACACCTCCAAGGGCAACAAAAATCTCCGCATTGGTAATTGGGCGAACACAGATGGGATCATCCCTATGGTCCGAGCAATAACCGACGAGCGCAACTCCTTTGGCATCATTATTCGCCATTAATAACCTCCTGTGTTGATGCCAGAGATGCTGGCCAAAAGAGTAACTAATTAATAATATTTGTCAAATCCTCTATTTTCACCCGCTGTTGCTCTCCGGTATCGCGGTCGCGGACGGTGACGGTGTCTTTAAAGTCTGCAGTCTCACCCAAAGTATCAAAGTCGATCGTGATACAGACCGGCGTGCCAATCTCGTCTTGGCGGCGGTAGCGCTTGCCGATGTTGCCGTTGTCGTCCCACATGATCTGCGGCACCTCCTGCTTGAGCATCGTGTAGACCTCGCGCGCTTTGGCGACGAGCTCGGGCTTGTTTTTGAGGAGTGGAAAGACCGCGGCTTTGATGGGGGCCACGGCTTTGTTGAACTTGAGATAGGTGCGTGGTTCGCCACCAAGCTCGTCTTCGGTGTAGACGCTTGCAAGCACTGCGAGCACCGTACGATCGACGCCAAACGACGGCTCGATAACATGCGGCGTGTACGGCTTCTCCCCCTCCTCGCCCTGCATCTCAAGCTTCACACCCGATGCCCCGGCATGTGCGGAGAGGTCGAAGTCGGTGCGGTATGCGAGGCCAAAAAGCTCTTTGCGGCCAAACGGAAAATCGAACTCGAAATCGATCGTGCGCTTGCTGTAGTGTGCGCGATCTTCGGGCGCCACCTCCAGCTCATGGACGGCTTTTTCGTCGATGCCGACCGCGTCGATGAAATGATGGACTTCCTGGCGCCACTCCTCAAAACTCCCCTCCCAATCCGAAGGCTTCACGAAATACTCGATCTCCATCTGCTCAAGCTCACGTACACGGAAGATAAAGTCGCGCGGGGCGATCTCGTTGCGAAATGCCTTGCCGATCTGCCCGATGCCAAACGGCATCTTAGGATGTACAGAATCGACGACGTTTTTGAAATTGACGAAGATGCCGCCTGCGGTTTCTGGACGAAGGTATGAAATTGAACTTCCATCATCAATGGCCCCAATAGATGTTTTAAACATCATATTGAATTTATGTGGCTCACCCCATGCCCGAGAATTACACGCTGGACAATTAATATGTTCGTTTAGGAAACGCTGAGCCAGCGGACCAATATATTCTGTAATGGCTTTACGTGCGACATCTGTTCTTTCGTAAGGAATGCCAGATGATTCTATAAAAGCTGTCTTTTTAGACCTTGAATATGTAACGTCTTCGTTCATATACTCATTCACTTTTTCTTGGAACAAACTCTTTTTATCCTCCATAAGAACGTCCGCTCGTTGCCGAGTCCCGCATTTTTTACAATCCACGAGCGGATCAGAAAAGCCGCTCACATGCCCACTCGCTTCCCATGCGCGCGGATTCATCAAGATCGCCGCATCAAGACCCACCATGTCGTCGCGGCCTTGGACAAACATCCTCCACCAAAGATTCTTGATGTTGTTCTTGAGCTCAATGCCGTACGGACCATAGTCCCAGGTACCGGTAAGGCCGCCATATATTTCGGACCCCTGAAATATGAATCCGCGGCGTTTGCAGAGGGATATGATCTTTTCCATTGATACTTCAGCCATATGTGGCAGAGTAGCATTGAATTGCAACGTCACAAAATCACGAGATTACAAGGAGCGGACCGAGCTATTTCACTACTGCGGCATGATCGGGGTTAAATCCACTATCCGTCCCTACCACCACCTGCCCCGAAGACTTCGACACACGTATCAAGTCCGTCGTGACCTCAGGCCGCGTCGTACGCACTACTTTTCCGCCCGTCGACTCGTCGATACCGGTCAACGTCACCCCCTGAAGCAGGATTGGTTGCTGGCCGATCTGAGAAGTCGAGGGATTGAAACCGATTGCAATGGCAATCTGCCGTGGCACTGATCCGTTGAGCCCTACCCCCGGCTCGATATCCCCCACATCCCAGGTGAAAACGCTTGAGTTTTGATTGAACGCCAGGGATTCGTGCGCGGGCGCATGGCTCCCAAGCCAACGCACATAGGGTGGGATGGTCGCTGTCACCTTAGCTTTTGTGATCCTGTTGGTCGTATTTTTGATGGTAAATACAATCGCGTAGTTGGTCTCCTGTCCTGCCTTGGGAGGCATCGGACCGACGGTCCCGAACGGATTTTGGTAATACAGACCCTGGGCGGAGAGCTGTAGATCGCTCGCCACGGCGATATGCCCGATCGTCGCTGCCTGTAGATTTTGAGGTGCATCCGCATCTGAAATACGATTTCCTTTCGCATTGACGCTGATATCGATAAAGGGATTCGATGTATTAGCAAGCGTAGCAGAATCAGGAATCTTGAACGAAAACGTCACCGCACCTCGTTCACCTGAAGGGATAACGGCCAATCTGCCATCGGTCGTACTCTTATCCCACAGCATGACGTTGTCTGTCGATCGATAGAATCCGTCGGCGGACTGGACCGTCGTCCCATCTATCTCAATACCCGACAAGCGCGCCACGATGACCGCATCGGTGATTTGCCCGGGCAGATTGTTGGTATAGCTGATAATCACCTGTGCGACATCGCCCGGCGCGAGAATACTGCTCGTCGTCGCGGACCTATTGATACTCAGAGAAAGTCCCAAAAACGGCTGAGCGACTCCGATACGGAAAGGCATTTCCGCAAACTGCGTCTCGATCGCCGTACTTGAAGAATTTGCCCGCCCACCTGCAGTGAAGTTGAATACTTTATCATCACCCATTTCCCCGAGTATAGTCCCGCCGATGACGACCGACCTCTTTTGGCCCGGACCGATATCACCGAGCTTCCACACTCCTGCTTCGTCCGCTTCTGGCTGCGTGGAGGTAAGCGAAAATCCAAACGGATAGTCGGCACGAAGCACCACATCGCGCACGGCCGCATCGGCATTTGATGAGACGGTGACGATCATCTCGACCGGCTGTCCGGAAATGGTCGACGTGTTGCCGTCGACCGATACAGAGAGCGGGGAGGTACCAAAGAGGAGGCTGTATTCTCGCGCGGCAACAAAGATTGCATTTGATCCGCTCAAGCGATACTCAAGCTCGACTTTCACCGCTTTGTGCTCCCCTGCCTGGCCTGCAAACACAGCATTGAGAACACCCTGTTTGGTCTCGCCCGATTGAATGACCTGTAGGTCTTGCCGTACCGACACAAGCGGAGTCAGGAGATCGCTCACCGAGCGTGTACCGTCTGGATAGGTGACGATGAGCTGCGAGAGCTCGAGCGGCACGCGATTGCGATTGGTGATGGAGACTTGGAGCTCCGTCGGCTCTCCGCCAGATATCTGCGGCGGACCGGATACGATGATGTCGATGTTGTTGGCCGACGCGGACAAGCTGCCCGCACCGAAGGTAAAGTAGTATGCAAAAAAGAGGATCGAACCGGTGAAAAAGAGTGCCGCCACCATGAGTAGTCCGTGCAGAAATGTGCGCAAAAACGTAATGCCACGGGGTGCAATGATCGCCGCAGGAGTGCTGTCTTCGGGATGCACCCAGTCTTCGCCGACTATTTCGGGATGCTCTTCAAGCGCGCGTCGCTCTTTGTCTTTGATCTTGCCTGAGAGCGCGCGTGAATACATCACCCGACGCAGGCGCTCGATCTTTTCTTTCTCGTGGTCGATCTGGGGAACTTCCGACGGATCCATCCCAAAATAATACCACAAAACTATAGGTGCGTTTCGGCAAGGGCACGATTGATAGATATGAGTAGATTGTCACGGATCATCTCTGCCTCATGCAAGTGATCAAACGAGTACGCAGTGTGAGCGAAGAGTGTCGTCTCGAGCGCTTCGGCAGAGATGTACCCGAGTGCAAAGAGGATACGCGCCACCGCGACGATCTCGATCGTCGGAATCATCTCGTCTCCTGCGTGCAGAAGCGAAGCATGTGCCTGCAACACTGCTTCGAAGAGGTAGTCGCTACGCTCTTCCCCGACGACCAAACGCACCACAAGATGCGCGATGCGCGCAAAGGCGCGCAGACTCTCCCCTCTCAAGGCCGGCGTACTGCACGACGCACCCGCCGCGCGCCAGTTCGCCTTGCCACGCACGAGCGAGACAGATGCGTGTGCATATAGCTGAAGCGAATAGCGCATCTTGGAATACTCGCGCCGCATCGCCCCTGCCCGGGCCCACACCAGGCCAAAGTCACGCGTGAGGAGCGCGAGCGCCTGATCGGACTCGCCTGATTCGCGCATACTAAGCACGATCGCTTCGGTGCAGTACTTCTGGTACATCTCTTTAGTATATCAAGACACAAGTCTAACTTGTGTCATTGTGTCTTGAGTATGGCTATGCCACACGTTCGACGCCGACGAGCATGTGCTTCTCATCGAGCGAGAGCATGGCACCTTGCCATTCTGATGTAAAGACAATTTCCACAGTATTGAGTGTCTTGCGGAGTGATGCTTCAGAGCGACGGATCACCTCGTTTTCGGGCACAAAAAGACGGATCGCATCGGACGGCATGAGCTGCATATCCTTGCGACGCTGCTGCACATAGCGCGTAAATTCACGGATGAAGCCTTCTTCACGCAGCTCGGGTGTAATCGAAATATCAAGCGAAAGTGCCGAGCCAGAAGACACTTCTTTCACATTCACCTCTTCTGCAATGATATCGAGTAGATCTTTCGAAAAACGGAGGGCATCCTCGGCAGACACCGACAGACGAGAGAGCGGCTGACGCACTTTGATACCTGCCTTATCACGCTCCTCCAGCGCCATGGATACGATGCGGCGCGCCTGCTCCATCACCAGAAGAAGATTTGTGTCGCACTGCATCTGCGAGGCATCGGGCCACATCGTCATATGCACGCTTTCTTCGTCTTCATCTTCGCACACTGCCTGGAAGAGGTACTCGGCATAAAACGGCATGATGGGCGCGATAACGCGTGCGAGCGTGTGGAGTACGTAGCGTAAAGTCGCTAACGCAGCTTGCTTGTCGGCAAGCGATGATGAGGTAGTTTCATCGGTTGCCTTAAAACGGTCACGCGAGCGGCGTATATACCATACGGACAGATCGTCGATAAATCCGGGGATCGGACGCGACGCAGCATCAAGCTGATACGCCTCCATACCAGCAGTCACCTCTCGTGTGAAGAGTGCGAGGCGAGAAAGGATCCATTGATCGAGCAGATGGGTACTCGTGTGGCCGCGCAGCACATCCCCTGCCCCGAGCTTCGTCGAGGGGGCATACAGTTGGTAAAACGAGAGCACGTTGTGCAGGCGACCGATGTTTTTTTTGAGCGCTTCATCGACACCATGCTCGGAGAAATTGAGATTTTCGCCCTGCACGATCGGCGCCGAAAGCACGTAGAGACGTAATGCATCCGCGCCGTACCTATCGACGATCGTCATTGGATCGGGATAATTGTTGAGCTTCTTGGACATCTTCTTACCGTCTTCGGCGAGGACGAGCCCCGTGACAATGCAATTTTTGAATGCCGCTTTACCGAAGAGTCCGCCCGAGAGCACATGGAGATAGTAGAACCACGCGCGCGTCTGATCCTGCGCTTCGCCGATGAAGTCGGCAGGCATCCGCGCAACAAACCGTTCGGCATTTTCATGAGGGTAGTGCTCTGTAGCAAACGGCACGGAACCGCTATCAAACCACGTATCGAGCACATCGGGCACACGCCGAGCAATCCCATCACACTCCTGTGATTGTAGCAAGTCTGACTTTTTACATTTGAACGCTATCTCATCGACGACATCTTTGTGGAGATCGGAGACGGTCGAGCCGCTCGCCTGCGCGAGCTCTGCCGCGGAGCCGAAGACGTGGTCTCTCTTGCACGTGTCGCAGCGCCACACGGGAATCGTATTGGCCCAAAAGCGCTGGCGGCTGATCGACCAATCACGTGCACCCTCGAGCCATTTGCCAAATCTCCCCTCTTTGATGTGCTCCGGCGACCAATTGATGCTCTGCGCCGCCTCGAGCAGAGTCGGCTTCATCTTTTCCACCGCGACAAACCACGACGACGTCGCGTAGTTGAGGAGTGCGGTATCGCATCGCCAGCAGTGCGGGTAGGCGTGTTCGTACTTCTCGTGTGAAAATACCAACCCTTTTTCTTCGAGATGCCGCACGATAGCAAGATCGGCTTCTCGTATTTCTTCGGGCTTGCCTTTCGCGCGCGGTTTGAGGTCGATCCCGGCGAATTCGCCCGTTTCGGGCGCAAACGTGCCATCCATCTTTACGTGCTGTACAAAGGGCAAGTTTTCGCGCTTGCCTAATGCCATGTCGTCGGCCCCGAATGCCGGCGCAATATGCACGATACCAGTGCCCGTATCGGTCGTCACAAAATCAGCCTCGTACACCTTCCATCCGTTCTCGCGATTCTTGAGCTTTTCGTCCTTGGCGTAGTAGTCGAAGAGGGGTGCGTATTCGAGGCCGAGCATTTCTTGTCCGGGTATTTCTTTTATATTTTCAGAATGAGTGTCTTTTGCTCCCCCCAACCAATGATGGTCATCTTTGGAAAATAATTGAGAATATCTAAGTGCCCCTTCACCTTTTAGTAAATGATCAAGCAAGGCATCTTTCAATAAAAGATATGTGTTGTCAGTGTTGTCACTGAACGCTTTAACCGCTAAATATACGAATGTGCTATTGATAGCAAGAGCCACATTCCCCGGCAGAGTCCATGGCGTAGTCGTCCATGCGAGGAGGTACGTATTTTCCGGCACTTCCCACTCACCGATCTTTTGCCCCGGCTTCACTTTAAACTTCACCGTCACCGATAGGTCCTTCACATCCTTATATCCTTCCGCCACTTCGCCTTGAGAAAGTGTGGTCTCACAGCGCGGACAGATGTGCATGCTGCGATAGTCTTCGTAGATAAGGCCTTTTTCATGGAGCGTCTTAAACGCCCACCACTCGCTTTCCATGTATGAAAAATCCATCGTGCGATATGCATGCTTCATATCGACGAAGCGTCCGATGCGCGGGATGATGCGCACCCATTCGCCGATGAAGGTAAAGATGCGTTTGCGGCACAAATCATTAAACTTCTTGACCCCCATCTGCATGATATCTTTCTTCGACTTGGTGCCGAGCTCTTTCTCAACGATGTTTTCGATCGGCAATCCATGACAATCCCATCCCCATTGGCGCTCCACGCGATAGCCCTGCATAGTCTTGTAGCGCGGGATCACGTCTTTGACGAAGCTCTGGAGCAGGTGCCCATAATGCGGCAAGCCCGTGGCAAACGGCGGACCGTCATAAAAGACGTATTCACCCTTACTAGGTTCACGCTCGACGGTCTTTTGAAAAATCTCGTGCGTATCCCAAAAAGCGAGGACATCCTCTTCACGCTTGGCGACTTCTGACTTTTGTGGCTCTTTTTCAGCACTCATTGCCGTATCGTAGCAAAGGAAACGCCCAACGGCGAGGCATCAAAAACTGTTGCTTCAGCATGTGAGCTGGGTTATCCTCTACAGCAGACGTAATTGTACGATGAAAGGGAAAAGACCGTGAACGCCTCAAAACGTGACAAATGCGACCAGTGTAAGAAGCCGATCGACGATAATGGGCTTGATTTCAAAACACTGTCGTCTTCTGGTGATGGCGAAGTCGTCCCATGCCGTTTTTGCTGCCGCGAATGTGCGGCAAAGTTCCAGGACGACCATGACGTTTATCTGGATCCACCGGTGTATGACCGCAAGCGCTGAACAGATTTCGGACATGAAAAATAGGCGCCCAACAAAAATTGGGTGCCTATTTAATTTTAAAATGAATGATCATATTCCTGTGTACTGGAATGCAATGCCTGCAAACATATGGTCTCAGGAGATAAAAAGTGAGGCGATTTTCTACATCTTCTCCGGCGCGGGGATGCCGAGAATCCAGAGGCCGTTTTTGAGGGTGCGATTGACCGCTGCCGTCACCGCCACCTTGTGCGGCGCATGCTCCGAAGTATCGATGATTTGCACCTGCGCATACCAGCTATTAAAAGCACTTGCGAGCGAAAGGAGATACTGTGTGATGAGGTGGGGCTTGAGATCGCGCGCGGCTTGCTCGACGACTGCCGGAAAACGATGGATAAGTCGAACAACTTCGGTAGGCTCGGCGTTCATGTCAACGCGTGACTCGATCCCCTGCATATGTGCCTTCCCTACCACGGCACCGGTGCGCGCATAGGTGTATTGCAAGTATGGTCCGGAGTCACCTTCGAGCGAGAGCGAACGCTCACGATCAAACACAATATCTTTACTAGAATCCTGTTTGAGGATTTGGTATTTGATCGCAGCCACAGCCACTTCTTGTGATAGCTTCTCCGTATCTCCCGCACGGCTTTCGGTGACACGCACTTTGGCCGCTGCGGCAAGCTCTCGCAAGAGTGATTCGCCTGTGATGACATCTCCTGTGCGCGAGGACATCTTGCCCGTCGGAAGCTTCATCATGCCATGTGGCACGTGCACCATCTCGTCGGCAATGTGCGGATAGGTGAGCTCGAGCGCTCTTTTGACGACGCGGAAGAAATCGACGACTTCATTGCCAGTCACTATAATGAGAAGCTTGGTCTCGGGGTACAAATCTTTCTTGAGTTTTTCGAGTCCAAGCTCTTTGGCTTCGTAGGTCGGGATGCCTTTGGCGTTGATAAAGACACGCGTATGGAGACCGTGCTCCTCCCCTTTAAAGACGCGTGCACCTTCAGATTCGGGAAAGATATCCGGGTGTGTAATGACGATATTCTTACCGATCGGCGCTGTCTGGCTCTCGAAAAAATAGTGATCAAAATGTGTGCCCAGGATACCGTAAATCCGCTCAAATGCCTCGAGTGATGTGGTACGCCCGGTGTCATAGAGAATATTGAGTGCAGGGTCGGAGCGCTCGTAGAGCTTTGTATTGATCTCGTCTATCTCCTTTTTGGCAACAGGATCTTCCTTGTATGCGGTCGCGCCTGCTGCGTACGCAGTACCAAACTCATCGGCGCTTTCGGGATGAATGCCGAGCTTCTGGATCCCCCAGATCGCGCACGCCACGTGTACGCCGAGATCTCCCTGGTAGTTGGCGCGGATGACTTTGGCTCCCGAGAATTGCAAAAGGCGCGCAATCGACTCTCCGATCGTGTTGCTCATGAGGTGCCCGATATGAAATGCTTTAAACGGATTGGGGTCGGTGTATTCGACCATCACCGTCTCGTCGGGACATACATCGCTCGCACCCCACGCGTCTTGTATCAGTGCTTCATTGAGTGAAATGGCGAGCGCCTGCGATGAGAGGGTGAAATTGATGAAGCCGGGGCCAGCAATATCGATTCGTGCAACACCATCGATAGTGCCGAGTTTTTCGACGATCATGGTGGCCATGTCGCGTGGCGCCATCCCTACCTGCTTGGCAAACACAAGCGCGACATTGGTCGCATAGTCTCCATGGGCCATATCGGCCGGAAATTCAAGGGTGATCGTTTCTGCCGCAGCAGAAATACCGAGCTGCCCGAGCGCTCCTGTGATTGCCTCCCTGATCCCCTGTGCCGTATCCATACAAGTATTGTACTTCATACCACACTGTCAGATATTTATGAATTGTGATATGGTCGAAACAGGTTCTTTGAAACGGAAAGGTGCAAAATGATACACGTACCCAAAATCTGTTTCGATGGCGGCCCTTGCGGAGGCAAGACCACCGCACTCGCCCATATGGTCGAACAGCTTTCCCAGAAAGGGTTCTATCCGATCGTAGTGCCCGAAGCGGCAACACTGCTCATGAACGGCAACATATGGCCGGCACCATGGCCGACACTCGAATTCCAGACAGCGGTCATCGGAACAGCCAAACATCTTGAGGATGTCATGCTGCGCGCGGCGAAATCGCGATCGAAGCTGAAACCCGTTCTGTTCTGCGATCGCGGCAAAGCCACATCCAAAGCATACGTCGATGACGTGAAAATATACCTGCAAGCACTGCGGAGAAACGGGATCAGAAGCCACGTCGAGGCGCGGGACGGCTATCAAGGCGTCATCCATTTGACGACCGCCGCCAACGGCGCAGAGCAACACTACACGCTTGCAAACAACGCGGCGAGACGTGAGACCATCGCGCAGGCACGGGAATTGGATGATCGGACCCGAAGGGTTTGGATCGGGGCGCCGCATTGGCGCGAGATCGACAATTCGACCGACTTCGCCGGCAAACTCGCGCGACTGGAGCACGAAATATACGCACTCCTTGGTATTCCCGTACCAATTGAGATTGAACGTAAGTTCCTCTGCCACTATGTTGAAGCGAATCATTGGCCTATGCCGCATGAGATGATCCTGATCGAGCAAGCATACCTACTTTCATCTGATCCGGCGGTCACATCGCGTATCCGCAAACGAGGACAGGATGGTGCCAATTTTCTCTACTTTCGGACGGACAAAAAATATCTTGGTCCGGGCAAAAACGAGGAGATTGAGCGCGTCATCAGCGCACGTGAGTATGCTACACTGTTCGCCACCCAACGTGATCCGTCAAAGAAACTCATACGCAAAACGCGGGTTTGTTTTCCGTATGAGGGGCAGTATCTGGAATACGACATGATCCCCATACGAGGCGGAAAGACGCTCTACATGCTTGAGGTGGAACTCACCGAGGAAAATACTCAGGTGAAAATCCCTGACTGGATCAAGGTGATCAAAGAAGTCACCGATGATCCCGAATACACCAACGTACGGATCGCGGAACGCGTCTAAGGGCTCGTCCACAAATGACGTACCCGTTCTTTGTGAACGCCACGTATGAACGGGCTCTAAAAAATCAAAAACGCCGGGTCACTCGACTCGGCGTTTTCTTTCTTTTAAATTCAAATCTAGACCACGTCCACGCCCATACTGCGTGCAGTACCGGCGATGACGGATGCGGCATGTGCTACATCGTGAGCATTCATGTCTTCCATCTTGTCCTTGGCGATCGCTTCGACTTGCACCTTGGTGATCTTGCCTACTTTCTGACTGTGCGGCTTGGACGAACCCTTCTCGATACCTGCGGCCTTGAGTACGAGCTGGCTCGCCGGTGGCTTCTTGACCACAAAAGTAAACGTGCGGTCCTTGTACACATGCATCAAGACCGGGAGGATCGAGCCTGCCTGGGGGCGGGTCTGATCATTGAACTGCTTGACGAATTCGGCGATATTGACGCCCGCCGGGCCAAGTGCGGTACCTACCGGAGGAGCCGGCGTGGCAGCCCCCGCTGGGAGCTGGAGCTTTATGATCTTGGTGACTTCTTTTGCCATATGTCGGGACACTATACAGGAATGGCCGGGGATTTCAAGGGCCCACCGCTTGTGTATGAAAAAACGCTACCCCCTAGCTAGAGTAGCGTTTTAAGTTGAAGGTTCATGTACTTTTTGTTTCCGCCTTTTCCGTAGTAGGCATGTATTTCCTCAAGAAATTCTCCTTCTACGAAAGGTACTTCCTCAAGCTGGTCCCTGAGAAATTTCTGCACCGCCGAGTCATAACTGACCAGATCAAGATGTCTCAACTCATACCGCATCCTACCGAGACCAACGGTACGTGTCTTACATTTCTGGTTGATTATCTGCCCCAAAAATCGAAGCGTCACCATCTCTGGCCCCGACTCCGTCTCTGGTCCGGGAAGCATTGGGTGTGGTAATGATATCTGTTCGCCACGAGTCCTCGCGCGAGCGAAACTCAGCGCATCACCCGAAACCTTCCAACGATGGTGATAATCGACTGGCAACACCGTAACTACTTCCTTAGTCACTTCATCCTGCACCGCCACAAACCAGAATGAGTCCGGTTCGCTGTAAAACAGCTTATGTACTCTCTTGGAAGAACCATCCTTCCCGAGAGGAACATATTTGTCCTCATTAAGAAGCTGTGCGACTTCCTCAGGCGAGAGATGAAGACGCTCACTCACTCGCTTGAACGCATGCTCCGTGAATGTCGTGTCCAACAAGCCAACCTCCCCCTTATGTATCACGTTCTAACCTAGTGCAAATAAAGCAGGTATTTTTACCTCTGTCAAACCCTCTGCACCTGGTCGGCTTACAATCCGTAAGGCGACGCCTTACGGATTACGCCTTAGATTATGCCACAAACACAAAAAGCCAAGCGACGCTTGGCTTGTACATATTCGCTACTACTACATACCTTTTTGAAAAACCGTCAGCAGTGACTCAATGTCGTCCAGATGCTTTGCAAGGTATTCAGCGACCTTCTCATCGCTCAAGGAGTCGTACCCGTGCGCAAGTCGATTGCGGAATCCGTACATCCGAACAAATCGATCTGCGAGATCGTCCGTGATGATAGTGTGTTTGGCGAGCAATACCGGGACCTCGCGCTGACTCTCGGCGCGCACGCCCACATCGGCAAGGGTGAACTGTCCGAGATCAAACAGTGATTCGATGGCGGTGAGAAAACGATAACATACTGCAAAATATATATCGGGGGTGGCGCGCAAGTATTCAAGCGTACCGACTTCTCGATAGCGCTTGAGATCCGCGAGCGCCCCGGCGCATTTTGTAATCTTTTCGGCGATGAGTTCTTGTGCGAGGTCAGTCATAGGCCAGCACGTGCGAGAGCAAGGCGACGTCCGATGCGGACGATGTGCCGCGACGATTCGTATTCATGCATTGCACGGATCTGGAATAAAAGTCCGTCGCCGATCGATCGTTCAAAAAGAAGCTTGCCATGGACTGCGACCGTTTGCATCAAGAGCGGCGTTGCTTGATTGAGGATCGCCACATCCATCTCACGCTCGGGCACAAAACCTTGCAGTGCGCGGACAACGGCCGTCGTGGTACCCACCAAATCCGTCGGCGCACGATCGAAGAGTACCGCGATATCAACATCGCTCTCCCGCCCCGCCTTACCAGTGGCAACAGAACCATGCAGATAGCACAAAACGGTCCCGAGCTTTCGAAGTTCGTCTTGTTGTGTCTGCGTCAAAGCCAGTCCTTGTCCCATGCAGCTAGTATACCATTTCACCAAAGAAAAATCCCTGTAATGCATCATTGAAAATATCTTGTGATTTCAAGGCATATTTTTAATGCGTTTGCCCTGCCTTGTAGAGCCCAATGTCAAAAGTCAGACTTTTGACATTCAAGTTGAATGTGCATGAAGTCTTCTTTCGTGAATCCTGCGATAAAATCAGAGACCTTTTTGCACGCCGCGATAATAAGATCGGCGTACACCTTGCTATCCTTCATAAATAATCTTGAGATCGTGTTTAATCCCCGGCCGCATACGCGCAACGACTGTGGTGTCCGGCACGAGATCGACTTCTGCACCCAGTGCCTGCTTCAATTCTTCTTCAGCATCGAGAAGTTGGCTAAAACCAAGCGGATGTCCGCTGTCGGAAAAGAGTAAATCAACATCGCTGTCGGGGCGATTATCACCCCGCGCACGCGACCCAAATACACCGACCTTGCGAAAGCCGTATTTTTTGAAGATCGGCCGCGCTTTTTCGACCAATATTGCTATATCTCCCATACCCACTCATTACACCATTTCACCAAAGAAAAATCCCCGACCCTTAACAGATGGTTACTGCGGGGTCGGGGTTAACTAAACAAGGAAACAGCTATGACACAGTGGCGTCTTTTTTGAGTACCCATCTCCCGTCGATCCAATAATATCGCGCAAACAACGTAGTGAGTGCTTCATTTACGGAGGAAGGAGTTTCGCCATTATTCCAGTCGAAGAAGCCGCCGGAAAGAAAGTGCACTGCCATCGCGACAAAATCTTCGAGCGGAATCTCAACGTCCCCTATTTGCACACCATCACACATAAGAGACGTAGGGCAACTGTGGGTAAATCGTGCCTCAACTCCATTTCCATCAGAAGTTTGAACCATTAGGGTCATATCGGTCTCCGTTCATCAGTGAACCGGCGCCAGCGCCGGGTAGCCGAAATCAGCCATCGTCAGGTTACCCTTACAGACAACTTTCGTCAAACCCTCTGCACCTGGTCGGCTTCGAGCTCTACGGGAGTCTCGCGGCCAAACATCGGGACCATGACTTTGACCTTGCCGCGCTCTTCGTCGACCTCCCCTACCTTACCCTCGAGGTCTTTAAACGGTCCATCGATGATGACGACCGCCTCGCCTGCCGCGAGATCGATCGCATGACGGACCGTGTCACCACCGGCGCGCTTGAGGATCTTGTCCACCTCTGCCTGTGCCAGCGGCACTGCCTGATTGGCGGTGCCGACGAATCCGGTGACCTGGGGCGTGTTGCGCACGACACTCCACGCATCGTCGGTCGCGATCATGTCGACAAGCACGTAGCCCGGGAAGATCTTTTCCTTGATCTCGGTCTTGCGGCCGTTTTTGATCTTGATCTTCTTTTCGATCGGGACTACCACCTGGAAAATCTGTTCCTGCATTCCAAAAGAATCGATACGCTGTTTGAGATTGCGCGCAACCGCGTCTTCATATCCTGAATAGGTATGGACTGCATACCACTGTCTCTCGCTACCATGTGTTTGTCGTGCCATAAAAGAGGGTGTGTTAGTTGATAGTTTTTAGTTGTTAGTCGGAGTCCCACCCAAACTGGTGTCGAATGTGGGAATTGCCTCCGGGGTCACCTGTATCGGCTGCTGCGTGACCTCTATCGGGGAGGTGCGCGGAAGAGTGTTCAAACCCTTGGCGAGACTGGTCGTAAAGAAAAAGTCGAAGAGTCCGAGGTAGAGCGCGATGAATACAGAGACTGCGGCAATGAGAATCGTGTACACGATCGTCTGGTGCTGTGTAGGCCAGGCGACGTGATGGAGTTCGCCCCGGGTGTCTTTTACGTATTGAACGATGCGGTTTGCCATAGGTGTCTATATTAGCGCCAAAATTGGCATTTTTAAAACCCCTCGCGGGGCTTGATTGCAATAATAGCAAAACGAAGCAAAAAGTCAAGAGTTATCGCCTGGTGGTATACTATCCGGCATGGAAGAACAGGGGCGTGGTGTCGAACCATTTTCTATCATCAAACGAGCAAAAGGCTTCGTCCATGCAGGACGCGGCATCTGGATATTCCTGAAAACGACCCACAACGCGTGGATACATATCGCCATTTTGGTCGTCGCGGTAATAGCGGGTCTCTATTTTCACATCTCATACCTCGATTGGATGCTGCTTGTGGTCGCCGCGGGATTTGTCTTGTCGGCCGAAGCGGTAAATACGGCGATCGAAATCGATATCGATCTCACCTCTCCCGAATATCATCCCTACGCACGCGACACCAAGGACGTAGCGGCAGGCGCAGTACTCATCGCATCCATCTCTGCAACCATCATCGGCGTGAGTATTTTTGGGCACTACATCCTCGACCTTCTGCGACAGATCTAAGAAGCCTGCACCAGCTTAATGACACGCTTTGCTTGGGGGGTCTTGGCCAAGCTATATGAGACTTCTCGCCCACTCTTCTTGTACATGACGATGCCCGCATCGTGCAAAACCGCGAGCAGGTGGCTCGTCGACGAATGACTCATATTGAGCGCCTCTGCGATCGTCCTCACCGATCCGCCCGTCTTGGAACGCATCAAGAGCACGACGCATCGGTATCGATTGCGATCGGCGAGGAGTTTGAAGAGCGAGAGCCGCTCGTTCATCTTTAGGTCGAAGTCTTTTTTGGCCATCGTACTACTTTATCTGATCTCGTAGGTCACGTTAACATTGGAGATGATTTTGTTCTGCCCTACAGCGATCTCCGGTACAACAGCCTTTTCCATACTGCCGCCCATAGCCATATCCGCGCGCGCATACATCGGAGTGGGATAACCTCCTTCATTTTCATAGAAGCCAACGACGCGCACGATCGACACGCCAAGCGACTTGGCGAGTACATCAGCCTTCTCCTTTGCCTGCTCGATCGCCTTGTCGCGCGCCTCTGCCTTGAGAGCATCTTCGTCGTCGATCGTAAATGAGAGACCACTCACCTGATAAGCGCCCTTGCCACCGACTCCCGAGAGGAGTTCACCAGCTTTCTGCGTGTCACGCACCTTTACATTGATCGTCTCGGAAGCCTGGAATCCGATGAGATTTTGTTTGCCGGGCGGACAATAGCCACCTGTGCAGATACCCTGCGTCCATTCATATCGCGGAGATACGTTGTAGTCGGTGGTCTTGATGTCTTTCTCCTCAACACCCGCACCTTTGAGATACGCCATGATTGCATTTGCCTTCTTTGCCATTTCATCCTGCGCCTTCGCGACTTCTTTTGCCTCTTCTTGGATGGTCACGCTAAATTCGCCCGTGTCGGGCACCGCAAATACCTCACCCTCTCCCGAAACGGAGATCGTATTGGTCGGACTGATGCCTGCACCGATATATTTGTACCCGCGCAACTCGCTCACCGTAAGTATGAGGAGAAAGAGTGCGAGCATGCCGAGTGCCACGGCAGCGAGCGTGACAATCACCTGCGGCGGATGAATGTGTAAATCTTTTCGCTGATTCATGTCTTCCATAATGAATGATGTGATTATAAATAATAATGATAAACAATAAATAGGGTGGCTACATGCCGATATTCGCGATACTGTCGTATGTCGAGAGAAACGCAGGTACCGCAAAGAGCAGTCCGATCAAAGGAAGCACAAAAGCGATAATGGCTATCACAATCATCGCCACGAACAGCTTGCGCGTCTTTTCAGACGAAGCATAGACGGCGTCGAGCTTTGCCATCATCTCATCGAGTCGGCGAGCTAGTTCCTGATCTTCCATTCCGTAAGTATATCACCATAAAGGTACGGCACATCGCGTTCACTACGCCACACTTGCTATAGTGTACTATGAAATACACACTATGGAATCATCCGTACTGGCTGACATATTGACCTTCATTGATACTTCAAAATATGCGCTTTTGTTCTTCGCGTGCTTCTTTGAGGGGACGATCGCGATGATGGCCGGCGGACTCCTCTGGTCGATCGGTGCCGCCGCGTTTTGGCCTATGTACCTCACCCTCCTCGCGGCAGACGTAAGCTCCGATACCTGCTGGTATCTCGTCGGCCGATTTGGGACGCGCACGTTTGCACAAAAATGGGGTCATTTCTTCGGATTTGAGCCCCAAGACCTCGACCGTGTCGAGCGTCGATTCAAACGATTCGACATACAGATCATTATCCTCTCGAAGCTCACCATGGGATTTGGCCTTGCGATACCCACACTCATCACCGCTGGCACGCTCCGCGTCCCCTATCCGCGTTTTTTGACGATCAATACGATCGGCGCATTTATATGGGTGTTTGCGGTGGTACTGATCGGTGCTTATGTGGGAGAAGCGTTTAAGCCACTTTCACTCTCGCAGCAAATCGTCTTAAGTATCATCATACTAGGCACCTCCCTGCTTGCTCTGCGATACGCACAGCAGCGCCTCGTGGAACCGAAGTAATACAAAAAACGACACCGCAGACAACAATCACCATTGTCATCCGCGGTATCTTTTTTTCACAAAGTAGATGGCTACGGGGATCAGTGGCAGTATTGGCCAAGATGTGAGCCAGGATATCTTGGCCGCATCCCAAAACGCATATCCCATCAACTGCCACAGTACGAGAAACATCAGGATCTCGATCACATATGAGATCAGGGCGACCATCCCGAGCTTTTTCAGGAACGCATGGAGCATCTCCTCCTCCCCGTGATAAACCTGCAAAACACTTATTTCATTATACAAAAAGACACCTCCTTAACAAAAAGTAGGCACAATTCTCTTCATTTCTGCAATTTCTATATATTGGGGTGCCTATCCGGATTTGAACCGGAACTGACAGCTCCACAAGCTGTAGTGCTAACCATTACACCATAAGCACCATACCTTACCCCTTTTCACTCACAGACCCCGATTATGCCCTACATCATACTTATGTACAAGAAAGTGGTAATTATTTATGAACGGGCCCTAAAATGGGCGAGGTAACATCTTTGCGCCGCCGTTTCTTCTTGCTCGATTGCTCCAGATTTCCCATACACTAAGTATACGCTATAGCGTAGAATTAGTGTATCGCAAGTGGAGACGTCAAACACATCGGGTGATGTGGGGTGGGGTGGATGTAGCAAGGTAACTCCGCAGACACTCTGACACAGAGCTTATTTCGTCAGAGAAATGAGGGGGACGCTTGTCGCGACCGGTATGACCCTGAAGGATACTCTGCCGACCAATTTTCCGTATTCGGTGATTACATTTACTCGCCACGTACCCGGCGCCGGAAATGATTTGAGCGAGTATCCGCGGTATCCACCTTCGCGTCCGCCGGTAATGGCAAAACGCAGCGTCCCCGCATCTATCCATCGTTCGGAAATCTCATCAAACCGCTGCCACTCGTGCAAGATGCCCGTGGAGAGCCCAGTCGGTGCAAAGACTGCACTGTATACATACACTCCCTCCCCCGCGACAACATGATAGGCGGTGTTGTAGCGCAGATATGACTCATACCAAGGCACTGGCTCAGCCAAAAGCTCATAATCACCGCTTTGCGTACGGGTCACTTTATGGTACACACCCGCCTCTTTGAGCGCGATGGGTACCGGCGGGATCAGGTCGGCAAAATACAGGATGTTGAATGTAGCGAAGATCGTGATAATGATCGCAAGCGTGCGCCGAAAGTCCGCACGCACGATCATAGGTAGAAATCTATTGAGCAGCAGCATAAACAGCGCGATCGCGATCAAACTGACGACCCCGCTCAACACAAACATCCACGGACCGATGTGGAGAAAAACAGTCGGCAAGAAAAAGATGAGGAACGAAAACAGTACCGTAAAGTAGAGACTGATCTGAAACGTGAATCGCGTGTAGAGATTTCTGAAGCGCTCATTGCCGATCAAAAGGCCCGCGAGCACCACGACGAATATCCAGCTGACAGCGATCGATGCACTGCGACTATACAGCGCCAGGTACCCGCTAAAGAGATTACCAAACATGAACTGCATGACGACGGGAATAAACGGTGCCATATTCACAATGCGACGATCGCGCATCTTCCCCGCTTGGATGAAATGAATCAATAGGATGCAGGATCCGACGACCAAAAGATAAAAGAAAAACAGGAGATGTGTCTGCAGAGAATCCACGCGCGAAAAGAAAAAGAAATTATCAGCCAAAAAGCCGAGAATGAGAGCAAAGGGTGAGACATATCGCTCATACCAACGTACAAGCTCTTCGGTGCTTTTTGGAAAATAGCGCGATGCCATATCAGGTGAGATATTCCGGCGGCCGCTCTACCACTCCCGCGCGGTGATTTGCGAATCGAGTGAGTGCATAGAAAAGTGACGAGAGTCTATTTGCATACGCGCGACTCCCCTCCGATATGATGCGTCCTTGTCCCGAGGGATTCGAGGGATCGCCGGACTCATGCACCGTGACGAGACGGCGCTCGACACGGCGCGAGACAGCGCGCGCGATGTCGAGTCGGGCGGACAACTCCGTCCCGCCCGGCACGAGAAAACTCTTCACTTCGGGAAGCTGTGACTCGATGGATGTGATGAGTGCACTGAGCACTTCCACACGTTCCTGCGGCACGGATTTGGGTGCTCCGGCGACCTCGGCCTGAATCGTGAAAAGATGATCCTGCACACCGCTGAGTATCTGCGCACCCCGCACCTCATCCACGACAAAATCCTCTGGACACCCGACCTTGCACCATCCCACGATCGTGTTGAGTTCATCGAGCTGACCAAGACATTCAAAAATGGGCGACGATTTTGTGACGCGTACGCCCTGCGGACTATCGAAGAGCTTTGTAGTACCCCCATCCCCTTTGCCAGTGAAGAATGACATACATTCATCATACCAGTAAAAAGGAGGTGTCACTTTTTCATTTCCTCTTGTGGCTACTGTTCGCTTACACCCGTAAAATATACTTTCGTATACGAATATGCCGGATCCGTACGTATATATTCCCATCGCAAATACTGCGGAATGATGGCGGAAACGCATTCTCCATCCACTTTACCGGTCTCAAAAAAGAGCGTGGTGCTCCATTTTTTCCGCGCGATGGACTGTATGAGTTCTTGGTAAGCGTTTAGTGTTCCTAGTGGATGCCAAAAAGAAGTCGGGGGTAGATGAGGAATTTCTTGCGGCACGTTCGTATCGAGAATCGTATGCTTGTCTCCGTACGGCAGATCGGCTATGCAAAAATCAGGAGAAGCGATATAGAGATCGTCCACATAATAACTTTCCATACATTCAACCGACGCCCCGAGATTTTGCGCATTCAAGCGGGCTACATCGAGCGTCCGCGGGTCGATGTCTACCGCAAATACCTTCGCATGTGGTTTGGCGAGTTTGATGGCACTCGCTATAGCGCCCGAACCGCACCCGACATCCACCACTGTCGCATCATCAGGCATTGTCTCGATTACTGCGCGCACCATTTTCTCGGTTTCCTGGTTGGGAATGTAGACACGCCGATCGACATACAAGCTATGCCCGAGAAAATCAGCTTTGTTGAATATGTATGCAAACGGCTCCCCAAAAAGTCGTCGTTGCGCAAGGCGGCGGAATCGCGCAGCGTCGTTGCCTACGACATCTTGTAGTGTCTGAATGTCGGCATCTTTCAATCCCTTTTTTGTATACTCCTGTGCCACGTCGGCTATGTGAGGATCCGGGAATGTTTCCATACTTCTTGGTTATTTTATAAGGATGGCGGCAATGCAATCCATCACCTCACCTCTGCCAGTCTTCCTGCGGAGTATGAGTACCGCTTCACATCGAAAAGCGTTTCCCTATCTACAAATAATATCTCGCCATGCTCGATGCCCCAGTATTCGTCAATGAATTTCAGCAGCGTATCAATATCGTATGGTTTACAACTGTACACGTCGAAATGCAACGTGTGGTCTTCCTCGAAATAGTGAAAGGCGATATGCGACGTAACGATGCCGACAATGCCGGTAAAGCCGTATTTGCCGTGAATAGCGATGGGTTTGAAAAGCTCCTGCATACCGATTCGCTTTACAAGCCGGTGCAAGAATTGTTCCAGATCGCCACATTCTATTTTCGCCGATGGTCGACGAACCGTTGCGATGAGAATAGTGTGATGATGGACAACCATAGTGTTGAAAATGGTGGTGGCGAGAGTTAATCCGCCACCACACATTAAATCTGTCAGACGTAGCGCAGATCCCAATCGTCATCCGAGTGCTCGCGCAAGATCCCGTCTCCGTCTGAGAACGAAATGAACTGGAAGCCGTCTTCCCCGATTGCTGAGAAGCCATGTGGCTCCCCTTTTGCTTTCCTCACGACGTCGCCAGGGCCAACATAATCACCGCTACCACCAGAGATGAGCTTACATGCACTCCCTCGCGTGATAATCATGGTCGCGGCGCAGTCATGGGTATGGAGAGGTATTTCTCCGCCTGGCGCCACATTTACTTCGAGAATGTGCAGCCCGTGCGCGGACGGCATCTCGCGCACCGTCACGCCAGAGCAACCAGGTACTCGGATATGTTCCTGACTCAACATAGACATCTCCTTTTTTCGAGTAAGGACTTCTCGTCCGGGAACATAAAATCACGCCCTTGACCGGCATTCAACAAAATGTATAATAGACATACTCTTTTCAACTAATAGTATAATATGCTGGAAAAGCAACATAGTTTGGCGAGTAATATCATCCGTTCGCTGGCGGAACGGCCGGAGCAGAGTGTAGTGCAGCTCCGAGACAGCATAAGCGCTGCAGGCGGCAAGCAATATTCGCTGCAAGGATTTTATAAGGAACTCAAGAAGCTCCAGAAAGAAGGTGTAGTGTTCAAGGTGAGCGGTATGTATGGTTTGCGCCTACCGTGGGTACTTGATTCCCTGGCGTTGGCGCAGACGCTCGAGAAAAAATATGTCGAACGTCCGCAACTACCGACGATACTACCCGATGAACACAAACGGGAGATCTGGCATTTCAGCGATTTACTCAAGATGAACGACTTTTGGTCACACATCCTTCTGATACTCATACAACAATCGGAAAAGAAAGTTCTCCTGGGCTGGAATCCCCACCCATGGTTTCACCTGGTACAGACAAAGCAAGAAAAGCAGTACATCAAGTCGCTCAAGCTGGCGAAGTCAAAATTGTACCTCATCGTCGGCGGTAATACATTTCTCGATCGTTGGACACAGAAGTTTTGGGATAAAGATACCGTCGTATATTCATTCGGAAAAAGTCCTTTTGAGGCAGATCGGGCCACGTACATCAACGTGGTGGATGATTATGTGCTCACGGTCAAAGTCGACCCACAAATCGCCCGACGAATAGATGATATGTATGCGCGTACAAAATCAATGGATGACCTTGATTTGCACGCAGTCCTCTCAATTTTCCAGCAAAAAACGAAAGCACATGTCTGGCTCGAAAAAAATCCTGGGAAAGCAAAAAAGATCAAGGGAAAATTCAAGAAATATTGGGGTGTCGATTTTGATTAGTACTAAGTGAAGTCCGACTTCGCTAGTACGCTGACGCTCGTCAGCCACTGAAAATTTCCTTTTCACATGTGCCCATCACACACATCCTCAATTTATATTATGCGCACATCTTTTTTAAATAGTACCAGCGTCCTGCAAAGAATAATATCAAGACGATTACAACAGCAAAGAAGTACTTTTCTAGTTTAGAGATGACGTCGACGTACTCCATATATGCCGCTCCCACATACCACCCCACGACACCCAAAGCAGCAGCGCGCACGAATGCACCAACAAACGTAATGATCATAAATGTCTTCAGTGGATAGCGTGCTATTCCGCAAAAGCCGGATACTGCCACACCTGGGACAATGGGCAACACGCGCAGTACAAAAAGTGTGATTTCATCCCCCTTCCCGCGAGTCAGCTTCTGTTCGGTTTTTTCCAAATCTTTCCAGCTTAACCCAATCCATTTTTTATTTTTTTCGATAACGGGTTTTCCTCCCCAATAACCCAGACCGTACACGGCCAAAGACCCGAGCGTGATGCCAAAGGCCACTGGCACGGCGATAACAAAGAGCGCTCCCCGAATCACTTCCAAAAAGCCCGCGCCCGCCGGCAAAAGAAAAAAACCAGCGGTAAGTGGTACCAATGGCGACGGGATAGGTGCAATCACTTCCTCAAGCAGGGTGGCAAAAAGAATTCCGGTGGCCCCGTACGTAACGACAATCGGCTGTATTAGTGAGGTGAGTTGTTCAATCATATAGGTGACGTCTTTTTGATATGCACTCCTTACGGACTATCGAAGAGCTTTGTGGTGCCCTCATCATCAGTGAAGGATGACATATGTTCATCATTTCAGCAAAAGGGGTGTCACTTTTGTGTCTCCCCCTCTTGCTACAAAAAGCGACAAAACCGGAGCAATACTCCGGTTTTGGCATTTTGTGCGCAGGGGGGGACTTGAACCCCCAAGGATTGCTCCATACGCCCCTCAAACGTACGCGTATACCAGTTCCGCCACCTGCGCAAGCATCTGTCAAATAATCTCCATTGCAAGACTACAATGACTCCCCCACTATACGCAACATTTCTTCTATTTTCAATCTTTTGCGCCGCAAGCAAACAACTTCTTTCTTTTTGTACATTTTCTTCAAGATCACGAGAGCATCTTTTTTTGCATATCGAAGCTGATAAAGAACCCCTCTTTTGGCACCCGAAATATGACCTCTCGCACCGGAAAGTCTTGCTATATTCTCTCGAAGCCAGTTGATGAATAGAGGGCTCGCTGACACAAAAGTAAGATAGAACATAAAGCTCGAACGCCATCTTTTATCCCAATATGAGTATGTACTTCCATCGCCATCGAAGAGTCCACGCAAAAAATCAAAGAAATATGCGTCGGGAATATTCAAGGCGCCGATTGTCTTTGACTTTGCTGGGGTCAATCCCACAGAGATTAGGAAAGTATAGAAGGTAATATTCTTGAACTGTACGCGTAAGTACCCTTTTCCGTTTCCTCCTAATTTTCTTGTAATCTTGAACGGCACACCGAGACAGGTTATAAAATTTTCAAGCTGTTCCCTATCTTTTGATGTCAGATCAATCAAATATCCGTGAGACGGGGCAGACAAGCATCCATCGGATGCAAGTAGTCCTATCGCATATGCAAGGTGAGAAGACCATTCTTCTGAGAGTATCTTTTTTGGTTTTGGTCCCCGCTTCCCCATGCAGTAATACTATCATATTCTCAAGGTAATAGCGTCTACCAATTTTAAAAACAAAAAATCCCCTTGTGGGGACTGTTTGTTCTATTCCGCCTGCTCGGCAGCGACGACGTCGGCGGTTTCGACCGCAGACACCTCGGGCTCTGCACCCTTTTCAAAGTCGGCCGTCGTGGCACCCATCATGCGGGTGCGACGCAAGAGGCGGCGCGCTTCGCGTGAGACCTTCTCGCGGATGTAGTAGAGCTTGGCGCGACGGACGGTCGCACGCTTGACGATCTGGATACTATCGATCATGGGGCTGTAGATCGGGAAGATCTTCTCTACCCCGACCCCAGAAGCGACACGGCGGACCGTGAAGGTGCCTCCAGCCTCTGAGCCATGCTTGACGGCCAATACAAGACCCTCAAACGCCTGGAGGCGGTATTTGCCCTTTTCCTCGATCTTCTGAGAGACACGGACAGTATCACCCGGGCGAATCCCGAGCGCCTGACGCGCCTCCATATCGACTACCGATACCTTGATTGCCTTTTCCATACAGTGACGGGCACTATAGCATTTAAGCTTTCCAGAGGCAACTATTTCGGCTATGATGCCCCTTAAGGGCAGTTAGCTCAGTTGGTAGAGCATCTCGTTTACACCGAGAGGGTCACAGGTCCGAGTCCTGTACTGCCCACCTCATTTTGTGCCTCCGGTAGGAATCGAACCTACATCAACGGCTTAGAAGTCCGCGGCTCTATCCATTGAGCTACAGAGGCAATTCCCCTATCGTATGCGCCCGACCGCCCGCGGTCAACGCTACCGCGCAGGGTCCGTGGCGACATCCGGCGTAGAGCGGTCAAAATGCTCCTGGCGCGACGAAATCGCTTTCACGAGCGCGTTCACATCCTCATTTTTTATCGGTGCATTATGCGAATCGGCCGAAACATCCGAAGATAAGATATCGGCATTTTCCATGACCTCGAAAAGTTGCCACCCTCCATATGCAAATACGATGATGATGATCGTCAAAACTGACCCGAGCAACATACGCCAATACAGCACGAGCGTCAGACGCAACTCTTCGGGCTGAAACGAATTCGAATGCAGGATTTTTGTATACCGAGAAATGTTCATATTCTATGTATTATGATGACACCGCTTCCGTGGTAAAGACCCGAATTCTTGCATTCATACGCCAGGTTTTTGCCGTTCGTCCGGATTGATTTTCTTCCTCCGACAAGTCGACAGACTCGACCGACGAAGGCAGGGGGAGCGCATCAAACAAAGCGAGCGCGCGCATGAGCGAATCCAAACTACCCGTGCTTTCGATGAGAAACACGACGGCATGGAGATTTTTCTGATTCTTGGGTACCACCCCGGGAAGTGCGCTGCTGATTTTCACCGGCACTCCCGCTGCCGTGCCGACCGACTTGATGCTATCGATGATCATGGAAGCATCGGGTGCCATGTATGCATCGATGCGCAAGGCATTGTCTTTGTGATTTGTCGCGAGCACATGCAGGCGCGCATTCGCCGCCACCTTCTGTGCCTGCTCTCCCGCCTCAATAATCCGGCCCAGATATGCGGACTGTTCGCCCTGTACCGTAGAGCCAAAATAACCGACTGCCGCCCACACCGCGACAGCCACCGCGAAGCTTCCGTATGCGAGATATGTGGAGATGGGTTTATTCATAGTTATTTTCCGGTGATCGTGATGTTGAAGCGGTCGTTATCGACACCCGCCAAAGCACCGACAGGCACCGAGACTTTGGCATATGTCCCAGACGAGAGAAGAGTCCGCTGGAATGCACTGATGCTCTCACTCGACACCGCTGAACCTGAAAGAATGATGGTCGCAACTTTGTCTTTATTGTATGCGATACGACTGATCGATATACCCGAATGTTCAAAAGCGAGCACAGTCTGGATCATCTCAGACGGGGTCGTCGTAGCAAGTACAAGCGGCGCAAGCACATCCATGCGCATCCGCATATGCGACAATAATTCCATATCGACTGAGTCTGTCGTGGAAGCATTGAGAGCGGCGATGCCACTTTCGAGCGAAGCGCGATTCTTTTTCACGATGATAGAGCTTGGCACCAAAATCACCCCCGCGATAATCCCCACACCGATGAGAAAAAGCGAGGCGAGCAACAAAAGCTGCATACGAAATGCACGGAGCAGTTCTTGTTCGGCAGGTATGGGGAGAAGATTGGACATAGTGTAGTCTCAGTACTTATAGCGCGCGCAGCGCAAGCCCGACCGCGGTCGCATACTGCAAAGCGGTACGATAATCGATCGGCGGGATGTATTCGTCGAATGAGCATACATTGGTCCATATGTCTCCGCGGTCGGTATGGGCATGGACGCGACGCGCGATGAAATCGGTAATGCCTTTGAGATTTGCTCCCCCACCCACCATTACGACACGATCGACATGCGTGACATGATCCGTCTGCGGATCGCGACGCGTATCCCAGTAGTGAAAGTGGCGCGCGACCTCATCGGCAAACGCGGAAGCCGTCCCGGAAAGCACTTCGAGACCGGGCGACCCCGGCTTTGCACGCAGACCTTCTTCGTCTTTGAATTTATCGAGTTCTTCTTTGGACAATCCGAGCTCCTTTGCAAGACCTTGCGTGGCACCTTCGCCACCTATCTCCACGGTGGAGGTAAAAATAGGAATACCATTCTTGAGCACGGCAAAACCAGTCCGCGTGCGCCCGAAGTCGACGAGGAGGGTGACATGATTCCCCTCTTTTCCCGTAGTGATGACGCGCGCGATCGAATGTGCCTCAATCTCCAAAGAGAGAAGTACGAGGCCGGCATGTTTGAACGCTTCCACATACTTCTCCGCCGCTTCACGCGGAAATACCGAAACAGAAATCTCCATGCCCGCGTCCCCATCACGGGGGGTTACGATATCGTAGTCATACACGGCAGATGCCGGCGGGATCGGTACACGGTCCGCAAATTCGAATTCGATCACGCGCATGATCTCCTCCCGGGATTGACCTTCGGGCACATACATATCAAAGACATAGGCATTTTCTTCAGGCAGCGCCGCATGCGCGTATATGATCCCGCCAAGCTCCTTTTTGATCTCTCGCAAGACCTCTGCAAGTGCTGGCACATCCTGGACCATACCTTTCACCACAATACCGGGAGAAAGCTCGCGCTCGCCAAAATGGCGCACGCGCGCAGAGCCGCGCTCACCTTCAAGGACGACCCACCGTATTGACCCATCGGATATATCGATCCCAGCCGCCTGCATATCAAGGGATGTAGGCGGGGGAAAAGCACTCGTCAGCGTATCGACAAGGGAGCGACGCGCGCGATTGATGCTATCCGATTTGGTGGCGGACATGCTATGTATTATACCACCCTAGACGTACCTGCTTTGTGTATAGGTGGTCTAACTAAGTGCAGTGCCGGGAGGGACTTCCCTTTCCGGATGCAAAAAGGCTACGCCCTGTGCGTCGGTACCGGCAAGCAACATCCCCGCGCTTTCCACACCGCGCAGCATACGCGGTGCGAGATTGACGATGTAGGGACACTGTTTGCCGATCATATCCGTCGGAGACTTCCACTGTGCAATACCAGACACGATCGTCCGCTCTCCCAATTCCTCGCCAAAATCGATCGTACACTTGAGTAGCTTATCAGTGTCCGGAACCGGCTCCACTGCTTTAATAGTCCCGATACGGATATCAAGCTTGGCAAAATCTTCGTATTGGATGATGTCTTTCATAGTATTTATTCTACTGTATCACCAGATGTCATGTCGATAAATCGTTGCAAGATGACCGCAGCGGCGACGGAGTCATCATGCAGATCCCCCGGCGCATAGCGCGCCGCCTCAAACGAACTCCATCCCTCGTACGCAAGATCGACGGGAATACCGCTCACCCTGGTAAGCGCTTGGGCAAAACGCTCTGCGTCGGGCGTTACCATGTTGATGGATCCTCCGACCGCGCGCGTATCCCCCATCACCAAACGCTCGACACCCTCATCTCGAATGAGGCTCGTGATATACGCCAACGCTTTGGAATCGTTGGACACCATAGAATGAGGAGATGCGATCAGCCCACCCATATCAGAGAGTGCGAGTCCTATCCTCTTTTCGCCGTAGTCTATGCCAAGATATCGCATACGTCATCATGAAGATAGCATGTATATGATAAACCCGCATCGGGGTCTGATGCGGGTTTATCAAATATAGTATACACCAAGATCAGCAGATTTATTGCAAGTGCGCTTTGCATCAAATATGCCTGTCTCCTTTATTCCGCCGCAAGGCGACAAATCGTTCCTTACCTTACAAATCCTATACAATCCGTGCTGCTACGAACTTTTTTACGTCGCTAGCGACCGAGAATGCCTGTTCGATATCCACTTTGGAAAAGATTTTATGGAGGTGTGCGGGCCGATATGCTGGCTATTCCGCAGCTTTCTTACCAAATCTACTTTGTCATACAAAACGTTTCCGATAATCTTTTTGCTTTTAAGCAGAGAATTAATACCGCCGAGATTGAGCTTATCCTTCTTTGTAGCTGTTATTTTTTGTTTCCAGTCTCCCGCAACGATTTGATGTGAATCACTCACGTCATACAACACTTGTTTATTTGTAAGCTCCCAGCATATATCCACTAAATCTTGCTCATTCAATTTCTTATCAACAAGATGAAATAGTAGGGCCTCGATGATGGAGGCCGTGTAGATGATTATTGTCTTCCGAAAGCTATTCTTAGCGGCGTCGTTATACGTCGCAGACTCGGAAAAGGGAATGAGCACGACTATATGCTGAAACGCATCGTCTAGATTCTGGCGTAATATAGGATCCGTAATGAAAGGAAAATTTGACCCCGCCATAAACGCCTATTTTTTGAGCATCTTGGAAAGTGAAGGGTAACCCTTATCTTTAAGATAATTGCCGAGTTTCATGTCGCCACGCACACCCAAATCGACACCATATTGTTTTTCTATGGTGGAAATTTTAGTATCAAAACGCTTTGCGGCGAATTGACCATCTTTGTTTTTACTGCGGTCTGTGCTCATGTGAACATTCTAGCTTGTACATATGATTTTTCCAAGAAGAAGTATTCTCCAACGCAAGAAGAAACCCAAATCGATGACGATTCCAACATACTGTCGAGGTCTGACCTCGACAGTATCGGTATAAATGAGGATCGTGGTATTGCCCGCTTCATCGCGTGCGGTGATGGTTGTCGTGGCGAGTCCGTGGTATCTACTTCGACAGCTTCCTCGTAGCGAGATATTTCCAGGTGATGATGGTGAGTGAGATGAGGACGAAAAGGAGTGACATGACAAACACCGTATCCCCTTTGCCGAGACTTATCTGTGGACCGAAACCTCCTGCAGGAGAATCCGGCGTCAGTGCGGCGAGGACGATCGAGAGTGGGATCCACACGAGCGCGAAGCGCATCCAAGCTTGAGTGACCACATCACGCATTTTGTAGGTGATGAGAGAGAAAAAGAATAACGGAATAATGGGTAACAAACAAACTCCAACCACGGTCAATATTGTGGGACAACCTCCACTAGAGCCTTCAGTAAGGAGGAAGTCACAAATACGATAGTTGCCGACATAATTCCATACAAAAATTACCGCACTCAACACACCTGAAGAAACTAAAAGTGTTCGTTTGCTAGGTATAAGCATAGTTTAATATTCAATAATTATATTTCCCGCCTCCGTTCGTATATATGGTACCACCATTCCCGGCAGTGTCAGCTTGGTTGGTCGGATATACGAGTCGTCATCATTTTCAGAGTCATCGAGCTCTTGAGGCTTGGTTATCATGACCGTCACATCTTTCTTGGGTCGATAGTGGGATTCTGTAGTCGTCGCATTGGTCTTGATATGCGAGACGAAGAGCTTGTACGCGCCGTCTTTGTTTTGACGCCACTTGTATGATAGGGAGGCATCGAGCGTCGTGGTCGCGCCGTTGTAGGCGATCTCTAGTAAAGTGATAGTGTCTCTCCTGTCGGGAGATGGAAGCTTCTCGGTGTAGACGAGGGCCGTGGTATTGCCCGCTTCATCGCGTGCGGTGATGGTTGTCGTGGCGAGTCCGTGGTATCTACTTCGACAGCTTCCTCGTAGCGAGATATTTCCAGGTGATGATTATAAGGGAGATGAGTGTGAAAAGCGTGGCGGTATTGTCGAGGTCTGACCTCGACAATCATAAATCCCCGAACATCACGATTTGTACACCGCCGAACGGAATGTCGTTGCCTCGTGCTTTACGCAACAGAACATCTATCGCATCCATCATGTCCGCGCGAACCATTGAAACTTCATCAATCACAACCGTATTAATATGGCGCAAGAGCGTTGCCGTCTTTTGACTGAGCGTTAGCCGGTCAAGATGAATAAATCCTGGCGGAATTTTAAAAAGTGAATTTATTGTCTGTCCGCCGACATTGAGCGCGGCAACACCAGTGAACGCACAAACGACCGTCTGCTTTTTTGTATTGGCGCGGAAATATTGCAAAAGCACCGATTTACCAGTTCCGGCTTTGCCGGTTATGAACATGCGCTCTTTCGTATTCTCGATTTTGTCGAACAACGCCTTTTGTTCCGCGCTAAGTTCAATACCACTGATGTCAATGCTGACATTGAGCTTTTTGCGACCCCCGAATATGTTGCTAAAAAATCCCATGATGTTTATCTCAAAAGATTATCTGGCGACATGCTCCTGCGTTCCCTTCCACTCCCAGATGTGGTGCGCGAGAGTTATTGATTTTTAGATTCAGGGGTCACTCGCCATGCAACATAAAATGCCAAAAAGATAAGAAGCTTCACATTACTCATTATCGCATGCGTTTGCGCATCTTGTTGATGTGTTCCCAGATAGCCAAATCCATCAATCATCCAAAAAACCACCAAAGCCCTGACAGAAACGTCATCACTAACAGTATGTTCTTACTAAACATAGAATTTTGATTATGTTTTATTTATCTTTCTGTCCCACAGCCATGCACCAAACATGACGATGTAGCCAGTCAAAACAAAAGCGATCAGCAATAATATAATGAAAGGATACGTCAAGCCCAAAGGGTGACCAGATATTGATAGGAAGATGTTTAGTAAAAGAAGCGGCACTGAAACGGTCATGAACCACGACCACACAGTAAATAATCTCTTATTCGAAAACACTAAGGGTAGCGTCACACAAAATAAAGCACCTAACGAATAAAGGACCATCTGAACATTGTATACATTGCACCATCCCAAACTGTATTCCGCGATAATCCGACAATACCTGTACAGCGAGATGTAGAAAATGGCTGCACATACGGTATAAGACCCCATAAGTCCCCATGCGATTCTCTTATGTATGTCCATACTCTCATTGATTAGTTGCTAATATCTTTACTATTTGCATCTGCTCAAGTATCGCAATGAGCGATGCCGCCTCATCATTGGTCAAAATGCCTTTCTGCTCCCATTTGATGATACGAGATATGATCGTATCAATCGCATTTGAGAGCTTGCGTTTCTCATTCTTCTCACTCTTGTACTCCTTGTTGAGGACTTTTTGAAGTTTCGCGATCTTTTTGTCGAGCTTTTTGTCCTGTTTAGCTGGAAGATTCAGAGAATCCGCAAGGCCGCGCAGAAGCGACACGAGTTCTTCCGCGGTAATACCCTTCCCTGGAGCAATTGTAGCATCTACGGTACCGTCGCTGTTGATATCTACAGCGAGCGATGGGGATGCGTTTCCACTGACTTTAAGTGTTGCGGTCGTGCTTGCGGTGACTGGAATATCCGAAAAGATGGTCATCGATGATGTACCGCCGACGACGGTGTGAATGTCTATATCAAACGTGCCCACATCCGTACCCTTGAGAGTGACTGTCGTCGAGGTGGCCATATCCGTGCCTGCATATTGTCCTTCGCCGATGCGCCAGTAGTAACTGTTCGGGATTTGTTCTTCGTCGAGATCGAGATCAGATTCTGGGTCTGGATTCGATATCGGCCCGGTGTGATGCCCCACGCTATCGTATAGGTGCAATACAACCGGCGAGTGCACGCCGATGTTGAGTGCTGTTGCGGCTTCGGTCGTTGGCTTGGTATATGAGACAAATTCTGGAAGTGCGGTATCGGATTCAGTGATGATGTTGGTGAGTAGTGTGCGAAGAGAACTTATTTCGAGAATGTCTTTGTGTTCCCTATTTTTCCTGAGACCGATATTATGAGCTTTGATATTCACCCAATAAATCGCCCCCAATGCGGCTTTTGCCGATGGATATATCACTGTGCCATCCCCCTCGATCATCTTCGTGTCATCCAAGCCAAGCGGTTGTGGATCTATCGTTCCGTGAGCCTCGTTGTAGCGAATACCGCGAAGTGTGGGTATCCCCCATCCGACGACATTGATGACTTGTATACCGTCGGGCGGCGTCCACGATGATCCATGCATACTGTGCCAATCCTCAGCATTGAGCATGAAAGACTCTTTAAGCTTGTTGGGTGTGTTCACGTCGTTTGACGCCGGCTCATCACGACCATCGCCCTGCCCGAGCAGAAAGCGGCGGAGCACTGAATACGTGGAAATACTGCCACCATATGCTTCGCGATATGAAAGGGTAAGCGATGTCGTGGTGCTGAATTCGATGATAGGATCAGTATCCGTGCCGAGTGCAGCAAAATAATCGAGCGAAGGCAGTAGTTCATAGCCGCTTTTCATGTTTTCAGCAACTTCACGGACATTGGATGCACGAATATATCCATACCCAAATGACTCGCCGTGCAGCATTGTCAGCACCCCCTGTGGTGTACCCAACTGCGGCGTTGCCACAAAGATCACCTTATCCACTAAATCTGCTTCACCACGTATCTCAAGTTCGTCTAAAAGAGCCTTGGCAACGAGCCCGCCCATTGAATGTGCAACGATGGTTACCTTGCCAGTTCTTGAGTTATGAGCTGACTTCTCGACTTCCTCGACCATAGAGTAATGGCTTGATCTCGTTTTGATGGGATTGCGTACCACATCTCGCACATCCATACGCCAATCGTAAGGAAGGGGTTTGAAACTACGGATAGTTTCTTGAATGACAAGCTTATTCATATCATCGAGAAATGATTTGTAGATATTTGATCCAACGATCGGGAAAGTAGTCTCATCCATCACATCACTTGTGTAGATAATCGGATTAAGGCTCTCACCTGTACTACTTGAGAGTGCTAGTTTATCGACATCTGCATTCACGTTCGGCTCCCACAGTTGATTTTCGTGTTCAAAGTCTAGAAAGTCGGTCGAGGTAGCATACAACCGACTCGCCTCAATCCCCGGCAAAAACAGCACGTTGGAATTGCAGTGTTCTGTGCAAGCAGGTGTGGCGGTTGCTACATCGTCTTCGAGAATGTATGCAGAGGTGGTGCCGTTGCCTTGGAGGTACGCGAGACAGTACCCGCTGCAGGGGTACATGCCGTTGCTGGAGAAAGTGGGAGTGGTGGCACGTTCG
>VGJQ01000002.1 GCA_016867375.1 Candidatus Kaiserbacteria bacterium | reverse complement strand
AAAAGTGATCACGAAGGAGTCTTCCCACGAAGCAGATTGTCAATTCACGCTATCAGAGGACGAAAAAACTCTTCTGAGCAAAATACATTCAGCGACGAAAGAGGAGATAGATAAGAGTCTCGTTGATGCAGGAGTATACACAGCTGACGGACGCCTTACAAAGAAGTATGGCGGCGATGCTTGAAAATATGGTAACGCGCCGGATCATTCAAGGTCCGGCGCTTTTCTTTTGCCTGCATCGCGGCTATAGTGCGCCCAGCATGATCACCACAACACAACAGGAGCAGGTCACATGAGACACCGCCATTTCGGCGAACTCATCCGAGCAAAGTGGAATGAGGGAAAACACGTCTGCGCGGGCGTCGATATCAACGTCGATATGTTCCCCGGCGACGACGGAAAAGAGCGTTGTTTCGAGCACATCACGAGTCTGATCGACAAAACTCGCGACCTCGTCTGTGCGTACAAGTTCAATTTCGCACCCTTTCTTACATTCGGACACCATTGTTTCTCGCTGCTTCGCAACTCGACCGCCCATATCACCTGCGTCGCAGACGATGTGCCGATGATCCTGGATGGCAAATTCGGCGATATCGGGAAGACCAATACGCACTATGCGCGATTCGCGTTCGACTATCTGCGCTTCGATGCGCTCACCGTGAGCGCGTATCCTGGTCTCGGGGCACTCGAACCATTCTTTGCATATGCGGACAAAGGAATCTTCGTCCTCTGCAAGACCTCGAATCCCGAGAGCGGAGAATTCCAGGATGAATGCGACCAGAATGGTGTGCCGCTCTATCAGAAACTTGCCGCTCATCTTGGCACACACCACAACACCCACAGAAATTGTGGCTTGGTCGTGGGTGCCACCTATCCCGATGTGATCGAACATGTCCGCGACACCGTCCCAGACATACCGTTCCTGATCCCTGGCGTGGGCCCGCAAGGCGGCGATCTCACATCCACCATCTACGCTGCCGACCGACGATTCATGATCAATATATCAATCGCAGAGTCCCATGATCCGCGAGCGACTATCGTAGACGTAGATCAGCAGATACGATCGATCCTTGAATAGAAAACCCCCGCGAGCACATTGCTCGCGGGGGTTATTAAAAAGAAAGCCCGCAACGGATGCGGGCTCTATCATACATAGGGTACGTTATGTGCGGACGAGCCCTTACAGTTCCTCTTGTTCGTTTACGTCGGACTCCTCATACGGGATCAGTCCCATCTGCATCGCCCTGATCTCGATGAGGGTGATCGCTTCATCGATCTTTTCCACCTCGCCCGACACCAGCCGCGCGTATATATCTTCCCGATAGTTCACGCACACAGGGACATATCCGGTCTTTTCCATATGCACGAATGCACATCCCTGATAGCCGAGTTCTTGAAACTGTATCTCGACACCACGATGGATAACCATCCTCCACATGCGGTCCGTCAATTCTCCCCGATCGTTTGTCGTCCGAGCGAGCGCCAGGTGTTTTATGCTGGCGCGCAATTCCGTCATTCCTTCTGTTAGCTGACTTTGAGCGGCCGCCACACCCGCAAGAGCGAGACAAGCGACCAATCCGAGCATAAGCTTCCTCATATCCCTCTCCTATGGCGTGCAACGTCTAGATGCATTATGCCACTAAAATATGAAAAAGCAATGACTGCGCGATGTGAATAGCAATCCAATACGGACCCATCACAGTGTTACACTATTGAGTATGTTGCGCATTCCATCTCTTATTGTCATCTCATTATTCACCCTCCTCCTGACCCTGACGCCAACTGTCGTCCCAAAAGCCCACGCCGCCGACATCGCCGAATGCCCACCAGGGACTGTCCGAAAAGCGACCGCCGAAGACGTGGTCGCCATGCGCGAACTCAACGGCGGGATTATCACAGTCGGCACGTGCCTAAATCAAGGATTATTGAGTGGTACCGGACTCGATAGTGGCGCATTACAATCCCAAAAAAATCTGGCGAATTTCGTCTGCCCTGGGTATAAAGTCGGATACGACGCATCACTCGACCCCGCCACCCTCAAACGAAACCACGTGTATTTCAGTGTATCCAACCCATCTCAGGGCATGGATCCCAAGTTTCTCCAATGTGCCTCACAGTTTCTCAACGAAGCTCGGCAGCGGGGGCTAAACCCTTGCATCACAGCCGCACTTCGTACCGTCGCGCATCAGCGAGCATCATGTTTGGATCGGAGCAATTCCGTCGTCTGTGGACGCAGCAAAGGCTGCACGACGTTCTCCCACTGTCCACATGTCGCCGGAATCGCCCTCGACATCAAATCGCAAAATGGCAGACAAAGAGAGCTTCATCAGCTCGCTTCTTCGATGAATTTGATCTTTACACTACCCATCACCGACGCAGTGCATATGCAACCTCAATCTGCCTGCAGGGGTGCAGGGTCCGCACACGCTCCCGGGTCGACACAAACGCCTCACGTGCCGCTCCCACCCAAGCGAGACCCCAATACCGGAGCTCAGACATGTGAAGGCGATTATATGCTCGTCAACGGTCAGTGCCACCTCGTGCCCGATGAAGTCGTACTTCCCAACGCCTCAGGCATCTGCCCGACCGGATATATCCCCATGGCTGTGCAAGATTTTGATGCTGGGACTGCCTACAAAACCTGCGTTCCATCCTCGACCTCACAACCATTCCCGACGAGCATCGGCATCCCCGGCCAGTCCTACTGCCAGGTCGGCTATGTATATGTCAACGGCCAATGTGCACCGACACAATGCAATGGGTTTTCACCATACGCAGTCATCAGCCTCAATCCGGTACAGACCATAAGCTGCAATCAACAGCAATACAGTCAGCAATGCCCCATCGGCTACATCCGCATGAATACCCAATGCATACCATTCTCCCAAAATCAAAACGGTATGCCGATGCCAAACATCCCTATGCAAGGAGGTATGAAGCAACCAGGTGGGCAACCAATGTCAGGCAGACCATCCATACAGACCGGAAACACTGGGAGACCTGGCACCGACGACACCGGATCGACGACTCCTCAGTGCACACCGCGCTCCATCTGCCAAAACAGCATCGTGTATTACCAAAACAACGTCTGCGCAGTGCAGATCAATCAGGTCTGCATGTATGGATGCGCTACTTCTGGAGATGCATGTATGCCCGTAGCTGCCTCATCGACTGCAAGCACCTCTGCCACCAGTATCCCCGCACAGATACTCGCACAGCTCCGCCAACTCTCTTCGGGCGCTCCTATGGTCACGACACAGAAACCCGCACCCATCGTTGGAAACGGCTTTTCGCCGATTCCCGGATTCAATACCATCGCGACGAACAACGGGCATGCAGCCAATGTCTACCCATACGGCAATGGGTATAGTGTACCGACCAGATACACCCCCGGAAGCACGTTTGTGAGTCCTGTGGGACTCAACAATTCCTACTACTTCACCCCGAATATGTCGTTCATGCAGAGGATCTGGATGAACCTCCGTATCGCGCTCATGAATGTATTCACTTCTCCGAGCGTACGATACTAAGCTCACGGACCTGTATCTTTTGCCATAGCTGTGTTACAGTAAACGCTCGAAATGGGATTCACAAAATACACATCACAGGCGGAAAAAGAACAGATTCGGATGAACGAAAGCATCCGCGCACGCGAAGTACGCGTCATCGGCCCCGATGGGGAGAATTTTGGCGTCCTCCCCATACGCGAAGCGCTCGCCAAGGCGGTAGAAATGGGCTTCGACCTCATCGAGATCTCCCCCAATGCCGTCCCACCGGTCGCCAAAATCACCGATTACGGCAAGTTTAAGTACGAACAAAAGAAAAAAGACAAGGAGGTCAAATCAAAAGCCATCGTGACCGAGACCAAGGTCACTCAGGTCAAGATAGGCACCTCTGAGCGCGATATGCACATCAAAGCCTCCAAAGCCGCCCTCTGGCTCCGGGAGGGGCACCGGGTCAAAGTCGACCTCTTCCTCTGGGGGCGCTACAAATACATGGAATTCGAGTTCCTCAAGGACCGTCTCGAGCGATTCCTTGCAATAATCCCAGAATCGTATAAAATCGCCGATGAGATCAAGAAGAGCCCCAAGGGCCTCTCGGTCGTCCTTGAGCGTGATTCTTCCAAGAAAGCAGGAGCACCAAAAGCCCCTGCCACCCCGAAAGAGAGGCCTCAAGAAACCCCGGAAATAAGCGCCGAGGAAGAACAAACATATGAAAACCAATAAATCATACAGCAAGCGGCTCCGCGTCACCCGCAACGGCAAAATCCTTGCCCGCGTCCCGGGACAGAACCATTTCAATGCCAAACAGTCCGGCAGCAGCCGCATGCGCCATAGCCGCGCAGTGAGTATCAATATGTCAGTTAAAGACCGGAGCCGATTCCTCCCGAGCTGATGTATTGTTTTTTGTTTTAATTTTCTTATCTATCCTTTATGTCACGCGTCAAACGAGGTACCACAAAGCTTAAGCGCCGCCGCAATATCTTGGCCCAGACCAAGGGCTACCGCTTCGGCCGCTCCACGAAAGAGCGCACTGCCAAGGAGGCCATCTCCCATGCGGGTCGCAATGCATTCCGTGACCGCAAGACCAAAAAGCGCCTCGCCCGCAACGTCTGGACGATCCGCATCAATGCTGCCGTCCGCCCTGCTGGCCTCTCCTACTCACGCTTCATCGATACCCTCAAGAAAGCCGACATCGCCCTCGACCGCAAGGCCCTCGCCGCACTCGCCAAAGACCACCCCGAGGCCTTCACCCGCCTCATCGAGACCATCAAATAGAAAACAAAAGACCCCGCAAAGGGGTCTTTTTATTGAGTTGTTGTGTCTTCGGCGATTTGGATCCCGTTCATACATACGGCTCACAAAATGGACGAGCCCTTAACCACCGATCCTAAATCCATAGGAATCCGTAGTAGAAACCTCGCTTGCAAAACGCGCCTCTACTTCCTCCACATTTTGTCCAACGACATACTTCCCTGTCGGGACGTGGAAGATTATCCACTCGCCCCAATGCTCACTCTCCAATTGTGTCTGGACTGCTACATAATACTCACGCACTTTTAGGATCATCTTCTTGCAATGCATACGCAAATCCCTTGCTTGTGCAGCAGTGTCCGGATCAAGATCAACAAGATCCGACTCGTCATCAAGTTCTGAAGCATGTAAAAACGGCGGATACGGGCACATTGAGCTACTCCTTGTGTGAGACGGTGTACTGTGTCTGATTGAAAAATATCACACTCAAAAAATATCCGCAATTTCTCTTCCTGGCCTCTTTCTGGTCATTTCTCTTCCTGGTCCGATGCAACGGAGTTTCAAAAATCCTGGAATATCAAATCCATCCCACACAAATATGCTATCTCTATGCTATAGCGCAACAATAGCATATCGAAATTTTGCGAAGTTGTGGATGGGTATGGGAAATCATGACAACTCAAAATGCTGACGCAGCGACTTATCCCCTTCCATTTCATCGACAATCATATAGAGCAGGCTGCTACCAATCTTGAGATCTGATTTGAGGAGTGCAACAAAATCTTCACAGTCATACGGATACACCCATACACTATCTTGCAAAAGGTAAAAACCAGATGAGCGAAGCATGGTGCGCAGTTTTTGGCGCATCGGTTTGCGTTTTTCGGGAATATCAAAAATGAGCACACGCCACCGGCCATCCCATCGCCGCGGTTTCTTGAGAGAGCCCTGAAGTTCGAATGTACGCAATGCTCGCTCACCCGTTGGTGTAAGGCGCAAGAAGCCGTCCTTTGTACGCATGAGCAACCCTTTCTTGAGAAGGCGATTCCGCGCACGATTCACCGTCCCTATATCTTTCGGCCCTGTGGGCAACATACCGAGCTTATGCAAAGCAATCGGCAGATTTGACGGTACAGCGGCAAGAGCCAGGACACCCGCGACCGCGATAGTCGAGAGAAGTGCATGCTGAAAATTGCGCTTACGCGCCCGCCTTCTTCCCCGCATTTCTATGTGTCCCATAAAATTTCAAATGTGTAAGAAAGTACGCACATAACACCCGCACATAACACCCACATCCCTGTCACTCCAGTATATGCTATGACTACGCTATAGCAACACAATAGCATATGAATATGTCTTGCGATATGGTGCGGGTTACGGGTATGGATTTTCCACTATCTGCTCGGATATCTGCTATAGGTATGCCAAATGAGAAACCGCGACTCTCGAAGAGTCGCGGTTTTTGTTTAGCTTCTCTGGAGAAGCTTGGTGAGATCAGTATCAGTCACTTTGCGCAGGTCATCTACGACGAGGTCGGCGGGATAGTCTCCACCCCCTCCCCGCACGAGCGCAATGCATTTCATGTGAGCGGCCTGTGCGGCGAGCATCCCCGCCACACCGTCTTCGATCACGATGCATTCTGATGGACTGAAACCGAGACGTTTTGCCGCCAAGAGAAAGACATCAGGTGCAGGTTTGCCGCGCACTACTTCATGCGAGCTCGCAATGACCCCGAAGTGTTCGCGTATTCGAAGTACCCTCGTCACACGTTCAATGAATTCAAGCCGTGAAGCGGACGCAATAGCGAGTGGACCCGTTAACTTATACCAGTGATGAATCGCTTCAACCGTACCAGGCACAGGGACGATTTCCTCATCGGGGATGGTGGATACAAACTGCCACCGCTCTGCACAGAGAGCATCCAGATCATCGAACGTCTTGCTGTAAGCCCGAAATACGTCCGGGATCATATCCGTAGAAGAAACACCCGAATACTTTCTCGTGATCTTATGGGGCGAAATATGTATCCCGTGCCGTAAGAAAAAGAGTGATTCGCGTCGCGATATCGGCCCTTGCGTATCCGCAATCGTTCCATCGAGATCAAAGATCAGTCGCGGAACTACTCGCACTGTATTCCTCACTTTCTTTATACTCTGAGTCGATACTACTGTGATACGCGCAAGACCACAAGCGCCCTACAAAATCACCTGCGCGTTTTTGCCGGTGGCGGACCAACCATCGCGGTTGTTGTAGACAGGAGCGCCTTTTTCCTGGCGCTTTTTCACCATTTCGATCAGCCGCTCCACGAGCGCCTTGGCGTCGGAATCGAAAATGATATTGGGATTGGGTCGATGTGCCGCGTCGATCACCAGCTGGATGAGCTCGTCGGTATCCCAGTTGCCTTCAAGGATTCCCAATGGCTTATGATCTTCGAATGCCACGGAGAATTCGTTGAGGGTGCCGATGCGTCCCGGGCCGATGATCATCGCATCGGATGATCGGACGAAGAGCAGATCGCGGCCCGAATATCCAAAACCGGTGTACACGATCATATCCATGAATTCGAGCGGGAGCTTGTACGTATTGACGTGCTCGTCTTCGGTCGACGCGGGGGAAAATCCGATCGAGAGCCCGCACTCGTCCTTGGCACCCATCGCGCTGTACATCGGGAATCCGGTCGTCGCCCCCGAGGTGATAATGGCGCCCTGACGCGCAATCTCCCGACCGACATCCTTGGCACGCTCAAAGACATCGAGGCCGAGATGCGCGAGCTCGGCAGAACCCGACACACCGATCTTGATGATGCCGTACCCATCGGGGACACGACAGAGCTTTTTAGGAACTGCCGTGTGATTGGGGTGTGTGATGCGCTTTACCATTTTTTTATTATATCATTCAAATAGCAGTAGGTGCCGCACGCTATGTGATAGTTACCAATCTATTTCGATCTTCTGACCTTGCTCCGGCGCATGTGCGTCGATACCGAGAAAATCGCGAATGCGCTGTGAGAGAAACATCTCCGAGCGTGGCTCCCCCATCGCCACGAAGACACGTTCGACCGATGGTCCGAGCTGCTCAATGAAATCCATGAGTCCATCACGGTCACGATGACCAGAGTATCCGGTGAGCGCGGCGATGCGTGCGCGCACGCGGACCTTTTTGCCGTCAATCGTCACGTGTTTGTTGCCATCTTGGATACGCCGTCCAAGAGATCCCGGCGCCTGATACCCGACGAAGAGCACGGTCGCATTTGCATCCGACAAATAGTGCGTTTCGTGCGAGCGGATACGACCGCCTGCAGACATGCCCGCGCCAGCGATGATCACTTTTGGATTTGGAGCGGTGTGAATGGTGCGCGATTCGGAGATATCTTCTGTCAGCGTGAGTCCGGGGAATTGGAACGGGTCATTGCCACTCTCGAAGCGCGCTTGTACTTCCGGCTTCAAAAGGCGCATGTAGCGCCGGAATACCTCCGTGACCCGGATAGCAAGCGGTGCATCGAGATACACGGGGATGGGCGCCATGGACCCATCTTCGAGCATCCGCTCAATCTCGTAGAGCAGGATTTGTGTACGCTCAATCGAAAACGAAGGAATGAGGAGTGCACCGCCGCGCCGACGCACATCCTCGATCACCCCACGCAATATCTCTGCCCTCTGGTCTCGCCCTTCATGCACACGATCGCCGTAGACACTCTCCATGAGGACATAATTGATACCATCAGGAATCTCGGTGTCATTGAGTAGCGGCTCGGGAGAATTACCCAAGTCACCAGTGAAGAGAATACTGCGGCCATTGCGTGTGCATCTGACCATCGCCGCACCGAGGATGTGCCCCGCATCGAAAAATTCGACCGTGGCCGATCTTATCTCAAACGGCTCGTGGTATTCGTGTGGCTGCCAGAGCGCGAGTGCCGCCGCTGCATCCTCTTTCTGGTACACCATGTCACAGCCATGACGCTCATTTTCGCCCTCCATTACACGAATTGCGTCATCAAACATGAGTGCAGCGAGATCGCGCGTAGCGGGCGTCGAGTAGATCGGCCCCGTGAAGCCATCATGGACGAGCTTTGGGATGCGCCCAATATGATCGGCATGTGCATGCGTGACGATGAGCGCGTCGATACCCGCTGGATCGTATGCAAACGGCTGTGTGTTGATTGAGTCGCAGACAGGGATCATCATTCGTGCCGACCCGGAATCGATCGCATGATGAGCTATTTCACGTTCGACCGCACCGCAATCGATGAGGATCTTTACATCTCCCGCATCCAAGAGGAAATTGGCTCCCGTCACGACACCCGCGCCACCATAAAATGTGATCGAGGCTTTGTGCGACGCATCTTTCATCTTTGTATTCTAGCATTTCATGCACAAAAAGACCCCGCCTAGGCAGGGTCTTTTTTGAAATGCGGTCGAGGGCACCTGGGTAATCCAGGTGGGTGACCGCAGCATTAGAGCGCAATGCAATAAGCGATGTAGGTCTCCCAAAAATGTCCCAAGAGGTTTTCGACCGCTGTATATAGTATACACCCGACTTTTCAGGTGTACATCTCGCCGGGCTTAATCACAAAGGTATGCGATGACGCATTGTGCGACGGATGAGCGGCGGTCGTGTGGATCTTGTCGCCCTTTATCTCAAACATCGCATGATTTGAAACACCGCTCGGGTGATATTCGGTGGCAAATACCTTACCGCCGCGCGTCTGATAGATAGGCAATACGGAGGGCTTCCCATCTTTCATGTCGAAAAAATTGCCGTGCTTGTCCATCGCCATGATGGGCTTTGCGGTGTGCACACCACCCGCATGACCGTAATGGGATTGATGAATGTATTGGTAGCTCATGTAGTGCAGTATATCAGAACAAACGAAACGAGCCGCCCCGTGAGCTAGAGCTCGATAGCTCGCTATCTCACAGGGCGGCCCGCTTCTTATATCGAATTAGACTATTTCCCTTTTGTTTTCTGGGTAAATTTGTCGTGCGTCGTCTCGTAGTCAAAGAGTTCTGTCTCGGCAAACCAGTGCGCGATCTCTGCAGCCGCCTCTGTAGGATCTCCCGAGGCATGAATGAGGTTGTTTGCACCCATGTTTTGAGCGTCAGCATGCGCAAAACTCATATGCGCATAGTCACCGCGAATCGTCCCAGGGAGCGCCGATTTGGGCTCCGTGGCACCCACCATCTTGCGCACCAAAGACACCGCCTCAATACCTTCGAGTACAAAAGCGATCACGGGACCAACCTTCATCATCTCAAGGGTCACGTCAAACACCTTTTGGCCGCGACGCGATACCATCTTGCCGATGGTTTCGTAATGATGGTGATAATGCTCGACGGATGGATCGATCATCTTTGTGCCGACGATCTTGAGGCCCACGCGCTCGAATCGCGTAATAATCTCGCCGACAAGGCCGCGCTGTACCCCGTCAGGCTTCACAATAATAAATGTACGCTCGTTTTTTACATGTGCCATATGCGCGATACTATAGCAATTTTCAGCCATAATACAACGGATAACGGACTCATACAAAAGCAAAACGCGTCCCGGGGACGCGCTTTTTGGTTTGCCTCACCCGGGGGGGACGAAGTTTCCCCACGGATAACTCGGCAGAGTATCGCTCGGGCCGTCGAGGCCGTCGGCCGTCGTCGTGACGGCGGCAAACACGAGCATGGCAAAAAAGAACAAAATGGGGACGATGCGATTCATTGTGGTTTCTCCCTCACCATTTAGAATCAGTCACATTGACTGATTCATAGTATAATTATAGCACCTCTAAAAATAAAGTCAATCGCCAATACGTGGCTCAAATGCTGGCCGAAAGCATCCGCGCCCCCAAGTACACAGGTCAGACCTGTGTATCTGTGTGAAATAGAAAAAGGGCGCCTTGTGAGACACCCTTTCGTCTTCGATTCAGAACTTGAACATAAGCGGCTTTCCCTTCCGTCCACATTCTTTGCTTATGAGGACCACTACGCCAATGACTATCATCGTAAGCCAGATGATAAGTCCTATATGGACCGTATGGAGAAAGTAGTCGGTTGAGCCGGGGTTAGGCATTGGCCCATTCTTAACGCCGAAGCGTAATGTATAGCCAAGTGACCCTGTCCCTGTCGCAACCCATGCAAAAGCTTCGCAGAGTATACTCGGGCCGCGAGACAGACAGCGCGTACGCCCTGCGATATAAGCAAAGAGTGCGCCGACGATGATAAAAAGCCCAAACAGTGCCAACATGGACCTACTCCTTCATTATATTGCCAACCAGATCGGCAACCTGATGTCATTGTAACAATCAAAAGTACATCATGTCAATCCCCATATTTGCACCCCATATTTGCACCCATTCCCGCACGTACACAGGTCAGACCTGTATACGCGCTAGAGTTGGTCAAATTTGCGCTGGATGTCGGCTTCCACTTCTCCCCTATCACTACCAAATCGATCGTATGAAAGCTTCTTAAGTGCATCGACCTTGGTGAAGTCGACTTTTGGTAGCTCGATCGTCTCGACTGTGAAGGGGCGCGCGGGTCTGCCATTGACCAAGAGAGCGAGCACGGCATTACGATTGGGAAGATTTTCGAGGTCTGAGGCAGCAAAGGCCGGCTCGAATTGTTTGGCGAGGAATTCGGCATCGGTGGTACCGACACGAAAAGCTGCCTTCGTACCGACGTTGCCGATCACGGCGTCGCGGATGCCTTCGTCGAGCTGTGCGATGAATTGGTGAGCGATCGTCAGTGAGAGCTTGTATTTGCGCGCTTCAGAAAGGATCGTCGAGATCGAGGGTGTCGCGAAGTTTTGGAATTCGTCAATATAGAAGTAAAACGGCGGCAAATCCCCGCGCGTATCCACGCGTGAAAACGCCGCTTGGAGGAACTTGGACACAAGCACAAGGCCTAGCAGGCTGGTGTTACGATCGCCCAAGCGGCCTTTGGAGAGATTGGCGAGGAAGATCTTGCGATCGTCCATAATCTCACGGAAGTCGAAGGCAGAATGCTCCTGCGCAACAATCGGTCGCATGATGTCATTGGTCAGGAACACATCGAACTTGCCGACAATGTACGGAGCGATGTTTTCAAGCGACGGATCTCCTTGTGCCTGCTCGGCGATCTTGCGCCAAAACTGCACGACGATCGGATTCTTGCAGTGTGCGAGCTTCATGTCGCGGAAATATGAGTCGGCAAATATACGCGCGACTTCGACGAAGGTGTTGCCCGTATCGGGATCTTCGAGCACGAGCTGTACAGCATTGCGGTAGTACTGCTCAAACATCGGACCAAACGCCTCGGGCACATCCGAATAGAGCTTACGGAAAATGCCGTACACTTCATCGATGACAAACGTCTTCATTTCGGGACGACTGATATCGTATTCGAGCATGTTGAGTCCCATCGGACGCGCTGTGTATGCCGGATCAAAGTAGATCACGTCGTCGTACCGTTCGGGCGGCACGGCAGCGAGGAGCTCTTCGATATCGTTGCCATGCGGATCGATGTAGGCCACACCTTCACCATTGCGCATATCCTGAATGATCATATTTTTGAGGAGACCCGTCTTACCGGTACCTGTCTGACCGATCACGTACGCATGGCGCAAGCGGTCGGCGACACCAAAACGCACTGGCGTCTCCTGCCCACCATAGCGATTGACACCGATGACGATACCGTCTTCAGGCATTTCGACCGGTGCGGGAGTCTGTTTGGCATAGGATTTTTTGAGCTCGCGCGAGGTCGTCACCTGCTCGGCGGTGAAATGAAAGACAGAGGTGATCTCGGAAAGCGAGAGCGGCATCATGACAGAGTCGTCAAATTCGCGGAAGGTAAATGCGCGCAGAAAATCGCGCATATACCACGAGGATACGCTTTTGAAGGTCATTGTATTGCCCTTGGCATCGTCAAACTGTCCGAATGCACTCTCGAGATTCGTAAGCATCTCATGCGCGCGCTCGGCGGTCGGTGCGGAGGTGACGATACGGATCGTCGCGGGCACGATACGGGTCTTGATCTTGCGACCCAAAGATTCCGCCGATACCGAATCGGTCACACGGCGCATTTCGCGCTCTTTCTCCTTCTCCTTGTCCGCATCGTTCGTAAACATCGAGCTCGCCAGATCATGCACCACTTCACCAAAAATAGTCTCGGGCACACGCAGCGCCTCACCCAAAGACTTTCCCTTCTCGAGCTCGCGGAGCATTTTGCGGTAGTGTTTGTTGTAGCGATCGCCTTCGCTGGAGAGTACGATCTGCAACGCCGCCCCTTCGCCATGTTTCTTGATCCGGGCAAAGGCTACGAGGAGCACATTGAGGGGATCGTGCTCGAACGATTCATACGTCTTCAAGGGCAGTGCCGGGTGCTGGGAGAGCTTTCCATAGGCAGCCGCGTGTTCGCCGTCATAATTGAAGATGTTGTAATCTCCGCGATTTTCGGTGATACGCGCATTGGGAAAGACCGACGCGATCAGACGCTCCGCGAGGTCCCGCTTTGAGCGCGGTACAGCCAGATACAGCGACGCCTCTTCCGTACCCTGCCCTACGGCAATCTCGAGCGAGAATGATTCTCCCTCACCGACGAGCGAGATGATGCCGGCATAGAGCTGTTCGGATGACGAGAGCAGTTGCTCGAGCTTGTGCGGCTGTTTGCTCTGATCCCCTTCGCCGTGCGCCTGGGGATGCACTTCGAAAAGCACCATAGTGAGGCCTTTGCGGACCTTTTCGGGAGCGCCCATACCTTTGTCGGGCAAACCTTCTGCCACATACTGCACGATCGCGCGATGGAGATCATCTTCGAGGTGGGGATTCTTCATGCGCGATGCGACCGAAAGCGCATTGCGGATGCCGCTGCGCGCGACCATGTCGAGCAGACCATCGATCTGTTTGTCGTGTGTCTCAGGCTCGAGCTTGATCATCTCGCGGACTGCTTCGTGTTCGGGTATGACGAAATGCTCATGCAAGACGCGTGATGCCGGGACTTCGCCATACGCTTTGACCTCGCGACGCGCGATACGATCGCTCTCGTGGCGATTGCTCGAGATATCAAGCTCTCGCTCTCTTTCGCGCACACGCTCGCGCAGATAGGCAAGCTCCTCTTGGGGAGATTTAAATTTTTCCGACGAGGTAAAAGATGTCCGCTCCATCCCGCGCGTTTCCATACTGAAAGTATAGCATTCAGTAAATGATTAAGGGCTCGTCCACACATAACGGGTACATTATTTGTGGACTACACGTATGGGCCCGTTCATTTTGTGTTGAACTTCGGGCCGATGTATAAGAATATACATCGGCCCATAAGTGCACACTTGCATAGCAAAAGTGAGCCTTAATTTATGAATGGGACCTAAATTAACTTCACTTGCATTTCAAACAGGGTGTAATACAATGTATTACATGCGAACAATCGTAAACATATCGTTACCAAAGGAAATGGCCGATGAGCTCAAGCGCGAGGTAAGGCGCGAAGGATTTGCCTCGACGAGCGAGTTTATCCGTACGCTCATTCGAGAGTATAAACGAGCACAACTGGCGCGCAGCTTATACGCACAACGCCGCCAATTTGACCAAGGCAAGGGCAAGGTCTTAAAATCATTACAAGACTGGCGATAGCAAGTATCAAGGGGTCATGGAAATACAGTATCTCTCAAAGTTCATGCGGCAATACAAGAAATTGCCTCTATCCATCAAATTACTTACGGAGAAAAGGGTGCAAATATTCCAGGCGGATCCTTTTGATCAACGCTTGAAGACGCACAAATTATCCGGATCTCTCGATGGCTTTCTCGCCTTTTCGGTCAATAATGAGTATCGGATCATTTTCGATTTTGGTACAACAAAAGAAATCGTTCATTTCTACGAAATCGGCGATCACGATATCTACGATTAATCATTCCTTCGTTAAAATCTCGGCGCCTTCGGGGGTGATGATCACTGTATGCTCGGCGTGTGCGGCACGGGAACCGTCTTTGGTGCGATAGGTAAAATTGTCTTTGTCGACATAGAGATTGCCGGTACCCAAGGTCATCATCGGTTCGATCGCGATCACGAGATGGTGTTCGAGTAAGGCACCGGTGCCCTTGGTGCCATAATTGGGCACATGCGGTTCTTCGTGGAGTGCCCTGCCCACACCATGTCCAGCAAGATCGCGCGGGAAGCCAAAGCCGTATTTCTGGGCAATCGCCTCCACTGCCGCACCGATATCTCCCGTCCTGCCGCCTTCGCGCGCCGCTGCGATACCGACCGCAAGCGCCTCGTAGGTGCCGCGTACGAGCCGTTCGTCCGCGGCATTGAGCGGAGACCCCGCGATCACGGTCTTGGCATGATCGGTATAGAGGCCTTTGTGCTTGATACCGAAATCAATCGACACCACATCGCCTTCCTGAATCACATAATCGGTCTGGCTCTGAATGCCATGGACGATCGCATCGTTGATGGAGAGACAGATTGCGGTGGGATATCTCTCACCACGCTTGCCCGACGGGTAGCCAAAAAAAGCGAGCTCATCGCCGTCTTGGGCCACCATATCGCGCGCCAGGCTTTCGATATCTCTCACATCGACTCCAGGCTGCACCATCTCGATCAGTGTGCTCACGTGCCGCGCAAGCCGCCGGCCACCCTCGCGTAGCGTCTGTAGGTCTTCTGCGGTCTTTGCAATCATAGGGACCACTGTACCATCCCGGGCACCAGACACATAGTCGAGCAAAAGGCGAGAAAAAGGCGACGCCTTTTTGCCTAAAAGGCGTCGCCTTTTAATACCCTTACCACTTGAGGGCGAAGAGGATGTCGCGATGCACTAGGTCGGGATCTTGCTCACCGTTGATCTGATGTACGAGCCTGCCACGGGTGCGCAAAAGCTCAATCTGCGGCTCGACGATCTGCTTGTTCCAGATGAGGCGAGCACGGATTGCCTCTTCGGTATCGTCCGGACGGCCGCGCGCAAGGAGTCTCTGGACAGCGACCTCTTCGGAAAGCACGAGATGGATGACCTGATAATCGCCGCGTCCGTAAAATTGCATCATGTCGTCAAAGCCACGCGTCTGATCGTCACCACGCGCGAGACCGTCGGCAATGATGTGCTCTGTCCCTGTGAACTGTTCGATGAACTTTTTAGTGGAGAGATAGATTGGCATGAAATCCGGCATGCGCTTGCCCGCGCTAATCACGGCATTGACCAAGGGTCCGGTATGACCACCTTCACCGACCATGGCACGCAATTCCGCACCCATATCGATACGGATCACCTTGCGATCGGATTTGGATGCGAGATACTCGATGACCTTGGTGACCTGTGTCCCCTTACCAGAGCCCTGCGAACCGAAAAAAAGTAGGGAGACGGGCGTCATGGCGACAGGTCGTATCCTTCCTTTTTTAATATCTCCACGACCTGCGCTATCGTCTGATCAAGCTTGCCGTTTATATTCAATACACGGTAGTCGTATTTTGGAGCATGTTCGGTGACTTCGGTGCGTGCAATCGCCATGCGCTTCTGCACTTCTTCCTCCGGCATATCGTGGTTGCGTCCGCGCACACGACTCTCCAATATTTCAAGTGAATCCGGCATGATGAAAATCGTCGTCGCATTGTAATGCTCCTTGAGGTAACGTGCACCGATAATATCGAGATGCGCGAACACGACCTGACCGAGCGTCAGGCGACTCTCAAGATCGGGCTTGTATACACCATAATGCGTGTCGAGCGAGCTGACATAGCGATGTTCGAGGATATCTCCGCTTGCAAGCGCCCGGTCAAACTCATCGCGTTTGAGGAAATGATAATCGACACCGTTGATCTCCCCTACCCGTGGAGCGCGCGTGGTCGCCGTGACGAGCCGTTCGCAGCGCGGACATATCTTGATGATCTCGTCGATCACCGCATTTTTCCCGCTACCGGAAGGTCCTGCAATCACCACGACTTGTTTGAGCTGCATGGCACCTACTATACCAAAAAAATAAAAAAGAATCCCGCTTTACGCCACAAGAAAAAATCCAGAGCGACGCTCTGGATTTTCAGATTATGGTGCTATAAACCGGTAGCTCCCTTGTGCGATCATGTGGGTAAGCGTCTCGTCCCTTATCTCAGCCTTCTGTTGAGCTGACAATTCCTGCCCCATATGTGTTTTATACAGTTGCGACATTTCTTCGACATACTCCATGATGATAATCTTCGCCTCCACGAGGTAGATCGATGGCTTTTCGGGCCACTTCCGATCGTCCGGCTTTATGTAGAAAGCAGCGCTGCTCGCAAGCGGGAGCAGTAGTATGAGAAACAGAGCGTAGCGAGCCTTCATAGCCATATCCTTACCCTTTCCTGATTACGTCTGAGGCAGATAGTAATTGGGTATTGCCTGCACGTCAATACTCCCGAATACTATCGATATGTCGACGATGTGCGGCGTTCGATGTGATACACATGCACAATTCGTACCAATGGGTAAATCTCGAAGAATATACGATATGCGCCGATACGTCTGCGCCAAACGTTGTCTTTGCCTTTCATCTTCTGAATATCACCCAAGAATGGATTGATGACGAGGGACGCAACGACATCCAACAGGGCTTCCGCATCCTTAGGTCCCGAAGTTCAACACCAAATGAACGGGCCCATAAGTGTAGTCCACAAATAATGGGTACATTATGTGTGGACGAGCCCTTATGCGGGATGCGACCGAGCATTTTGTCGACACTGTTATCGACCGCGAGCCGCCACTCGCTTGACGATTTCATCATAGGAAATGGTTTTGCCCTCTTTGAAATGCTTGCGTGCACGGGAGAGTGTGCGCACCTGCGCCGATGATGGCGCAAACTCAGCGACAACCGGCCGCGCCTTGAGCGCCTCGTACTCCTTGCGAGGGATGATAACGAGATCGTCGTTCGATATGATTCTTTGTGGAATGGTTATAATATTCACATTTACATTATACCTCATCATTTACTGTATTCAAAATGAACCCTTATACTCGTCTGCGCGTCGATCTTTTTGACGAGGTCGAGGACTACGCAGATGCGATGGGAAGCGCCGTGCCGCCAATCGTGATTATATCGACCACTCTCTATCTTACGCACTCAGAAAATCCTGAAGATTCACGCCGGATTGTTTGATGATGCCGGAGAGCAACTTCCGGCCAAGGTCGCCTGGATGCATCGGTACGGTGGTTTCCCGTCCTGTTCGATCGTGCACCAATATCGCATGACTTCCCCGATATCCTTCAACGCGAAATCCGAGCCGTATGAGTCGGCGCATCGTTTCTCGCGCCGAAAGTATCGGCAATGTGCTCATGCAAAAGCAACACCATGAGCCGGCAATGACGCTTTCTTTGTGAACTTGATCCGACCTGCCTGCTCTGCAGCATGGAGTGTTTGCGTCTCAAGCGTTAATTCGATCGCCTCGCGAGCCATTTCTTTGGCATGTGTTATGTTTCTTCCACACGTAATTACAGGTGGTACTTTCGGCACCGTTATCATGTACCCACCCATATCGGGTTCGCTCTCAAGCACAACCGCGAACAATCCGTAATCGGTCTGTACCTCCGTCTTGATCTTCTTGGCGCGCTTTTTCATATTTGTAGTATACCCCGAATCTACCCATATACAAAATGAATTCCTCGCTAGTGTCATAAGCCCGACCTGCGACACTATACCAAAAAAAATAAAAAGAATCCCGCGCCGGCCGTATACACGGTGGCGCGGGACAACATCAGTCGGACTTCTTTATGCCATCGACGTCGTCGATGGCTCCTTTAATAATCTTCACAATATCTTCCTTTGCCCCCTCAAGATATTCGCCGACGGCCTCGTTGATCTCTTTCGCTAGAGAGGTTTGTCTTTGCGCAAGAGGCGAGGTATAGAAGGTCGTGAGTTGGCTGATCTCGTCGTCGGTATAATGCTTCGCGTATACGCCAGCGGTGATATCCAGAAGATTCGGCAACATTTTCTCAATAGCCGCCGTATAAGCCCGCCCAACCACCTCGAGACCTTTCTCGTCCAAGTCAGACAACTCGACGTTTTGGTCCGAGATCGATCGGATGATCTTCAGCGCATTTTGCTCAGCCTGAATAGCTGATAGGAATTCAAGTACCTTCTCACGAGTAGCCATCGCACCCTCCAATCCGAGTACTGCAGTTTGTACTCTAAAATAAAGTATATCACATACTATGTATTCTTGTCAATACTCCCGAATCGAGGTCTGCGCGTCGACCTTTTTGACGAGGTCGAGGACTACGGAGACGACGATGAGGAGTGCGGTGCCGCCGATTGTGATCGCAGTGATACCCGTAATGCCCTGAAGGATGATCGGCAAGACGGCGAGAAACCCGAGGAAGAGGGCGCCGACGAGCGTGATGCGCGTGATGATGTTGGCGAGATATTCTGAAGTATTCTGGCCTGGGCGCACGCCGGGGATGAAAGCGCCGTTCTTCTGCAGATTCTTCGCAAGCTGATGCGGCTCAAAGGTGATCGCTGTGTAGAAATACGTGAAGATAAATACGAGGACGAAATAGAGCGCGCCATAGAGCCACTGATTGTTGAGTGCGACGACGACGGCGCGCGCAGCTTCGGCAAGCCAGAGGATCGAGCTCTTGGAGAGGAAGGTCGCGATCATCTGAGGGAAAAGCAGGATAGAGAGCGCAAAGATGATGGGCATGACTCCCGCCTGATTCACGCGAAGCGGGAGATACGTGGATACGCCGCCCATGACCTTCATACCGCGCACGCGGCGCGCATACGTGACAGGGATCGGGCGCTCGGCCTCGGTGATGAAGACGACACCCGCCATGATGGCGATACCGACCGCGAAGAATCCGACGTATGCGGGAAGCTGTGCAGGGTCAAACGAGTAGAAGAACTGCGCGGCGCTCGTCGGGATCGCAGCGACGATGCCGGCAAAGATGATGAGCGATACACCATTGCCGACGCCGTATTCTGAGATGAGCTCTCCGATCCACATAAGAAGGATCGAGCCGGCAGCAGTGACCATCATATTGGTGACAAAGCCGAGGATCGTGAGTTCCGGCAAAATGCCATTCTGCTGAAGAAGCAAGATGAAACCAAAACCCTGGATGAGCGCGAGCGGAAGCGTGAGGTAGCGAGAATACTGCATAAAACGAGCTCGGCCAGCATCCCCCTCTTCCTGATACATCTCCTTGAGCTTGGGTACGAGCACGGTCAAAAGCTGCATCACGATAGACGCAGTGATATATGGACCGACGCCGAGCATGACGATCGAAAGATTGGAAAAACCGCCTCCCGAGAAGACGTTGAGAAGTCCGAGGAATTGATTGTTGGTGAGAAATGCCTGGAGTTCGGCGGCATTGATACCCGGCACAGGGATCGCGGCGAGCAAGCGAAATACAATAAGCGCCCCGAGCACGAAGAGGATACGCGTCCGGATCGTCTTGTCTTCAAAGACAAGCTTGAGTTTGCGAATGAAAGTCTCGAACATAAGAAGTTAACAGTAGACAGTGGACAGAGGACAGTGGAAACCGGCTCGACCGCGAGTTTCTGTAAACTGTAAACTGTAAACTGTAAACTGCATATTTATACTACACTGCCCCCTGCCTTTTCAATCACCGTCTTGGCAGCAGCGGAGACACCGACCTTGCTAAATGACAATTTCTTGGAGAAATCGCCGCCTGCGACGATCTTGATCTGCGGGACGCGGCTCCCCTTGCCTTTGACGATGCCGCGCATCGCGAGCGTCTGCGGATTTACCTCCGCACCTGTGTCGAAGAGATTTTCGAGGCGACCGACTGGAATCGCGAGCGGCTTTATGTATGAGCCGATCACACCCTTGGCGCGATTCTTGCCATATCCGCGGCGCTTTGGGAGACGCTTGATGATATCGCGCAATTCCGGGCGCTTTTTGTTGCCTGCACGCGCGCTCTGACCCTTGGTACCGCGACCAGAAGTCTTGCCGCGCTTGCCACCGCGTCCGACACGCATCTTCTTCGTCGCGCCTACCCGTTTGAGAGAATTAAGGTTTGCCATGGTAGATTTTTACAGAGCGAAGCGACAATAAAAATCACCATCCAGCACCACTTTTGAGTGCGAGTGCGATATGGTGATACCTGTCTGTAACATGAGAAGATAGTTTTTCATATTTTCAACTGAAAGTCAAAAGTGGTGCTGGATAATGAAAAATATACTTGCTGTGCTCGTTATTTTTCTATTACCTGGCGCAGCGCATCGACAGCTGCACGCGCGTTGTTAATCGGATTCTTGCTGCGAGAGAGGAGCTTGGCGGTGACATCGGATACGCCGGCGAGCTCGAGCACGGTACGGACGGACGAGCCCGCGACGAGACCACGGCCAGGGCTGGGGCGGATACCGACGACCGATGCGCAATATTTGGATGATACGTCGTGCTTGATTGAGCGATTTTTGGTGAGGGAGATCTTGATCATATTGGTCTTGGCATCGCGGGTAGCCTTCTCGATCGCAAGCGCTGTGTCTGCCGCTTTACCCAAGCCGACACCGACTGAGCCTTTCTTGTCGCCGATCACTATGCATACGCTGAAATTGAAGCGGCGACCGCCTGCCATGACGCGTGCGACACGACGGATGCCGATGAGCTTTTGCGAATACTCGCTGCGGGGAGCGCGATCATCGCGCGGACCCCTGCCGCCACGACCCCCTCGATCTCCACCGCGACCGCGCGGACCGCGATGATCAGCGCGACCATTCTCGACGACCTTTGCTTCCTCCTTTTCCGTTGTGTGTTCGGTTGCCATACTATGAATATATTAGAAATCTAATCCCGCAGCGCGGACCGCATCGGCAAATACCTGGATAGTACCCTTGTACTGGAATCCGCCGCGATCAAACACCACTGCCTTGATACCCTTCCCCCGTGCTGCCTTTGCGAGCGTCACTGCCGATGCTTCCGCGCGCTCGCGCGGGGTCTTGCCCTTCTCCTTGTCTGAAGAGATAGCGGCGATCGTCACCATCTTGGTATCGTCGATGATCTGCGCGACGAGGCGTGTATTGGACTTGAAGACCGACAAGCGCGGGCGATCTGCGGTGCCGACGACCTTCGCGCGGACGCGATTGTGACGACGCTGTCTCTGTTGTGTTTTTGTAAGTGCCATAAAAATGTGGATTATGCTCCCGCTTTCTTACCTTCCTTCATGCGTACGACCTCGCCTTCATACCGGATGCCCTTGCCCTTGTATGGTTCTGGCTTCTTAATAGCGCGGACATTGGCGGCAAACTGTCCGACCGCATCCTTATCAGCTCCTGAAATCGTGATCGTATTCTTCTCGACTGTCACCGAGATGCCTTCAGGTATCTCGACCTTGACCGGATGCGAAAATCCGACCGAGAGGTTGAGCGTCTTACCGGAGAGCTCGACCTTGTAACCGATGCCCTGCACTTCGAGCTTCTTTGAAAAGGCGGTAGAGGCACCTTTGAGCATATTGCCTACGTGGGCCGCATACGTACCCCAGAGGGCCTTGGAAAGGCGGCTCGAGGTCGCCGGAGAGACCGAGACAGCGCCATCTGCGACCATGATAGAGACCGCCGGATGGATCGACTTCTTGAGGGTACCGTTTTTGCCCTTGACGGTGATTTCGTGCCCCGAGACGGCGACCTCAGTCCCCGACGGAATATGGATTGATTTTTTGCCAAGTCGACTCATGTTAGAGATTATTAGCGAGTGTAACGAGCTTAGAAGCTCTTACACCCAGCACCTTTCACGCTATTGGTACTGTGGTGACTAAACATACCTTTTTCCCGAGACCCTGCCAAGTTACCATTGATTCGTACTTGAAAAGGTGCTGGGTAAGGTTTGTCAGCCACGAAATGAACGCACGGAATGCGCTCATTTCGTGGGACAAACCTTACCAGATTTCAAACAGGGCCTCGCCGCCGACATTAGCCTTACGGGCCTCTTTGTCCGTCATGATGCCTTTGGGAGTAGAGAGCACGAGTGCGCCGTGTCCGTAGCGGACGGGAATGATTTCATTGACGCTTCGATACAGGCGACGGCCTGGCTTGGAAATGCGCTTGACGCCATGGATCACCGGCTTGCCTGCCTCGTCGTATTTGAGGGTAATATCGAGAGTCTTGCGGACTTTCTTGCCCTTTTTCTCGATCGCGGCGACATAGCCAGCTTCTTTGAGCTTCTCGGCGATTGCAGCCTTAAAGAGTGAAAACGGGAGCGAAACGGTCTTGTGGCCCACCGCGCCAGCGTTGGTGAGACGATTTATGAAGTCTGCGACAGGATCTGTAACCATAGGATTTTTATAGTGAGATATTTTGGACTACCAGCTCGATTTCTTAATGCCAGGGATATTGCCCTCGAGAGATTCTTCGCGGAAGCAAATGCGGCAGAGATTGAAATCACGCATAAAACCACGCGGGCGGCCACACTTGAAGCAGCGACGAACGACCCGCGACTTGAATTTCGGGGTGCGAAGTGCCTTCACTTTCATTGATGTTTTAGCCATAAAATGCGAAGAATTGTACCCCGAGCCATGTCGAGGGGTTGCCTAGAGGAGTTTCGGAGACCCTGCACCAGACCTTTCGGTACCTGGTTATGGGATTCCCCTGTGTGGCTTGATTCTTGCGATATCTGGGCCAAGAGAGACCCAAGATCAGCCAAAAACGAAGCCCCTACGAGGCAGGAGTAAATATATGCGAAACGCCCGTGAAAGTCAACAAGAGAGTGGCGGCCGCTGACTTTTTTAGTCAGCGGCCGCCTATTCGGTGTCTGCTTCCATGGGCAAGACGGGCACCGACCATCTGTTGGAAGCTTAACGCACCACGACCGAGAGTCGCTCGACCGAGAGTAGGTATACATGCGAGCCAGGCTTGCGTAGGTGCTTTACTCGGTTGTTTTTGCGGCAACACCCCTCTATTGCGCGGTGCTGGTGGCGACGGTCGTCGTTGCCGTCACCGTTGCGCCAGCCGACGCTGCCGTCGTCGTAGCGACCGAAGGGACGGATGGCGAGGAAGTCGCGACGACTGTTTCCGTCACCACGACCGGCGCCGTGAGGATTTCGTTCAACTTGGCGCGTGTCTTGGGGCCGAGATTGCCGAAACCGCTCGCACCTTTCTTGACAAGCCCATGTTTGATCTGGAACTTCTCAATGGCTCTTATGGTGAGGCGGCCAATCTTGTTTGTCTCCATACCGGGGCTGCCGTCGCCCGATGCGGCAAGCCGCGTATCGGGATCGCCGTTGAGGATGATCTGGAGAAGCTTCACGTCGTCGCCTGTCATCCCCACCGTGAGTGTGCGCGTGAACGGGACGGCTGCAACAGCCGAAGCGTTGCCGCTCGACGTTTGTCCTTGTGCACTCGCTTGCGCCGATATCGCTCTCGAAGAAAATACTTCTTCGAGTTTGGCGCGTGTCTTGGGGCCGAGCAACCCGTAACCAGAGCCGTTTTTCTTTACGACACCGTAAGTGAGCTGAAATTCTTGCACGGCTTTTACGGTCTTGAGACCGAAGTAACCCGTTTCTTCGACGCCAAGGAGCTTTTGCAGGCGCGAAACGTCCTTGCCGCGTGAACCTTGTTTGAGCGCAGCAACGAAGCGACCGGAAACAGTGGTGCCGATATGAATGTCGGAGAGAGACTTCGGAGCGTTCGTGAATTGGGCAGGCGCCGCAGCAGCGGTCACCTTCGCTTCCGAACCGTTCATCTGATCGAGGTACACGATACGACCATCCGGATAGATGATCTGCGCACGCGGCGCGGGGCCTGTGGAACCGCCTCCGCCTCCGCCTCCGCCGCCCACCGGCGCACCATTGCCAACGGGGGTGCTTGCGGGCGTCACGCCGGGAGTCGTCGATTGTGCAGGGACTATCGGCGCGAAATCCGAGAAGTGGGACACGGTCGCGGTCAAAGTATTGTTCACCGCATCGACCGTGGTCGGGAGGATGTCGTACGCAGCCGTCGCATCATTCCACACGCCGAGTTGCAAATCACTCTCTGATCGGCCGCTCGGAATATCGCTTTCGTTGTAAGGTACGGTAATCGTAACGCTATCGTTGAGGTTTTTCACCGGCTGGCCGGACGCATCGACCGCACTGATCGAAACGCCGCTTTTAGCGAGCACGGTGCCGTTGACGATATTGGGAAGCGCGGTATTGTTCTGCGTCTTGACCGTACCCGCGTTTGAACCGGTGCCCAAGGCGTTCGCCGGAATGTTGAGTTTGAAGGCGTTGCCGATGTCGGAATTAGTGAGGAGGCCGCCCATGGTCGGCGTGACGTTTTCCTGGCGCTCGGGCCTGACCGTGAAGCCGCTGATCGCCGAAAGCGCAATGTTTTGCCCCGAGGCGGATCCGCCGACCACCGAGGCGGTTGTCGCACCTGAATACCCTATCGAGCGCGCGGTTACCGTCCATGTACCCGAAGAAACGGCGAGCGAATAGTTACCGGAAGCGTCAGTTTGCGCTACTGCAAAGCCACCCGAGCCGTTCGTCGCGTCGACGAATGCGCCCGAGACGCCGCTACCCGACAACGTGACCTGGCCCGAGATCGTGAGGGATGCGGTCGTGAGCGCGAGCGTCCCCGCCGCGGTATCGCCGGTGACGGTGACAGTCGAAGGCGTCGATGAGATGAAACCCGGTTTGTCCGCGCGGATCTGGTAACTCCCCGCCGGCACGGAGATCGCGAAGGCGCCGCCCGCGCCCGTTTGCGAACCGGTCGTAATGATGTTGGTCTGGCCTGTGGGCGTTCCCGTGAGCGATACCCATGTGTTAATCGCACCCACACCCGAGGCCGAGACGGTGCCCGTTACGCTGTAGAGTTTAGGCGTTGTGTAGGTGATGGTTTGCGTCGAGGAGACCCCGGCGGTCGAGCCGATGGGGCCGAATGCGGGACTGCCCGCGCGGATAGTGTACGTGCCCGGCGCGAGCGTGAGCGTGTAGACGCCGTAGATACTGCTCGTGGCGTTGTCGCCGGTGCCATTGCCACGGCCGGTCGAGGTGCGCGCGTCGACGAAGGCGTTGGTGATCGGATTGGTGCCGTCGGTGAGCCTGACGGTGACGGTGATCGGCGCGGCAAGCGCACAATCTTGGCCGCTCGTAGTGTTGTTGGCCGTGACGGCAACACCGGTCGTCGGGGTCGAATCGCCCTGTCCCGGGAAGACGCACGTGAGCGTGTAGGTGCCGGCCGGGACCTTGAGGCTATACGAGCCGGTCGCATCCGAGACGGCCATGTTGGCGCCGTTGGCGCCCTCGGCGCGGACGATCACACCCTGCACGCCGGCCGATGCCACGGTCGTCGAGCCGGTAATCGTGCCAATCGAAAGCGTTTGGGCCGAGAAGTCTTGGCCGGAGAGCGAGGAGCCTGCTACGGTAATGGTCTTGGAGCCGAGCTTCCCGAAGCCCGGTGCATAGGCCTCGATTTGCCAGACACCGTTGGTGACGTAGAGCGTGTAAGCGCCGTTGGCGTCGGCCGGCCCGCCGACGAAGTTGCCCTGCCCGCCGCCGATCGGCGTCGTATCGGATGTCGAGGTGATTTTGCGGCCGGAAACGCCGGAATATGGTACCGCATTGCCGCTGTCATCCTTGACGGTACCCGATATGGTGAGCGACGAGCCGACGCCGAGCTTGAAGGTAAGCGAGGAAGGCGTGTTGGCGCCGCTCGACGGCACGGTGATTTGCTGATCCGGCACGTTGGGCATACCCGGCTTGAACACGCCGACGAGGTACGTGCCCGGCACCACATTGAGCGTGAACGCGCCCGAGGTGTTGGTCATGCCGCCGGTGCCGAAGCCGAGATCCGATCCCGATGCGCCGCCCGCGCCGGTCGAATTGGAGACGGGGCGCGCGAAGACGCCGGCGTTCGATACGGCGTTGCCCGCGGAATCCAAGACCGATCCGGTGATCGTCTTCGAGGCGCTCGAGAGGGTGAAGTTCTTGCCCGAAACCGAGGTGGTAGCGACCGTGACCATCAAGGACGGCGGCGGCATGAAGGTGAACGTCGGCGGTGGCGGTGGCGGAGCGCCCGGGATGAAGGCGGTGTCGGGCATTGCCGGACCGACGCCGATGTTGTACGTGCTGTTGGTCTGAACGGGGATCGAGTACGCATCGGGGCCGGCGGTCAGAGTCATCGTTTTCTTGGAGAAACCGTTGGGGCTTGAAGCGAAGATGTCGATCGACGTGCCCGACGGGCCGGTGATCGTGCCGGAGATCGTTACGGTGCTGCCCGCGCCCGAGACGATGATGTTTTTGACAAGCGTGGTGGCCGAGACGGTGAAGTTTTGAGGCGCGGAATTGTAGGTGACGGTCGAGGAGGCAGTCGCGAGTGAGCCTGGATCGAGGCCGAGCATGTAATCGCCGTCGGCGAGCGAGGTAAACGTCGCAACACCCGATGCGGATGTCGTCGCCATTTGTCCTCCGGACGCTGGCGAGAACAGAAATACCTTTACGTTACCGATGCCTTCATTGGCGTTGATCGTGCTGTTTGCGTTGCCGTCGTTGAAGACATTGACGGTGAGCGTGCGTGTGCCCGCAACGCCGAGGAAGAACGGCGCCGCGCTCTTTGTTTCGAGAATCGCGCGGTTATTGCCGGCGGTGTCGCGCGTTTTGAGGTCAACGACGTACCCGGCAGTGGACGGCACGGTCGAATTCACGATGCCCGCGATGTCGAGGCAAACGAACGCGTTTGCGCCGGATGCGGCGCCGGCGGTATTGAGCGTGATGGTGCCGGCATTGGCGTCGTTCGACACGCTCAAGATGTACGGCGAACCGCTCATGGGGCCGTTGACGTCGGTGTTGCAGAATGAGGCGTTCGAGGAGGTGGCGACCATCGCGGCATTTGTCACGTCGAAACCGGAGGGGAAGGTGAGCACAATCTGACCGCCAAGCGGAATCGAGGTCGCGGCGGGAAACGTTACGTTGTACTGCGATATAACCCCCGCGCTACGGCTCATCGGACTCACGCGAATCGGATTCATACCCTGCTGCGATTGATCCATCGTGCCGGTGCCGGGGCCAAGCTGGCCGCCCGTCATTGAGGAGCTTTGTACGGTGCCGAAAGAGAGATTGCCTGCGGGTGTTCCGGCGGTCGAGATGCCGTTGCCCGCAAGATCTTGCACGGGCGTGGCGATCGTCACCTTGAAGGTGTTGCCGTTTTGGAGCGAAAGGCCCGAGATACGCGCCGTCCTGGTGCCGGCGTCATAGACGACCGTCTTTCCGCCGAGCGAGATCGAAGTGCCCGTCGGACTTTCGAGCGTGTAGTTGGCAATGTTGTCGGCCGCATTGGGGCCGCTGCCGGTTTTCATCGTCTCGGAGAAAGTGACGGCGATGCCGAAGTTGTCGGCGCTCGCGAAGGAGACGATCGGTGATACCGCATCGGCCGATGCCGTCGTCGTCGCAAACGAAGTTGACGTCGCGGCGAGACGATTGCCGGCAAGATCCGCCGGCCCGGTGAGGCCCGCGCCGATCTGGAAGCGGTACCCGGTCGAGGTGTTGAGCACGACCGACGGCACGAAATTGGCCGAGCGGCTCATGGGGTTGTACGAGACGTTGCCTGCGACGGCCGTACCGCCGACTTGCGTAAGGAGCTTGACGGTGCTCGTCGAGACGGTCGCCGGATCCATGTCTTTGGAGAATCCGGCGGTAAAGACTTGCGAGAGCGAAATGCCGGTCGAACCTGCGGCGGGGTTGACGCCGGGGACGGTCGGGGCCGTGTTGTCGACCGCCGAAGCCGTGCGGAAGTACAGGCGATACTCGCCGGGCATCGAAACGCCGGTCGTCGTGCGCGCGGCGGTCGTCACCTGAACGACATACTCGGTATTCGTGGCAAGATTGGCGCTCGGCGTGACGGTGAGCGTGTTGGTTGTCGCGTCATAGCTGCGCGTAGCCGTCACCGCGGAACCCGGTGCGCCATTGACCGACGTCGAGAGCACGACGACCGCCGCGTTATTGACGGCATTGGCGCCGCCGTCGGCGAGCATCGTCACGCTGAAGGTCAACGCAATTTTGCCATTGGGGGCGAATTGCTGGTTGCCCTGCTGCGGCTGGGTGTTCATGACTGCGGGGGGCGTCGTGTTGGTGCCGCCGGTCGAGCCGGTGGTGAAGGAGAGCGTGACGGGTGATGCAAGAGCGTTGCCCGCCGCATCCTTGACTCCCGTGCTTGCGGTCGCGACGTACGCGGTCGAGGGTAGGAGATTGGACGCGCTGTTGTCGAGGCGCAACGCGGTCGAGGTCGCGCCGGTGGCGCCGTTTGAGATCATGTGGAAGGCGTACGAACCGGTGTTGCCCGCGTTTGCCGTCACTTTGGAGAACATGATGTCGCCGAAGGAGAAGCTTGTAGCGTCTGGAGTGCCTGTATCGACGGCGCCGTTGCCCGCGGTCGTCAACTTGGCGACGACCGAGTTATTGGCAAAGGTGGGCGTACCGCCGTCGAGCGAAATGGTGCCGCCACCGCCCTGCGGGCCGAGAATGCCCGCGCCCGTAACGGCGGTCACGAGATGCCACGCGTACCGGTTGAGATTATCCCCGCCTGCAGAAAGATGGGCGAAGACAAGATCACCCACGGCAAACGTCGTCGAGGCATTCAAGACGCCCGAGCCATTGACTGTCGAAGTCGCGGCGGGCAAAAGGCGGCTAAACGATGAGCCGCTCTGGTACGTGGGCGCGGCGCCCGAACCGTCGAGGCGCAAGCTCGCGCCATTGACGGCGTCCGCCGTCGTAACGACGTGCCAGTTGTACTTGACGTCGGTCGGGTTAGCGCTCGTATTGACGACTATGAGATCGCCTATGCCCACACCCGTCGCCGCGGTTACAGCGCCGATCGAATTCGGCACGGCGAATTTGGTGATCTGTGCAGGGCGGAAGAGCGCAAAACCGTTCACGCCGAAGGTGCCCGAGGTAAGCGTGTTGTTGGTCACGATGCCGATATCGGGCGCGAAGGTGTCGAACTGGGTGAAGACGATATCGCCCACCACAGGCGCGGTATAAGTGCCCTGCGGGAAGATGGTGTTGGTGCCGTTGACGCCGAAGAAGCCCGTGGAGACGGTCGAGGCTTTGGCGAAGCGCGAACTTGCCGCATAGGAGGGCGGGTTGGAGACGACCACATCGAAGCCGTCGGGGAAGGGTCGTACCGCGATGCCCACGGGCGAGCCGCCCGCGGTGAGAGTGATGTTGGATGAATTAAGGGTCGTCTGGTCGAGGTTTTCATTGAAGCCCATGTGGATAAAGGTCGAGATGGGTACACCGGTCGAGCCGTTCATGGGGCCCGTCATGCCCGCATTGAGCGCGGGCGCCGTCGTGTCGACGGTAATGGTATTCGTGGTGAGGGCCGTCGGCGAGCCAGCGGGAGTGGCCGAGCTGTACTGAATGTTGCCAGGATAGATGCTCACGGTGAACGCGTGCCCATTCACCGCTGCGCCAGCGGTTTGCACGACGAGGAAGTAGTTGTTGCCGCCCGCGTTCGAGATGGGCGTTTCGCCCGCCCCGGTGAGCGAAAGTGTGGTCGTGGCGCCTGTGAAGACAGGTGCGCTTGCAAGCGGGACGACGGTATCCGCCGCCGCATCGAAGCGGCCGTTGCCGTTGGTGTCGCGGTAGAGCGCGATACCCGACGATGTCGCCGTGCCGAGGGGGGCGAGGTCGGTCGCGACCGCGAAGCCGTTCGAGCCGGCGATCATGATCGAGGTCGAGGCGAGTTTTTCACCCGCATTTACAGCGACGTTCAACCCGATGACCGCAAGCGGCGTCGACGAGGCTTTGATCGTCTGCCCCGTGATGGTGAGATCAGCGGCCGTATTCGACGTGATCGCGGCGGAGGCGATGTGGAGCCCCGTAAAAAGAAACACTGATAAAATACCCAACGCGCCAAAGAAACGTATTATGTTTCGCATGATGTTCAGTAATTATGCATGACTTGTTCTCGAGAGCATGGTTTTGCCGGGAAAAGCGGTTGCTTTTCCGTATATGGGCCATACTTCGAGAGACGTCTCGCGCCTCGACAGGTAAACGATTGCCGTTTAATAAAAAATAAAAACCATGTCAATTTTATCGCATAAAAAGCCGCATCGATACACGCTTGTGTATAACTTTGTTTTGAACAAGTCAGACTTGTATGTTTGTGCTCACACATCAAAAACAACACATTGCTCTTGATGTATTGACAAAGCACTACTATCCTATCACAATGGAGAAAGTGTCTGGCAGGCCCCGCAAACGCGCCGCGATGATACATGTAGTGGATGTCGCATCCGAGACGCGCACCATCTTCGAGCTGTGCCATCAAAATCTGAGGATTGCTCTAATTCAGAGAGACGCGAATGTCAGTGAGTCCACCTTTTACCAAGGTCTGTATGACATATTCGATCATGGGACGATCGTAGACCGGCAACATGTGTTTATTCACGTTGTCATGCGTTAAAAGACCCAGTCGCGTTCCACGACCACCAGCCATTATGATTGCTTTCATCTGTACGTTCCTTATGTGGTTTGTGTAAGGGCTCGTCCACAAATAACGTACTCGTTATTTGTGGACTACACTTATGGACCCGTTCATTTGGTGTTGAAATTATTTATGAACGGGACCTAAGAACATCTCTCAAGGCGTTGAGGAGATCGCTTTGTGCCAATCGAATCGGCACCGGAAAGACGATTACCTTTTCCTTGTCTTGCTCAATCGTAAAGAAATGACCGAGTTTGTCAAAGCCGCGCAGATGATCCTCGGGAAGTGAAGGCACTACATGCCAGTGCAAATGGGCTACGCTACTTTCTGAACCCTCTCCTGTTTGTATAAATACTTCAATTCCCGACCCTGGATACAGCTTCCGAAGTGTGTTTGACGCCAACACAATGAGCTCTTCCCGAGCGACAATTTCTTCAGCACTCTCATCGCCAAGAGTAGTCACATGACGCTTAGGCACCACCATGGTATGGCCTTCAAATTTTGGATATGCATTAATGATCCATCGATAATGCTCATTCTCGACTGCCATACCGTGCCCTGAAGTGATGATCTGCTCTGCAAACGTGGCGCTTGTACAAAAAGGGCACCCTTCAGACGGTTTTGCATATACCTTCCGAAACGGCGAATAATAGTAGGCCATCGTCTGCACATTGTAATATTCCCCCGAAACGATGCAATCATACACGGTAGTGCAATGGTGCCCATTGCACTCCGCGCGCACCCGCAACACCATCGAGGAAAAGGCCGCCCTTATGGACGGGTCCTTAGCATGTTCGCAAAACCACGTATGAATAAGAGATCTATAGGACATCTATTGATACATCGGAGGTCATGAGTAGTATTCATCGATTTGGGATATGCTCAAAGCAAACGAAGTCCCGCTTCAATATCTGTATGCTATCTCCACGCTATAGCGCAAAGATAGCATATCTGTTCTAAGGTTAAGCCTTAGAACATCCCAAAATATATTGTCCGGATAAAAGTACTTGTTTATGATTCGCGGCCGCGAATCATAAACAAGTACTTTAAGGACTCGTCCACAAATTAACGTACTCGTTATTTGTGGACTACACTTATGGGCCCGTTCATTTTGTGTTGAAATTATAAGTGCACACTTGCATACATGACCAAAAGTCATGTATGCAGAAGTGAGCCTTATGAACGGGACCTAAAAACTTCTTCAAGCCACAAGGTAACAATCATTCACGATACTGTAGTCATTGAAGGTCGTGTCCTGTGCTGATTTGAGGCGTACCTTTTGCAGAGATGATTTGAGTTGATCGAGATACGTGAAAAGAACGGGTCGATTAGTCGCTGCTCCGCCGGAATGGTCGTCGATAACGATGGCGAGCTTCCTACCCTGCTTCTGCGCTATCGTCTTGAGGTATGTGATTGTGTGCTGATAAAAGTCTTTTACATCGAGCTGGTTGATGACATTTTGGATTGGATTCAAACCACGGATCACTAGGAGCGGCTCATCATTCGCGCTGACAGTCTCTATCAGGAGCGCGGCCCCCGCGAGCCGCTCGTGCACCGTCTCGGGATTTTGGACCATGAGGAGCGTCGTGATGTGGGGGAATTTCTCCAGCAGGCCGATGCCATGCGTCGTCGCCCAACAGGCGTCGGCAATTTGTCCGGAGAATTCGGCGAGCAAGCCGCGATTGGGCAAGAATTGCATATGCATGGCGCCCGCGGTACCGAGCGCATTTTGCATCCGCGCGACACCCTGCTCGAGCGCCGAAAGATCGATAAGATCGCGAAATGACTTTGCCGCCTTTTTGTCGGTAAAGTATTTCGAGAGTGTCTCTTGGCCCACGATGTGATCGACGAAGTTCATCACCCACGTGATTTCATCGAGAGTCGGATTCTCGAGAGAATAGGAGGGAAGAGGCTCGCTGACATAGCCACGGTTGTACCGAAAACCCAAGAAGAACATCAGTTGCATCAATTCATCATCAAACTCCCCTTTAATCGACCGCAATATATTGAATTGCTCTTGCAACGATGGCCGGTGATCAAGGACGCTTTGCAGGCGCTCGATCGTTTGCTCCATATGCCGTACCCGCTGCTCCATTTGCTGCGACGTAAGCGGTGGAAGCGGTTTGTCTCTGGCGTTCACTCGTTTTGGCGGCTGATGCATCTCGGTGCGCAAGCGTCCGATGTATGCACCGACATGCCGCTCGATGCTTTCGCGCAACTCTCCGAGGCCGCGCGAGCCTTTGTTGTGCAGCAGGTATTGCGCCTGCTCAAGCGCCGCGAGAACGCGCCCCCACCGGCTGAAAAAATCCTTCGTGTGCTTGAACTCCGCTTCGCGCGTTTTGTCGACTTTTGCGATATTGAGCACATCGCTTGGTGTGTATGTTTCGTTCAACGGCTTAAAGCCACCTTTAATATGGTCCTTCAAACCGATATATTCAAGCACCTGACTCTCAAACTGCCTCGCACTTCCTTTAGCAAAATCACTATGTTCATAGCGCACCAGATCAATGGCGAGGTGTTTTACAAAAGGATTCTGCACGATCATGTGAGGGTCGTATTGTTCGCGAATGATCTTCCCGCGAACATCTCGCAATCACTCGGTAAGTTGATTGAGTCCGACTTCTCCACCATGCATCACGCCGAGCTCGGATATATGCTGTGGAACACGTCCTTCCGTGAGAAGTGCTTGATATGCCTGATATATGTCGGATCCCGGCCACGTTTCGTACTCTTTCATCAGGCGACCTAATACAGGGTCAATTTTCCCGTTATAAGCGTCATTTATGGCACACGTTCGTTGCACAAGTTTTTGTAAATTTTCCATTGCCCCGTCGTATCGGAACGCATCAAATTCATCATACTCATCAATGTCTTCATCCACCCAATGTTCGGTGTTTTCAATAGTGTGTTCTTTCTCAAGCACTTGTGCCATCTTTTTATGAAACCAATCAGTCGCCTGCTCGATGGATACCACATCTTTCCACTTCTCGATATTACCGACGATAGCGGCACCATTGCCGCTGTCCATAAAGCTTTTCAAAAGAGCTTTTTTATCTGAAACGGTAAGAAGATGTATATGAGCAGCGAGCTGGTTCGAATATCCATGTGCTACGAGCATCTCCGCGATTTCGTCATGCGTTACGCTGGGGAAATATGTAAGGTTGGCAAAGACGTTGAAGCTACCCGGGCTCTGTAAAATCTTCTCAAGCACTTTTTTGTCGAGCCCATCAAATCTATCGAGATTCCGTAAAAGATCGACGCGATCGCCAATAGTGGGTGGTATGGCATTGCCATGCTCCACAGCATGCTCTATCCATTCTTCCACACTTCTCCACAATGTTAAAAATGTCTCCTTACCGAGATGAGTAAAGTTATCGAGATGTTTGATCACTGCCTCTCGCCATCCATCTTCAATCAAATAGTGCGCGATTTGACTATCGAGACCATGAAACTCACCGCTTCCCGACAGTATTTTTGGGAATGAAGTCGGTCCCGCTTGCGCGGCGCGTACGATGGCATGTGCGACATCATTATCCAAATCAGACTCATGAGCCCTTTTGCAGTATACCCAGTCTTGATCCCATAAACCATTACTATCGTTAATGACTGCCAGGAGCATTTCTTTGTCGCGACATGCAGCATTAAACTCAAACGGATTGTTCCGCACCATCCATCCGTTTCCATCAGCAATCGCTTGTAAGGCAAGTTGTTTTTGGGTCACAGAATCAGCCCACTCAACCTTGTTCAGAAACTCGGTTTCTCGCTGAAGATCGAAGTCAAATGCCTCCTGATCTATTCGATTAAGACGGTCGAAGTCACTTTCTTCATGGTCCTCATCAGAAGATCCACCACCTGTCTCCGGCGCACGTACCGGCTTCTGCCACTTTTCCATTCGGTCCATGGGGAAATGATACACCACGCAAAGATTCTTCGCACCGTTCAAGCCGCGCGTTCAAACGGCGCATCCCGACAGTTAGGGCTCTTCCGTAAATAAATTGACCCTATATGACTCAGTGCGCGTCGAATACGGCCGCGACGATTGAGCAAAAAGCGAGGCGTACCCGAGGTACGATGAGCTTTTTGCGATTGAGGAGTGGTTGTAGTCGGCGATGCAATGAGCTCAGAGAGGGTCGATTTATTTACGGACGAGCCCTAAGGGCTCGTTCATAAGTAAGTTCAACACAAAATGAGCGGGCCCATACGTGTAGTCCACACATAACGGATTCGTTAATTTGTGGACGAACCCTTACACGACCAAACAACAATGCATCCACCACCTACACTTATCCGTGCCTATAGGCACAGATAAGTGTAGGTGGGTAGGTAGGCCTCTATTGCTTCTGCAAATACACCGCCACAGTGCGGCGCTTATTGGGCTCGCCGTGCTTGGTAAGATGGCGATGCGATTTGTCGACCTTGTGTACCTCAAAATACGGTTCAAAGAATTCCCGTATTGCGTCGGCATCGCGCCAGACGTATTCGTAGACGCCAAGCCTGGGATGGATATATGCGTTGTCCTCACCCTCCCCTGCTGGATAGTCTTTGAGCATGCGCTGCGCATTGAGATCGCCTTCGCCGAGGAACGATTTGAAAAAGAGCCATCCGCCCGGGCGCAGGATACGCACGATCTCATCGCGCAAATGCTCGCGCGCCGCACGCTTGAGGAAGTGCGAACTCATCATGTCGAGCACGAGCGAGACTGAGCCGTCTTTGATGCCGGAGAAATCGCCGTCGATACTGCGCGCCTCGTAGTGGATCGGCAATCCTTCGGAAAGCTGCTGTGCCTGCTTGATCGCCTCATCGGAGATGTCGTACCCGATACCGCGCATGCCGTAGCGCTCTGCGAGATAGATCAGATTGCGCCCATTGCCACATCCCAGATCGACCGCAAGCGCGATCGGATTGAGGTGGAGTTTGCCTTCGGCGCGCTCCAAAAACCGGGTGAATTTTTCCAGGTCTTCCGAGACAGCGGTAGAGAGTGCCAGGTGCTCCGGGTCTTTGTATTCTTTGTTCCAAAAATCGCGCTGTCGCTTCATGCGGGGCATCATAGCAGAAGAACACGCGTTGCCCTATCGTGTATATATGGATGTCGATTTGCGGAAGTGCCCACCGATGCTTTTCATCTACTCGTCTCCTACTCCACAGCAGAGCTGCGGGGTATTCGGCTCCCCGTAGAAAAAGCCGGCTCATGCGTATGAGCCGGCTTTTTTCGTCATGATATGGAAAGATCAGCTACCCGGACACTGGCGGATGCCGAGTGCGATTGCCTCACTGCCAGACATATACGTCATCCTTTTGGAAGCGAGCGCATCATGACTCAGCACCCACGCTTGGATCTGCCAGGGCAAGCGACGCAAGAACATCGCATTCCCTCGCGGGTTAATATTCTGGCTATACGGGCCGCCATAGGATATGCCATGAAACCCGAAGCGCGCATCCGGCGTCACGCACACATTACGTCCACCAAGTCTCAGTGTGCAAAATGAATCGCATTCATAGTTAACACGATCCAAACGATTGTTCCGATTTGCTCTTTCGACCGCCGCGGTGCAAGCTTCCCACCTACCACCATAGTCGACGCCATTCTGGACGCGACACGAAGGAGGCTCGCGAAAACCCGCCGGCGGACCATGGTGTCCGTATCCCTGAGGAGGTCCGTGATCATACGGACCATAGGGACCGTAAGGCCCGTACGGGCCAAAGTACTGCGCCGCAGCGCCTCCGGGCCACGTGATGACCGCGAGACTGAGTATGCACACGAGTGCCAGGAATCTACTCCGCATCTTTTTACTCCAACTCTTCCCATAAGTAAGTGCACACTTGTACAAATGACTAGAAGTCATTTGTACAGAAGTGAGCCTTAGGAACACGTAGTCGACAGTGACTACTCTTCCAGGGTATCTTGTTGTGCTTGATTGTCAATTCATAAGAGTCTCTCCATACCTGGTGGCGCACAAAACGATCTCTGCGCTACAATGAACATATACCTGTACTAGTGAATCTTGCGCAATCTTGTGCGCATCCAAATGTCGAGTATTGACTTCCACGCGACCACGCGTTATACATATCGTCGGTCCGCTGGGCATCACCCATACCCCTACCACCTGCCATACCCATCCGGACTCTGGCAATGCGTTCTTAACATTCTTAACAGGAGAGGAACTATGTTTCTCGTCGAAATCGCGCTCTTTCTGGGAGCTGTCATGTTCGTCGGCTTTAAATGGCCGCAGACTTTCGATCCGGTCACCTGGGTCGGCATGACCAACCCTTTCCGCAACACGGAATGGGTCACGCGGATGAATCCGCCCTGGCTCCTGCCAGCGATCTACGTGCTCGCGATGATAGTGCTTGAGTTCCGCACCGGACTCTTCCCTGCCGTCATCGGCGCAGGTATCGTCTTGGCGACCTTTGCGCCGGACTTCTTCGACTTCCTCGGCGAATGGAATTTCGCTGTATGGAAGCATATGCGAACGGTCGGTGTGCTTACCATGGCTTTCGGATTCGGCATCTTCGTTTGGATGAAACCACTCGTGGATCTCGCTCTGATCATGTTGATCGCTTACTACCTGTGGCGCCAGGATCCGGAATTCTTCCGAACCATCTTCGGCTGGTTCAAGGTCAGCAAGGAAAAGGTGAAATCGGCCTAATCGCCGATTCTCGACACAAAAGAAAACCCGGCACAGCGATGTGCCGGGTATTTTTATGCTTTATGTCGGTGAAAAATCTTATGCTATCTATACGCTATAGCGTAGAGATAGCATATTTTTTGTCGGAATACCCTGTGGTGTCGCGATAGGATACAGATAAAAAAATCGAGGCGGTCTCGCAGAGACCGCCTCTTTTTATTTCGTTGATCAGAATGCGCCGAGCGCCTTCATGATCAGACGATCATAGCCCACGTGCTTGACGTAGGCCCACGCTGCGATGACCGCGCCGACGAGCACCAGACTCAACGAGAAGTTGAGTCCGACGAAGACCAGGACGCCAAACCAGATCGCGAACGCCGCGATGATGTCGGCAGCGTAGGTCCACTGGAGCTCGTAGACGTAGTTTCCCTTGAGCCATTCGACCACGGGCGTCACGCGCCACGGAATCTGCTTCGCAAGACCGATCATCGCGAGCCATGCATCAGCAAAGGCATCGAAGTGCCGGGGAAAGCGCCGCGCCCAGAGCGCAAGGATGCCAATGGCGACGAGCGGACTGACGTGATAGAAGACGAACGCAAACACGCCGAGCCATGCCGCCGACCGGAGCAATGCAGGAGGACTCGAAAACCAGTCTTCCAGGATCAGACCATAAGGCCCGAGCTTCTCGAACCCCTTCGGACGAAAGAGTCCATAGATGGCGACTGCGCCAGCAAGGCCGGCGAAAAAGGTGCCCCATGCGAGAATCGTCAACATTCGTTTTTCCTTACCTCAATGAATCGCCCCCATGAGCGATTCTCCTTCTCCGCAAGCATAGCCTGCGGACTGGGAGGCATACTAATATACTGTCACTAGGATGTCAACCTCCTGCGCGAGATCGTCGTCGTGACCGCGCAGTGGTCCGATACACCCGATATGAGCTGCACATCTGCCACCTCATAGCCGGGGGTCGAGAAGAGGCCGTCCACCATCTTGTCGGCAAGCTCCTGCGGGCGCGTGCGTCCGGCGCGATGCAGATCGATGTCGATGCTCGTCGCATACTGTGGTGGTATATTGTCTTTGTACACGTCAGTAAGCATCGCAAATATCTCTCCTCCGCGCGGCGCATTAAAATCCCCGCACAAAACAAACTCCCCCATCGCCCCGAGTATATCGATCAGATGACGCATGTTTGTCCGCTGCTCATCCGTCGCCATTCCACGGGGAGACCAGGTGAAATGCGTCGTGGCAATACGAAATAAAGTGTCGTCTTTTTCGAGATCGCATATGATGAGTTTTGAGTTGGTAAGTATTTCTTGCGGTTCATTGGAGCGAGCCTGCGCTTCGCTCCCGGTATAGTATTCGATCTTCTGCGAGCGTATGGGGAGGCGCGAGAGAAGCGCTGTGCCCACCATGACCGATTCTGTCTCCGGCTCATCTGCGGAATGAAATCCTGATGGGCCGAAAATGCATTTCACACCAAATATCTCTTCAAACAAAGGGATATCACGCTCAAGCAACTCTTGAACGCATATCACATCCGGATCGTAGCGCTGTAAAAAGGGAATGACACGATCGAGGTGTTTTGATCGCTCGATATTGATACTCGCCAATTTCAAACTCATGTCCCCTTACGAGCAAGTGATGCCTTTATGAATGCCGTGAAAAGCGGATGCGGCGAAAGCGGGCGCGCTTTGAGCTCCGGGTGGAATTGGGTCCCGAGCATGAAGGGATGCTTGTCGCGTGGCAGCTCGGCAATCTCCATCAGATGTTTGTCGGGCGAGGTGCCGGAGAAGACGAGTCCTGCACCCTCGAGCTTGGCGACATAGGAGGGATTGACCTCATATCGATGGCGATGACGCTCAGAGATACTCTCCACGCCGTATGCTTCCCGCGCAATCGTCCCCTCTTTGAGAGCACACGGATAGGCACCCAGGCGCATCGAGCCGCCGTAGTCTTTCTTGGCCATCTTTTCGATCTGCTCGGGCAATATCATGATCACCGGATCTTTGGTGTCGACTTTGATCTCGGTGGTATGAGCCCCTTCGATACCGGCCACGTGGCGCGCGTATTCGACCGTCATGAGCTGCATGCCGTAACAGAGGCCAAAATACGGAATCTTATTCTCGCGACAATACTGGATCGCGTTGATCTTGCCCTCTATACCCGTCTCGCCAAATCCTCCCGGCACAATGATACCGTCGTAGCCGGCAAGCTCGGAGACCTTGGTCGGATCTTTCTCGTAGTCTTTGGCGTTGAGCCATTCGATTTCCGGCTTCACGTCTTGGTGGTATGCGGAATACTTGATCGCTTCAATGACCGAGAGATACGCGTCGGAAAGGACGAAGTCGCCGGTGTCGAAATACTTGCCCACGATGCCGATCTTGACCGTCTGCTGGCCATTGTGTGCATGGGCGGCAAATGTCTCCCATTCCTTAAGATCGGTCTGTTGTGTGGTTTCCATACCGAGCGCTTTCAAGATGAGTCCTGAGAGATTGTCGCGCTCGAGATTAAGCGGGACATCGTAGACACTCTTTACATCAGGCGCGGAAATCACGTGCTCAGGTAAGACATTGCACGAGACGGAGAGCTTGTCTTTGCGTTTTTGATCAAGTGCATGTGTGGAGCGTGCGACGATGAAATCCGGCTGCACGCCATAGCTATTGAGTGCCGTGACCGCATGCTGTGTCGGACGTGTCTTCATCTCTCCCAAAGCGCCCGGGACCGGCAGGTACGAGACCATGATAAATACGACATCGTTCCGATGGCGCATATGCATCACGCGCGCCGCGTCGATATAGAGCGCATTTTGGAAATCGCCGACCGTGCCGCCGATCTCGACGACGGTAATGTCTGAGTCAGACGCTTTCGCCGCACGCTCGAAACGATCGACAATCTCGTCGCGCACATGCGGGACCGCTTCGACGCACTTGCCGCCATAGCCAAGATTGCGTTCACGATCGATCACGGTCTTGTAGACCATACCACTCGTCATGTAGTCTTCGGGTCCGAGATCACGATTGAGGAAACGCTCGTAGTTGCCCATGTCCTGATCGGTCTCGAGGCCGCTGTCGAGCACGAAGACTTCGCCATGCTCCGTCGGATTCATCGTACCCGCGTCGACGTTGAGATATGGGTCAATCTTCATGAGATTGACCTTGAGGCCGCGTGCCGAGAGGATCTTGCCGAGCGATGAGGTGACGATGCCCTTACCGACGCCCGACATTACCCCGCCAACCACGAAAATGTATTTGTGCGAGGCGTTAAATCGGCGCATTTCTGCGTTGCGCTGCACAAAATCTTCTTCACCATACGTTTTGTATGGCTCAGAAGATTTTGTTGGCGCGCCTTGAACTGCATCCGATGTAACGCCTCGCACGTTGCCTTGCCCCGCTTCTGTCATACTACTTATGTATTTAAATACCGACTGACTGCCAAATAACTTGAGAGTGCGCCGAGTGCGACACCTGATATGAGTATGGTGAAAAAGAGCACGGCAAACGAGCCTGTGTAATAGCTGAGGACATTGAATGTGCCGAAGAAGCGCTCCGAGGTGGGCCCGAGCCATGCGGTGAGTGGGTAGAGTATGACGAGGACGAGCACCGCACTCACGAGGCCATAGAGGACACCCGTGATCATGAAGGGCCCGCGCACATACCACGGATTGGCACCGACAAGATTCATCACACCGATCTCTTCACGCGAAGTATAGATAGCGAGTCGGATGGTATTGAAGACGATGAGTATGGATGCGAGACCGAGGATGATCGCGATCGCGACACCGAGCGTACGTGAAGTCTGGATAATATTGGTGAGTCGATCGATCGTCGTCTTGTTTTGAGCGAAGTTGACCTTATCGATCGCACTGCCGCTCCCCGCACCACTGGCCTGCTGCGCGTCGAGGAATCGCGCGATCGTCTCGTATTGCGAGGTCTCCTTGGCGCGGATCTCGAGCGATGCGCCGAGCGGATTTTCGCCGAGCCCTTGGAGGGCTTGCATGGTGAGCTGGTCGTTCTTGTGGCGCTCCTGGAAGCGTGCGAGCGCATCATCACGCGATATATAGGAGACACCCGCGACTTCTGGCAACGCTTCGACTGACTGACGAATCTGATCTATCTGATCTTGCGAGGCATCGGTGGTGAAGTAAACGGTGACGTCGACCTTGCTCGTGAGATCGGCCAAGACACTCTTGAGTGCCGCACTGGAGATCATGAGGATGGAGATGACGAAGAGGGTGATCGTCATGATGAGAATGGCCGAGAGCGAGATGAAGCCGTTGCGGATGAAGCCGATCAATCCGTATCGCGCGACTCTTTTTGTGGTAAGCCAGAAAGACATATACAGATAAATAATAAATCAAAAACGTAAAATTAAAGAATGTAGGTCTTGTTCATAATGTTCAGATTTTTCATGTTTTTAGTTTTATATTTTGAATCCTATAGTACGTATTTGCCCTGCTTGTCATCCCGTACGATCTTACCCTGGTCCATCGTCACGACACGTCGACCAACGGCATCCACGATTGACTTATTGTGCGTGGTGAGAAGCACGGTCGTACCGAGGTCGTTGATCTTCTTTAAGATCTCGACGACGTCGTGTGCATTGATCGGATCGAGATTGCCGGTCGGTTCGTCGGCGATGAGGACTTCGGGCTGATTGACGATCGCCCGGGCGATCGCGACGCGCTGCTGCTCCCCGCCGGAGAGCTCGCGAGGGAAATTCCAAATCTTGTCGGAAAGGCCGACGAGATCAAGCACATGCGGCACGTCTGCCTGGATATCTTCATCGCTTTTGCCCGCGACTTCGAGCGCAAAGGCGATATTTTCGTAGACATTTTTGGTGGAGAGGAGGCGGAAATCCTGGAATACCGTGCCGATATTGCGGCGCAGATGGAGGAGCTCCTTTCCCGAGAGGCGCGGTATCTCACGCGAGCCGAAATACACGGTGCCGACGGTCGGCTCGACTTCGGCGAAGAGCATTTTCAGCAGTGTGGTCTTGCCGGCCCCGGAATGCCCCACGATGGAGACGAATTCGCCGGGATCGATAGTGAGAGTGATGTCTTCGACGGCGGGAAGCGCGCCTTCGAAATAGACTTTGGTGACTTTGTCGAAATAGATCATACCGGCAACGGGTCCAATTATACCGTAGTTTTTCCCGATTCAAAGTCCTTTTCGGCGTCGATAAACGCCTGTATGTCGCCCTCAAGGACTCTTTCCACATCATGCCGTTCATAGTTGGTGCGATGATCTTTGACAAGCTGGTACGGGTGCAGCACATACGAACGGATCTGGCTTCCCCACTCAATCTTCTGCGTCGAGGCGACGGCGAGGCCGCGCGCTTCTGCCTTGGCGGCTTCTTCGCGCATATGGAAGAGCTTGCCACGCAGCATTTCGATCGCCTTCTCCTTATTTTGAGCCTGGCTGCGCTCGCTCGTGACGTGCACATGCAGGCCGGTCGGCGTGTGCGTGGCATGCACGGCTGTGTCGCGCTTGTTGACATTTTGCCCTCCGGGACCGCCCGAGCGTGCAAATGATATGTCGAGATCGGTCTCGGGTATGTGCAAATCGCCCGCATCCGGAAGCTTGGGCAAGACTTCTACGAGCGAAAAGCTGGTCTGGCGCTTGCCGGCGCTATTGAAAGGCGACATACGCACGAGGCGATGCACGCCCGCCTCAGCTTTCAGCGCACCATAGGAGCCGCTACCGATCACATCGAAAGAAATACTGCGAAAGCCGCCCATCGAATTTTCGTTGGAGTCGAGGAGGGCCGTCTTCCAGCCGCATGACGCGCAGTATTTTTGATACATGGAAAAGAGCATGCGTGAGAAATCTTCCGCATCGTCGCCACCGGCACCCGAGACGATACTGACGATCGCATCGCTCTTGTCATATTGACCGACACCTTCAAGTGCCGCCTTCAAGTCCTGATACTCCTTGAGGGCGGCCTGCGCAGCACCTTTATCATTCCAAAAAGACGGGTCTCCCATGAGCCCCTCGATCTCCTTCATCCGCGCCTGTATCTCCTCCTTACTTGCCATCATATAAAATTATCCGATAAGTTTCCTTGCCTGCACGCGAATCGCCCGCAAGTCTTTTGCATCGAGCACGCCTATTTTCTTTGCAAGCAATGATGCACGATCCAGACTTCCCCCGCTTTCATAACCTAGAATCCATGCGCGCGCATGGATTTGGCAGCGAGAACATCCCACATGCGTAATTCTTGCTTAAGCTGCTTAGCACCCTCCATCATGTGGAGGTATTGAGAGACAGCATGATTGACCAACTCTTGCTCGTCCATGCCAAGCTTCTTTGAGGCTGCTCGCACCTTCTTTTGCAATTGTGTATCAAGCACTTCCATGGCTTCATTATACACAAAGGCAATAAAAAAGCATTTATTTCACCTTTTCAAACTCGGCGCGCATCACCTCGTAAGTGGCACGAGTCGCTTCGAGCTTGGAGTGGCATCCGTCGATCACAGCGCGCCATTTTTGTATTTTTTCTTCAACCGCCGCAATTCTCTCCAACCAGTACGCGATTTTGCTCTCGTATTCTTTACGCTTCTCCTCAGTGAGGAGGCGCGCGTCTACCTCAAGCGCGATCTCATACGTATGTCGTCGCAGTGTCAAAAGCTCGTATTCGTTGACGATACACTCGAACTCTTCGGTGGTGATGAGGTGCGCGCATGCTTCAATCTTTGCGCCGATCTCGGCAATACGCGCTCCTTCTTCTGTGCTTGCCATATAGATATAGGTAGTATACCTCCGACATCTGTCCTGTCATAGGCTTGTGGAAAACAATACCTGATTTTACGGGATATTTTGAGGGGGAATTCGTGACACATGGTGCCCATATGGTACCCATTCTTTCGGAGCCGACTCGGAGATTCGAACTCCGGACCTACCGCTTACGAAGCGGTTGCTCTACCAGCTGAGCTAAGTCGGCCTACACGTACACGGGTATACCCGCTTGAGCCGATGTCCGGATTTGAACCGGAGACCTACTCCTTCGCTTCCACCTCCCCTTCTCTATTGCATTATTCGGGAGGGCTAGACTGTATCTTCCACGTGAGATAAGCGTTGCCGCCATCTTACCTGGCCCTTGTCAGTCGTTCGAGCGCTTTTTGAGCGCTACGGTCTGAACCTATGCAAGGTCTTTAACCGTTATTCGGGATTCACTGCATCGTTACCGATCCAGTGGGCGGGATTGCTGCGATCCACCATGGAGTTGCTCTACCAACTGAGCTACATCGGCTAACTTTCTGATTACCTGGAGTTGCTCCCCGCCCGTACCGAACGGTACGTTCGGGCGGGTACCAACTGAGCTACATCGGCTTACACACCCTCGATCATTGAGGGTGCTGGGATAATACCATATTGTTTTGTATTTTTTAAGGGCTCGTCCACAAATAACGTACTCGTTATTTGTGGACTACACTTATGGGCCCGTTCATCTTGTGTTGAACTAAGTACACACTTGCATACATGACCAAAAGTCATGTATGCAGAAGTGAGCCTTATGAACGGGACCTAAGGCCTCGTCTTGAGGTACGCGCACACCTCGTCCATGATCTTGATGCTCTCGGGATACGAGAGGAGCTCTTTGGCTTCGTAGTAGGAGGCCCAGCGCGCCTCGACGATCTCCCCCTTGAATGCCTCGCGCGGCGCGACAGGTCCTTTGGCCTCCACAAATCCGAGGAAGTATGTAACTTCTTTCTCATACTTCACGCCATCGCGTTCGAAAGAATACTGTTCGACAAACGTCCGCGTGGGATCGATCTTACACGTCACCATGCCGGTCTCCTCGTAAAACTCGCGCCGCGCGGCAGCTTCTTTGGATTCGCCTGCATCGATGTGACCCTTCGGAAATGCCCAGTGCCCCCCACTTCCATCAGGACGTGTCGCGTGATGTACCAAGCAAAACGAAAACACTTTGTCTTTGCCCTCATGGATGGGGACGATTCCGATTGAGCTGTCGTATTTGGTTTCCATACGGGTATCGCATCATTATATGAAGAAACTCAGGATCACCGCAATACCCGACAAAGTCATGGCAAAGAAGGTGAGCCATCCGAGCATGCGGATGAGCGGGCCATTGACCCGATCACCCATGATCTTGGGGTCGTCACTCAATCGCACGATGAAGAAGAGCACCACGGGAGCGACGATGCCGTTGGCTACTGCCGAATAAATGAGTGCCTTGATCGGATCGATGCCGATGAAATTGAGTCCGAGCGCGACGATCATAGACGCCGCAATCGTGAGATAAAATCCGAGCGCCGAACGAAATCTGCGATAGAGGCCTTCGTGCCAGTGAAATGTCTCGGCGAGCGCATAGCCGTTGGCCCCGGCAAACACGGGGATCGATAGCATGCCCGTCCCAATGATACCGAGCGCAAAGAAAGCCGACGCCCACTCACCGACAAGTGGCACCAGCGCTGCAGCGGCATCAGCTGCCGTCTCGATACCATCGATCCCGTGCGCAAAGAGCGTCTCGGCGCAGACGGCAATGATAAAGAACATCACGATATTTGAAATGATCATTCCCGACGAGACATCGATGCGCATATCGCGGATATCTGCATCGGTGGCTCCTGCGCGCGCACGGATCGTGGTGCTCCCACTCTGTATCTCTTCCTCTACCTCTTGTGATGTCTGCCAAAAGAAAAGGTAGGGCGAGATCGTCGTGCCGAGGACCGCACACACAATGAAAAAGCTTTCGCGGGAAAAATCCAGCGAGGGGACAATGGCATGCAGAAGCACATTCCCCCATTCCAGGTTGACGATAAGACCTGTCGCTACGTACGAAAGAAGTACAAGTGCCAGGTATTTGAGGTAGCGTGCATAGATTCGATAGGGCGTGAAAATTTGCAGCAAGAGACTACAAATAGCAAACGCGAACACGACTACGGCAAAATCAGCTGCCGGCCAGAGAAGCTGCACACTCGCCGCCATCGCTCCCAAATCGGCTCCGATGTTAAACGTGTTGGCTCCGAGCAGGAGCACGACGCATAGATAGAGGGCCCAGCGCGGGTACTCGCGGCGGATATTTTCGGCCAGACCCCGCCCGCTCACCATGCCGATACGCGCGCACATCTCTTGGATCGCGATCATCAGCGGTAATGTGTACACCGACATCCAGATCAGCTGCAATCCATACAAAGCACCCGCCTGCGAATAGGTAGCGACACCCGACGGATCATCATCTGCGGCACCTGTCACGAGCCCCGGACCGAGCATCTGCCAGTAGCGTTTGACCAAGCGCGGATGTTTGAAGGGATTCATATCGGAATCACTGACCCTGCCATTTTATCATTTTCTAGGAAAAAGGGGCGGCCGGTCATATGACCGGCCGCATTAGAGACCAAGATCACTCCAGATTCTTCCGCCACGACGCCCCCGTCCGACGATCCGACTCCCGCTCACCAAACCACTCATAGGTGACGGGATAGAGGAAGCACGCGATCAAAAGAAACGCAACCACACCGAGAATGTACATCATGCCAACCTCCCATGCTTCTGCTTCTGGGCGTCATTAAATCATAAAGTGAGAAAGAGGCAATGATTATGAACGGGACCCAAACGGTCCAAATACCTCCCGTTCCATATCCGCTGCAATCGTATGCCAGTCGTATTTCTCGATCGCAAGCGCGCGCGCGTTTGTGACCATCTGCTGCGCAAGAGCCGGATCATCGAGATACCGGCGTACCGCACTCGCGACCGATTCGGGATCGCGCACTTTGCAAAAAATCCCCGTCGGCGCGTGATCAGGATTTTCGATCGGATCGAAAAGGAAATCCGGGATACCGCCCACCTCTGTCGCCACCACGGGGATGCCGGCGGCAAACGCCTCGACGAACGCATTGCCAAATCCTTCGATGATCGACGGACGTACAAAGATATCCGACACTTTGAAATACGCGGGCAGCTCGTCGTGTCCGACATGTCCGGCAAATATCACACGGTCGTACACGCCCGCCTCGCGCGCGATCGACTCGAGCTTCTCCCGATCTTGTCCATCACCGGCAATGAGAAACTTCACATACACGGGCAGATGCGGCAAGGCGCGTATCACATCCTCGACACCGCGCGAGAGCACGAGGCGCGATGCAGTAAAAAGAAAGGTGTCGCCTTTCTTTTTATCGAAACGATTTTTCAGTTCGTCGAGCTTTTCCTGCGGGACGGGTGCGGAAAACTTCGTTGTATCCACCGCATTCGGGATGACGACGACCGGGCCCGCGTAGCCCACCTCGCGCGTGAGCCGCTCGATGAATCGTGAGATCGCTTTGATCACATCGGCCTTCAGGTAGAGCCGACGGTAGAGCGGCCACAGAAGGCGCAGGACCGGTTGACGCTCTTTGACCTGCGCGAGCGAATTGCCATCCTGCAGCTCAAGCAGATACGGCACGCGTGGATGTGTGTATTTGAAAGCGAGCGCGCCGAACGCAGCATAATTGGCCATCATCGCCCAGATCATGTCGTATGCATGCTCCCGATGAAGCGATACCGCTTTCACAAACGACGTGAATGGGAAAAGAATCTTGGCGATCTTGCATTGCAGGGGCATGCGGCGGTCGGAAATCTTGGGTGCATCGGCAGTGAAGCCGATGCGATGCACGGTAACATTTCCCACACGCTCGACCGCCGGCAGATTGCGGTCGAAACGCAAGGTGATCATATCAAACTGATAGCGGGACGAATCGATCCGATCCGTGATCTCCTTGATCGCCACCTCCGCTCCGCCGATGTAAGGATGATACGTGAGCGAAAAAATAAGAATGCGTTTCATGCCTACTATTTGCCGGCGAAGGCGTCGAGACGTTTCTCCAATTTTGCAATGCGCCGGAACGCTTCTGCCAAGTCTTTGTCGTGTTTGTGCGTCGAATCAGCCATACATACGAGATCACGTTTGATGTCGCGCAGTTCGCGTTCGATACCTGCCACCTGCGAACCAATTACTATTGCATGCTCTATGGTTGCGAGTCCCGAAATATCTTCTGCAACGGCACCAAAATCACGTTCAATAATTTCAACTACTTTCTCGAACTGGTTGTCGTGTGAATCAAATCGCTTGTCATGCGCTGTGAGTTTTTTCTTAACGAACACAGAAAACTCGATAAGTGCATCAATCTTCTTTTCAATCCGGTCAAAACCATCTCCTTGCTTTTTCATGTCCCTATCCTAGCAAAGGCGGGTAAAAAGAAAAGTGCCGCGGGTTTTGCTCCCGCGGCACCGAAGTGATTTTATTCTCCATTGCGAAACATGGGCCTTTTATGGTCATTTCGGATGATTCCGTATGCTGATTATATAATACAGGTCGCGATGAATGAGAAAATAGAAACGCCACGATTGACTGATGCGCGCCTGCCAGATACCCATCGACTCATCATATTTCTTCGCATGGAGCGACGGGTGGCGAATATCTTTAGCGAGATAGACAAATTGTTTATCTGCCGCCTTACGCAAAGCTGGTGAAAGACTTTTATAATCATCATTGGCAGTTTTGGAGAAACCAATCCGCATATCCCCTACTTTTTACCCCATTTAGCCTGGCGCTTCTTATGGAACTCTTCAATTGTTGAAAATGTGATAAAATTTCCTGCGCGCAAATCCTCTAGTGCGCTTTTGAGATCCTGTAATATCTCGGGTGCAATATGCGAGACGGGCTTCATGACAATAGTACCGCCGTGTTCTTCGACGTCGAACATTGCACCGGGCGTGATGCCTACTTTGTCCCGCAAACGCTTCGGCAAAGTAATGACCCCACGCTCTTGTACCTTGATCGTTGTGCTCATAAAAATACAGTATTACAGAAATTCTGTATTTTGCAAGCGCCGCGGGTTTTGCTCCCGCGGCGCTTTTAGATGTTAATGTACACACTCCTTTCGAGAGATTACCACCGCGATAAATCGCGGCCGGCTTTGATGTCTTCTATATAGTCTTTGAGGTGGCGTTCGGCATGCCAGCCGAATTCTTTTTCGGCCTTTTCGGTCTCGACGGTCGTCGCTTTGCGATCACCGGGGACTGCGGGCTGCATTTCGATATTGTCGCCAAACATCTTCGCGAGCTCAAGAATAGAGAATGATTCTTTGCTGGCAAAGCCATACCCATCACCCTGCCCTCGCTCACCCGCCTCAAGGAGTCCGCGCGCTGTGTCTCCGGCGAAGGTGAAATTGCGCATCTGCGTGCCGGGAGCGATCACGGGTAACGGCTCGCCATTGAGAAAATGTGTTTTGAAATTGCCGATGACGGAGGCATACTCGCCCGTCGAGAGTTCGCGGCGGCCGTAATTATTGTAGAAGTAGGTGATCGTATACGGGAGGTCGTACCATGTGCCATAGTTGGTGACGAGGTCGGCATTGATCGCTTTCATCCACGCATAGGGCGAGGCATCGCGACCGACATCACCTATCGAGAATTTGGTGCTCGACGCAGCGTATTGCAGGCGGCACTTACGCTTGCGCCAGTATTCGAGCACCGCAAAGGTGCCTGCCACATTGAGATCCCAGACAAATGCGGGCTCAGCGAAGCTCTGCCTAATGCGTGAATACTCGGCAAGATGGAAGATAATCTCTGGATTCTCGTGCCCAAGGATCGCTTCGATATCTTTGGTGTGGCCTTTGTGGTATTCGGCACCTTCGATATGGTTGGCTTCAGTACCGATGAAGTAATTGTCGAGTGAGACGACGCGGTACCCCTTCTGCAGCAAGAGCTCGATCAGATAGGGTCCGATGAGCCCTGCGCCACCTGTCACAATGACTGTCTTTTTGTCTGCCATAGTGTCAGAGTAGCGGATATGGTAGGACAGCGCAAGAGAATATGTATGCTGATGACGTATGCTATCTCTGCGCTATAGCGTAGAGATAGCATATTAGGTCCCGTTCATAAGGCTCACTTCTGCATACATGACTTTTGGTCATGTATGCAAGTGTGCACTTATAAGTTCAACACCAAATGAACGGGCCCATAAGTGTAGTCCACAAATAATGGGTACGTTATTTGTGGACGAGCCCTTAGCTGTGGACACTTGAGTATGTCTGAGAGGTACGATCTGAAAGACCCTCGTACCCAAGGGGTTATAGGCTGTCCATGCATGCTACTGATCCGCTGCGTATGATGAGGAGACAAATTTCAGAAGCGACACGACATCGCTGGAAGCGTCGGTCGAGCCGAGCACGACCACCGCAATGTCGCGTCTCACACCTCCGATAGGCACCGAGAAGACGCCTGCGTACGTCTCTCCCGCCTCATTGGTCTGGCCGACCTTCCCGCCGACAAAGGTGTATGACGCGGGGAGACTCTTGATGATGTTGTAGTTGGAAATGTTTGCAAACGAATGATTCCCGTATGCGCTATCTTTGAGCGTCCCTGCGGTAATGCCAAAGACGAAGCGCCGATTGGCATGAACGTAGCGCAGGAGCGTAAAGAGGTCTTCCGGAGTCGACATGTCGCTCTTGGCACCGGAAGGATCGGCGAATGTCGTGCGTGTGAGCCCGATCGCACGCGCTTTTGCGTTCATGAAAGCGACAAACTCATCGCGCCCCATCACCGAAGCGATCACTTCAGCGGCTTCGTTGGATGATTCTTGCAGCAACAAATAGAGCAGATCGTATGCGCGCTTATGGTCCCCGGGGCGCAATCGTGGATTCGCCGTGTACACGAGCGCGTTCGACTGCACCATGACATCACGATCGAGGTTTATGTATTCGGTCGCCGTAAGTGCGGTGACAAGCTTCGTGATCGAAGCGATCGGCACCAGTGAGCTCGCATTTTTGCTCGCAAGCACTGAGCCATTGTTGACATCGGCGACGAGGTATTCGGTCGCAGCCACGCGTGGCGTCCTGAATCGATACGAGAAGGTAGACACTTCATCGGATTCTTTGTAGACGATGACCGGCATCCCGACATACGCGAGATGAAAGACCTCTTCGGTGTCTTCAGTCGAAAGACGGATACAGCCTCCCGAGTACGATGATGAGACTGGCGTCCCATCGCTGTAATAAGGCAAGCCATGGATGAAGAAATTGCCTTGGAATTGCATGCTCCATGGCATATGCACTTTACTAAAGGTCGAGTAGTGATCTTTTTCTTTCGTCTCGATCTTGTAAATCCCGACCGGCGTCTCCCACCACGAACCGACTTTGCCTTTGGCGATGATCGGCGCCGTATGCGCGACCAGCCCCGCCTGGTAGACATCCAGCTGCATGTGGGTCAGATCGGCAGTGATGAAATCGGCGCGTCCGACGATGAGCGCATTTTTCACGTCTGCATAGTATTCAGGATCGACGAGCGCAGGTAAAGCGCCATAGGTAAGCTCGGGTACCGTGGACGTCGCTCCTGAAAGCGGTGGAAGGGATATCGAGTAGACCGGCGGCGTATGGAAGGTAAAACCGCCAAACATGCCGACGCCGAAAAACGCGATCGCGGCGATGGCAGCTGTCACAGTGTGTCGGCGACGCCTGGTCCGCCGATGGTGATGTGTCGATGTCTTTGCCGCGTGATGATCTGGCGTGGGCAGCGCTTGAAAGGCAGCTTTGATATCTGCTTCATCCCATCCTTCAAGCTCCATACGCGCCCGAATGACCGTATCGTCCATCCCCTCTGCGCGCAGCTGCTCGACAATTGGCCGCGAGTCTTCTCCTGAGTGCATAGGTACATTATATATGCCGCAAAGACCCCGTGGTGTGCACAGCTCTTACATACATCAATCCCCTTCTTTTTCTTCTACGATCTCCCACTCCCCTTTTGCCACGCGGCGCGCGGCAAACACGGCGAGAAATGCGAATCCTGCGATCGCCACGACAGCGGCAAGCCATAGCACGGTCGATGATGCGGAAACCGCACTCGCCGTAAACGCCGCAGATTGAGGTTTTTCGTGTAGCTTTCTTTCTCGCGTCTCCTCATTTTCGTCTGCTGGAAGAGCGGTCGATATCTCTTCTATCGTCTGCGCAGCCGCTTTCGGCCGCGCAGATTTTTGCGCTGTCGGGCGCGGCGCAGGAGGCGGCACCTGATATGATTTGGTCGCGACGATAGCGCCTGTCTTGTCTGCGATCTCGACTGTGCCGCCTTTGTTGGTGAGCGTAAACGACGCACGAAAGAGTGTCCCCGAGAAAGAGGCGTTGTCTGCGGAAAAAAGCGTCGCATCCTGGACGATCGCCGCACGCTCGCCGGGAGCGATCGTGTCGACTCCCGACAAAGGCGTGATCTTGTGATTGACACCGCTGCGAGTACGCACTTTGAAATCGGACACGCGTACCGACGAGGTACCCGTATTGGTGATACCGACCCATTCGCGCCCCGTATCAGCACCCGGCGGATCATAGACGATATCGGTGATGGTGATCTGCGCCGATACCATAAGCGGCAAGAAACACCCCAGTATGGTGAGTATGAGACCCCGTGTCATGAGGCTACCATAGCATATGCGGCGCGGGCGCATCAATGCGCCCGCGCCGCACCCTCTCACATCCCTCCCTCACGATCATCCTGCCGTAGTACACTCCTGAGCACCTCATGAGATATCTCACCCGTGCCATCACTATAGTCTTTTTGAGGTGTCTCTTGGCGCGCTTGCGGACGTGGGCCGGGAGATGATCCCTGTGAGTGTGTAGGCGTCGCCATGCCAGCACTGTCGGCCCTCTCTCCATACGAAGGTTTCGGTACATTCGCATAATGCGCGCGTGGCGGCTGATCATTCGTATGCTGATACGGGCGATTATCGCGTACATCATGGGAAAATCGGCGCTCGTCGCGTTCAGGCTTTGGGGGAACCTCATGCTTTGAGGGAGTGTCATGCGTCTTCTTCCGCTCATGCAAGATGTCGAGAGGAGAACGTTCGGCAGGTTTTGGGCGGTTATGCTCTTCTTCGGCTTTCCGTGCGGTACTGATTGCAGCACGAAGCGCATCGCGCGGATCGCTCGGGTCTTTGCGCGCAGCAGGGACGAAGTGTCCGCGCGACTGCTCGGCGTACGGGCGCACAGGAGCGACAGGCGACGACGTACGCGCGTGTACCAGCGGTGGCACATGCTCTCGCGCAGGAGACGGGGACGATGTTTGTTGTACACTCTCTCGCGCAGAAGGTTCGGCTTGCGTCTGTGTCTGTGTCTGTGTCTGTACCTGTGCCGCGACATGTGGCGGGAGAATCGATGGACGCGGTGCAAATCCTCCGCCATCGCGCACTGGTGCACCATGGCCGCCCTGTTGCTGCGTATGCGTATTGTTGAAATTGTTGGAGCGCGGCTGCCCAAACGGGCCTCCTCCGCCGCCACCGCCACCGCCCATCATGCCGCTTCCACCGCCTGGCCGGCCGTACTCGCGCTTTTTCTTGGGCTCGGGTGGCGGCGGGATGAACTCGCGCTGGCGCTCAGTGATCGCTTTTTCGACTTCGGGCCGCGGACGTCCGTAGTGTTCGCGTGAATGGGTGATCACATCTTCGCGGTACGAGATGTTGGGCGCTTCGATCGGCGGGATCGTCTGCGCAGAAAACGGCGCCGATCCCACACCGTCGATCATGAGTGTGAGGTATATTTCGCCGATACCGAGGCCCACCAAATCTTCGGCGGTAAAGGTCGGCTCAAATACCGTCTTTAGGGTCTCGGCGTCAAACGGCCCCACGCGAAATGTGATCAAGGTGCCGACGTTGCCGAAGACGGCGTCGCGGACATTTTCTTCCATCTGTTCGATGTACTGATTGGCGAGCGTGAGCGCGAGCTTGTATTTGCGCGATTCGGAGAGGATGTCGGCGAAGGCTTCGTTCATCATCGACTGGAATTCGTCCACGTAGAAATAACAGCGCGGCAGCCGCGCCATGCGCGCGGGCGGCTCGTCGGCGCGGCTCATCGCCGCGAGATAGATCTTGACTGTGAGCATCGAGCCCAAGAGCGATGCATTGGATTCGCCCATGCGGCCTTTTGAGAGATTTACGATGAATATCTTTTTCTCATCCATGATCTTGCGCAGATCAAACGATGAGTGCGACTGGCCGACGATGTTGCGTATGAGCGGATTAGCGGTGAACTGGCCGATTTTGTTTTGAATAGCTGGCGTCGCCTCGCGCGTATAGGTGTCGGTGAAGTTGGCAAACTCTTCCGTCCAAAATGCACGCACGATCGGGTCGGTGATCTTCTCGACCACTACGGTACGGAACGTTTTGTTGGTAAGCATGCGATTGACGTCGAGAAGATTGGAGCCGGGGTATTCGAGAAGCGCCAGGAGCGTATTCTGCAGGATGTATTCCATGCGCGCACTCCACGCATCGACCCAGATGCGCTTGAGTGCCCCCATGAGGCCGGAAACCACGAGATGCCGCTTGTCGTAGCCGACGTCTTCCATCACGTTGAATCCGAGCGGATGATCGACGTCAAACGGCGCGAAGTAGACGACATCTTTGATGCGATCGTATGGGACGAAATCGAGAAGCTTGTCGGCCGTCGAACCATGTGGGTCGATATAGGCAATCCCTTCGCCATTTTGGATGTCTTGGATCGCCATGTTTTCGAGCATGGTCGATTTGCCCATACCCGTCTTGCCGATCACGTACATGTGCTTGCCGCGATCAATCGCACGGATACCAAACATCTCTCGCTTGCCGCGCGTGTGCGTGGCGGCGAAATAGGTGATCCGGCGATCGTCGTTTTTCTGGTCGGACGACATACTACTAGTATACCCCGCAAAGCGAGATTTTTTCCACCAACACAACACAAAATGAACGAGCCTATAGGTGGCCGCCACGCACAGCGGGTGCGTTGTGTGTGGGTGAACCCTTATGTGATATCGCGTGAGGACGGGACAGCCTCGACGTAGGTGTCTTTGGCAGACACACGTTTGGCATCGGACGTCGTATGTGCGCTGCGGCGACGGACGACGATCCCAAGCGCGATGACGATCACGCCGAGGATAAAGTACAAGACGGAATCCCAGCTACTCGGGAAACCTAGGAAAGGCAGGATAGCGACGATGGCGCCGACGAGCATTATTACTGCATCAAGAGTCATATGGATAGTGATTAGGGTATAGCCAATAGAGAAGAAATGCAATAGGTGTTCTAAGGCTTAGCCTTAGAACACGATGACGACGAATTCACCGCGTACGGCATTGCGAGACTCGAGCGAATAGATCGCTTCCGCTGGGGTGCCGGATATGACTTCCTCGTGCATTTTCGTCAGCTCGCGACCGATGACGACGTGCTTGTCCGGCGTGAATTGTGATAGCTCTTTGAGGAGCTTGATGATGCGATGCGGCGATTCATAGAGCACGACCGGATGTCCTGCCTGTGGTGAGTCTGATCGAACCAATGCGGCGATCTTTTTGAGTGCGGTCTGACGACCTTTCTTATGTGGCAAGAATCCGAGAAAGGTGAACGATGGTTCATTGATACCGGCGATTGAAATGAGTGCGGTCAGTGCCGAGGGGCCCGGGATGGCTTCGATTGTAAATGGGGGCGGCGCAGAGGAAACACTTTTTGCGCTTCCGCCTGTTGGTGCAATGGTGCCCATTGCACTACGCACGTGCGCCACGAGCCGCGAGCCCGGGTCCGAAAGCCCTGGCGTCCCCGCATCGGAGATGTATACGACACGCTCGCCACGCTCGAGCCGGAGGCCCACCTCTGTGGCGACCTTGGCCTCCACCTCTGCATCACACCGATGGACCGGTACCTTGATCTCGTGGTGGGCCAAGAGCTTAGCAGCCACCCGCGTATCCTCGGCAAAGACAACATCGGCCTCGCGTAGCGTGCGCAGTGCCCGAAGCGTGATGTCTTCGAGATTGCCTATGGGGGTCGCGACGATGCTCAATATTCCGCTTGACATTGATAAGACTATAGTATTTAATCACCCCTAGGTCAATCTGCGGGCATTCGCCCCATACTACAGGAGACACGACATGGGCTTCATGATTTTTGTGATCGCAAGTCTGATCACCGGCTTCACCACATTGATCGGAATCATCTTAATTGTCGATTCCCTCTTTGCGGACGCTTACTTAGGGTATCTCGGCAGGACATATCCCGAGATAAGATCCTGGGGATACACGGAGTATCGACGCATCAAGGAACGATCGCTTGCGGGAATGTACGTCTTCATTGGCGGAGTGGCGCTTCTAGGGCTTACCCTCCTCATTGGAGAAATGAATCATTTTCCACTTTTCGCTGGGTAAGCGGGCTTGAATCAAAGCGGCCATCGGACATTCCGATGGCCGCTTCTTTTTATTTCTCCACCCTCCCCCACTGCACTTTGTTCCAAAATCGTTCGTGTAGGTAGTAGGTGGCCATACCGATCAATGCCCCGACAAGCGATATCTCCACCGATTGCTCTAGTGCGCCAGTGAATGAATATATAATACCGATTGAAATACAGGTCGCGATGATGCGCCAGACGATGGTCTTGGTAAGCGTGCGTACATGCGTTTCTGATTGCATATTCTAATCAGCGATTTGCTGCGCTACTTTATAAATATCCCCTGCGCCCATAGTGATAATGAGTGCGTCTTCGCCTTCCTGCAGGAGTCGATCGCGGATCTCGTCGAATGAGTCGATCGCGATTGCAGGGGCACAAGTCAGACTTGTGCCAAGGCACAAGTCTGACTTGTACCCCTGCCGCATCGTACTATTGATGAGCTTTGCGAGAATATGGTTGGATACAGTCGGATCAAGTGCTTCACGCGCGGCGTAGATGGGTGCGACGATAGCGAAATCGGCTGTCGCAAGCGCTGCCGCAAACTCATGTATGAGTGACTTCGTGCGGCTGTAGAGGTGAGGGTGAAATGCGACCACTATCTTTTTGCCGGGAAAACGTGCGCGCGCTGCTTCGATCGTCTTCATGATCGCGGTCGGATGATGTGCGTAGTCGTCGTAGACGAGTGCACCTGACGGCGTCTTGCCGCGGTATTCAAATCGGCGCCATGCGCCTCGATATGACGAGAGTGATTCGTCGATCGTGCGCTCGTCGAGGTCGGGAAATGCGGCCAAGGCCGCAGCCTTGGCCGCCTGTGCATTCTCGCGATTAAACTCGCCGATGAGCTGCAGCGTCGGTGTGTGTACCTGAGTGTAATCGATCACCTTTGCCGTAACATTTTGAAGAATGGGGGCGATATTGGGATCACTTGGGTTCGTCACAATGACACCGCCCTGTGCAGGCCCGCCCTCCGAAGCTTGAGCGAAGGAGGGGACTTTTTCTGCCGCAATGCGAAACGTCTCTTGGAGCGCGGCGAGGTCGGGAAAATAGTCGGTGTGATCGAGCTCGACATTGGTGATGACGAGTATTTCGGGCGAGAGTTTGAGGATGTGATCCCTATACTCGCATGCTTCTACCACAAAGAGATCGGGTCTGCCGGGCAGGTAGTTGGATTCGAAATCGCGTACGATCGATCCGATGATTGCGGTCGGCTCGACCGCCGCATCCGACAACATCTTGGCGAGCATGCCAGTGGTGGTCGTCTTGCCGTGCGTGCCCGCCACGGCGATCGTGCGCATACTACGCGACACTTCACCGAGTGCCTCGAAATATGAATATTGCGGTATGCCCATGTCCGCCGCGCGCATGCGCTCTGGATTGTCGGCATACACCGCATCGCTGTAGATCACGAGGTCTGTATCCAGTGCGACATTGTCCGCAGTTTGCCCGATCGTCACACTGATACCTTTGCGCGCGAGCATCTCCGTCGTCGGCGATTCTTCCCTATCGGAGCCGCTCACCTGTTTGCCCTGCTGCACCAGAAGTTGCGCGAGTCCAGACATGCCGATCCCACCGATACCTATAAAATATACTTTTTTGTAATCCATGGTCTGTCTTATAAGTTCTTCACGATATACTCTCGCCGTTGTGGGGGTGGGTTGGTCCGGGAATGGAATTGCCATCCCAATTCTCGCGGGTTCGAATCCCGTCACCTCCACAACCCGCAGCGGATTATCCACATTTTAATAAACCTTGACAAAAATTGATAGGGGCGCTAACATTTCTTTACTGGGATGGCAATTCCGTTTCTCGGCTCAACCTGAGAAGGCAAAGGGCCGCCTCTTCGGAGGCGGCTTTTTGTAATCTTCCCTCGCTCTTTATTCGCGTATTGAAGGGAGAGTATCGGCTAGCTCCACTGCACCAACTTCGGTGGATACAGCGATGCCGAGTGCGACACAAAAAATTAAGGTTGGTGAGCTGTCGCACCTCTCCCTTCAGTGCGTGAACCAAAACTCGTAAAGAAACGAGCCCCAAACGTTCGGGGCTCGTTGGGGGCTCGTTGTCTAATCGGTGAACTTGGCGAGATCTTTGGCCAAACGTTCCGCCCACTCTTCCGCCGGAACCGGCTTATATGCGCGTATGCGCTCAAGCGCCGCCCGTGCTTCAGCAAGTTCTTTCTCTGTATATGAAAACGGCGCATTAAGGATACGCTCAAGATCGTCCAGTGAAGCATTATTTGATTTGGATTCTTGTCCTGACATTCGAATACTCCCGGTACATCTCTTGTGTGATCATACTATATGTTCCACGAGGGACAAAAACCGATCATTGCGATCGTATTCGTTTTTGAACATACCAAATGAGGCAAAGGCCGGGCTAAATAGGATGGTGTCGCCTCCCTGTGCACTACCCACCGCCTCGTGGACTGCCTGCTCAAAATCATCATAGACAGACACATCTTGCATCAGAGGTGCGATGCGACTGCTGCCGGTACCTGCGAGCAGGATTACACGCTTGCAGCTCCCCGCGATTTCATAGAGCAGATTGTTCATATCAAGCCCTTTGTCAGCCCCACCCATAATCAAAATAATATTTTTATCTTGATTATGTCCCGAGCTTAGTCGAGGGGCTGTCAGCGCGCGCAGTGCGGCAATCGTCGCATCGGGCGTCGTGGCATTGTTGTCGTTGTAGATTTTGACACCCCTGATCTCGCGGACGAATTGGAGGCGGCCTTCGACTCCGGTAAATGATTCAAGGCTTTCTTGGATAGTCGTCTCGGGAATACCGAGCGCTTCAAGCGCTGCTTTAGCAAGCGCGGCATTTTCGCGGTTGTGCATGCCTGGCATGCACAGGTGCCAGTCATCCGGGAGTGCGGGCGGCACAACCGCCTCTAAAGGCGGTTGTGCCGCCCGCACGCGCCCCGCGACCTGCTCGCCTACTACCAACGTATCTCCCACCTTCTGATTCCGAAAAATATTCGCCTTGTCGGCAAAATACTCATCCATGTCCTTATAGTAATTTTGATGATCGGGCAGAAGATTCGTAAATACTGCGACATGCGGACTGATCTGCAAATCACCAAATCCCTGCAGCTGCCACGAGTCGAGCTCAAGCACTGCGACGTCGCCCGCTTTCACCTCCGGCAGCATCGCGAGCGTCGAGACCCCGCGCACGTTGCCACCCAAAAATACACGAAGCAGCTTCGTGTGAGTTAGGACATGATATATCATATTTGTCACGGTCGATTTGCCGCGCGTGCCGGTGATACCGACGATCTGCGCTCCGACATCAGAGGCGCATTTCGCAAAAAGCGCCGTCGACATGTACACCGGTACCCCAGCCGCGCGCGCCGCCGCGATGTAGGGCGAATCAAGCCGCACACCGGCAGCCTTGATCACCATGTCGCATGAAGTGAAATCCTCCTCCCTATGCTCGCCGAGGCGGAAAGAAATATTCGGATACTGCTCAAGCCGCACCACCGATGCAGCGAGCGCTTCGCGCGTCTTCATATCAGTGACGAGGACTTGCGCACCACAGCTCGCGATGAATGCCGCATCGCCCGCCGCACGACCCAAGAGACCGAGCCCCATGACGGTGACTTTCTTGCCCTCAAAAAAGCTTCGATAACCTTCCATATGCACAATATACCCCGTCCTTATACCCACGGATAGTACGCGGAGAATGGTAGAATTGACAATATATGGCAGACCAGATTGAGCAGGGCGTCCGTATCTCGACTCCCCCATCCACATCGCAAACCGTGACGCGTCCCCGCAGACTCTTCCCCCTCTCCGTCAAGCTTCTCCTTTTTATGCTCCTTGGCATCGGAATTCTCAGCACACTGCTGTTTTTTGTACCATTCTTTCAGACGCACGCAGATCTCTCCCGAGCACTCATTCTCCTGACCATCTGGTCTTTATATCTCCTCGCAGTCACACATTTTTTGTTTATACATCCCGTGCATACACTCCTTACATGGTTCAAACAGTCGCGTGATGTAAATTACGAACGTGTGTCTCCCCCGCCGGTACAATCATCCGATGAAATAGGCAACATGGCGCAATCAATGAGCGCAGCTATCTCAGCCATCTGGCAAGCAGGCGAACACGAACGCGAGCTACTCCAACACAAAAGCGACACCATCACACTCATCGAACACCAGCTGCGCACCGCGCTCACCCAGCTCAAATGGTCGCTTGAGACTGTACAGGTCCCCACCGAGGTGACTGGTGCTGTTGCGCGCATATCGGGGACCGTCCAAGATATCATTAATGCCGCACGCATCGGTGAGGGCCGTTTCGGATACGTATTTGCAGAAGCCGATCTGAAGCCCATCGTAGAAAAGCTCGTCGAATCAACGCGAAGCCACGCTGACAGCCGCGGAGTCAAATTGGTATTCGAAAGTGCGCCAGATATCCCGCCGGTACTTGCAGACGCCGATCGCATCTCGATCGCACTTTCCAACGTACTCTCCAACGCGATCGAATACACACCCTCGGGCGGCACGGTATCTATCTCAATCACACAAGTCGATGAGTTTGTCGATATCACCATCAAGGATACGGGCATCGGCATGTCACAAGAAGACCTGGCCAATCTCTTTGGCAAGATGCACCGCGGCAAAGTCGCGATGAAGATGCGTCCCGATGGCTCGGGTCTCGGACTCTACGTCGCCAAAAATATCTTCAACGAACACGGCGCCGAGGTGATGGTCAAATCCGAAGAAGGCAAAGGCACCCAATTCTCAGTGCGCATACACAAGGTACTCTCGGCACACAAATAGCTCCCACTGGTTTTCCCATACGCATCTCCGACGTACGCCATCCTGTTCTGAGTGGGCGTGGGGAGACTCGAACTCCCAACCCTTGCGGGATACGCTTCTGAGACGTACGCGTGTACCAATTTCGCCACACGCCCACTCAAGACAGGAAAATACTGAACAGACCAATTCCGCCACATGCCCGATAGGGGCTATTCTATACTTAGTGGACCTTTTATTCCACCGCTTCGATGGAGGCCCCGATCGCCCGCAGTCGCTCGTGCAGATTCTCGTATCCGCGACTGATCGGATACACATTCTTGAGCTCGGACTCCCCCTGCGCCGCAAGCATACCAATGAGGAGAATCGTCGCGGGCCGCAAGGCTGGCGGCGCCTCGATGATAGCTGCTTTCAGCGGCGTCGGGCCGGTGACAAACACGCGATGCGGATCAGCCAGCACCATATCCGCACCGAGCTTTTTCATCTCCATATAGTGGACAGCACGTCCCTCATATACCCAATCGTGGATGAGCGTCCGCCCCGTCGCCTGTGTCGCTACGGGCACAAAAAATGGCAGATTGTCGATATTGATGCCGGGATACGGGCGAGGTGCGATCTTTTCCGGCGGCGCTACAAGATCAGACGGCTTCATCGTGAGATCGACGAGCACGGTACGGCCGTTTTCTGCCACATACGGAGCCGAACGCTTATAGCGGAGTCCCATCTGCGCGAGCGTATAGAGCTCAAGTTCGAGAAAGTCGATCGGGCAGCGCTTGACGACAATCTCCGAACGCGTCGTCGCCGCAAGTGAAATAAAAAACATCGATTCGATCGGATCTTCGCTCGGATAGCCTGTGATATCGCCTTCGATCCGATCGACGCCATGCACAACGAGCGTCGAGGTGCCGATCCCTTCGATACGCACGCCACAGCTTTCCAAGAACACGCAGAGGTCTTGCACCATGTAGTTGGCGCTTGCGAATTTGATCGTGGTCACGCCCGGTATGAGCGCGGCGGCCATGAGGACATTTTCCACTCCGGTATCAGATGCCTCATACATGACGATCTCCGCTGGACGCAGATCAGCAGCCTCTATATGGTACGACTTCTTGTCTGCCGATGCAGTGATATAGATACCAAGACGCGCGAGCGCATCGATATGCGCACCGAGGCTGCGCTTGCCCAGATCGCATCCGCCGGGAGCCGGAAGCTCGAAGCTGCCGCTTGTTCCGAGCTCGTTCGAGGAAAGCCGATGCACGAGCGCGGGGATAAACATCGCAATAGAGCGCGTCCGCTCGGCCGATGCGCGATTGATGCCAGAGAGGTCGATCTGCTGAGGCGGCGTGATGATCATATCGCCTGCCCCGTGAGACGGTTCTCCGTCTTTTACGGGGCCATTATCTTGCCATTTCACACCGACGCCGATGGATTCCATTACTTCGATGAGGCGCTTGAGCTCCTCGATACGCGGCATGCGCTTGAGCGTCGTCGTGCCTCTATTTAATAGAGAAGCGCAAAGGAGGCCGACCGCAGCATTCTTGGAGATATTGGTAGTGACTTCGCCTTTCAATGCCTTGCCGCCGACGACTCGATAATTCATCCCCCTAGTATGCCCTACTTCGTCGTCCACAGAAAGACTAACTGAGGAGATACTGCTCCAAAAGCCAAAATCCTAGAGGCGACGCCTCTAGGACACTGAAAAATGTCAAAAGTCTGACTTTTGACAGAGTCCCATGTAGAAAGTCAGACTTTTGACATTTTGCATTACTCAAGCGCAGCTTTGTAGAGCCCCGTATGAGACTCCACCGTCCTGTTCATTATCATTTCTTTTGAGTGCGCTTTAAACGTAGCGGGTGACGGGAACAACTCACCGAAGATGTCTTTCTCTAGGATCGGCGAGTTGCGCATGGTCGCATAATCCGCAAGGCTCGAAAACGGATATTCTTCTACCGCCCACTTCCAAGCCTTATCAAACTCAGCAACAGCACGATCATATCCACCTGGATATAGCTCAAAAACATTTTTCACCATCACGTATGATGCGACATGTTTCAGGTAGAAGTCATCATCCAGCGTCCGCGACTTGAATGCACCCTGAAATATACTCCCCTTCTCTTCATGTTTTGCATTATGGTGAGTCGTCATACTGCCACCTATCTTCTGCATGTACTTTGATACGCCTCCTTCACGAATCTCTTTCAATACCAAATGGAAATGATTGGGCATCAGGACCCACGCGAGTACTTTTACCAAAGGACTACGTTCAGGCCAAGAGCTCGGCCTGTCAAAAATCCCCATACCAAAAGTATCTCTCTCCCACGGGTCACATTTGTATTCATCATTCATATGATAGAGGAGCCGGGTAAAACGCCAACAATCCGCGATATCACTCGTGATGGGTAGTCCGCGCGCGCCACGCTTCATTACGTGCACAAATGAGTCGATCCCGTATGGTTCTATCCGCATGCGAAAAGTATACCAGAAAGAATGTCAAAAGTCAGACTTTCTACATTTGTAGAAAGTCTGACTTTTGACATTTTGGTCCCGTTCATAAATGAGTTCAACACTAAATGAACGGGACCATAAGTATAGTCCACACATAACGGGTACGTTATGTGTGGACGAGCCCTTAGTAGTGGTCATATGGCGGTCGCGGTGCTCGTGCTGGTGTCAGTAGTCGTTGTCGTCGAGGTGCTTGCTTGCCCCGAGCTTGCTTGCGGTGAGCTTGTCGAGGTGGTCGAAGCCATCGAAGAAGTCGTGTTCGTCGTGCTCGGATCGTACACTACCACCGTGCGCACTGCCGAGCCCTGCACGCCAGCCTGTGTGATGGCGAAGTAGAGGATGGTGTGCGTGCCTGGCACGCTCGTGTCGATCGAGACCTGGGTCGTGGTCGCGCCATCGAGCACGATGACGAGCCCCAGATTGAGATCGCTCTCGGGCGCTACGATGCGTGCGCCGAGGTCGTTGTATGTGTCGCCGACTTGGATCGTGCTCGATGCGTTGCCGTTCAATTCAAGTATGGGCGCGATTGTGGCGGAGATAGTGATGGGAGCGGATGCGCCGCTCG
>VGJQ01000001.1 GCA_016867375.1 Candidatus Kaiserbacteria bacterium | reverse complement strand
AGATAGTGGGGAGGAGGAAGAGGAGGGCTGAGATCGCGCCGATCAATACGCTTGCTCCCATACTAAAAAAGACGTGGGGTGACCCCGACCCCGCGTCTTTTTCGGCGTATGAACGACCCTGGTTCATAAAGTGCGATCAACGTAGCATGAGCCGCCAACCATCGCAAGCGAATATAGACAGCGGGTATAGAACTCGTCCAACCGGTTCAGGATACACAGAATACTGGAGACGTGCTCCCAGGCGCCGGGACATACCCTTTCGGAAACCGGCCATATCTCCAGAAAAATCCTCAGTCCTCGGATCAAATCCTGCGGGGATTCCGAAAGGGTATGCCCCGGCGCCTGGGTTTTGCTACCCGGTTGTCATTTTGCAGATTTGCACCTATGATGTGTCTTATGAATACTTCAAGGCGTAAAGAACTTTTTATCGGTGTGGGTTTTGTGGTCCTCGTGGTGGCCCTTATGATTTTTGCCGGCGTGGCATCATCGGGCAAAAGCTCCACTAAAACGGCCTTTACCGGTGGTCAAACGACCCCCATCACCGCAAGCGATCATATCAAGGGCAACCCTTCGGCGACCGTCTCCGTGGTCGAGTACGGCGATTTCCAGTGCCCCGCATGCGCCCAGTATGAGCCGGTGATCCAGCAGCTCATTAGCGAATACGGTGATCGCATTGCTTTCGTCTTCCGCCATTTTCCACTCTACCAGGCACACCCGAACGCGGAGATAGCTTCTCATGCAGCTGAAGCCGCAGCCCTCCAAGGTAAATTCTGGGAGATGCATGATCTTCTCTATGCCAAACAATCGGAATGGAGCACGGCGTCTATGCGATCCATCGTCAGAGACCACTTCAGTGTATATGCATCGTCCCTCGGTATGGATGTAGCAAAATTCGAGTCCGACATCCGCTCGGAAGCGGTCGTACAAAAAGTAAATGCAGACGCCGCCTCCGGTAACGCCGCGCGTGTCAACCATACGCCGACATTCTTTATCAATCTCGTAGAAATCAAAAATCCCACCAACTATGACGCCTTCAAATCAGTCATCGACGCAGCCCTCGCTTCAAGCACCAGCGCGCAATAGCCTCGTGATGCGCCTGCTCACGGCCATTGTGGGTGTGAGCTTCATCGGCTTTGTCGATTCGGCATACCTGCTCGCTGATCATTACTTCAAACTCCCGCTCCCCTGCTCAGTGACCAACGGCTGTGAAGCGGTGCTCACTTCCCCCTATGCGATGGTCGGTCCCATACCGCTCGCCTTCTTCGGCGTCGTCTACTATATCGTTGTCATATTCTTCGCGCTCTACCTCTACACCGAAGCTTCGATCTCGCGCACGCAGATACTGATGATGTTTGCGCTCACGCTCGTCGGATTTCTCATGTCGATTGTCTTCATGTCGATCCAAACGTTCCTCATCGGTGCAATCTGTATGTACTGCGCACTTTCGGCACTGTGTACACTCGTGTCATTTGGACTCGGCACCACGCTCGCGCGGATAAAATAGTCAATCTTATTCACCGCGACGCATGTCAGAAGGCATTACATGGCTAAAAGGCGTCGCCTTTATCCGATAAAGGCGACGCCTTTTTCACACCTCTTTCACGCCTCAACTTCAGCAAAATAGAGCCCCGTCTCCCAAAGGCGTACGCGCGTCACGGGCAGATGCGCTGATACGCGGCGGAATATCTCTGCGGCGAGATTCTCGGCGGTCGTCGGAAAAGGTACGATGTCGTTCAGGTATTGGTGATCCCACTGACTGACCACCTCGCGATTCACCACCGCCTCGATATCATCAAAATCCATCACCATACCATCGAGCGTACCCTCGGTCTGTATAGGGCCGGTGACGGTGACTTCGAGCTTATATTCGTGTCCGTGGAGTCGCGCACATTTACCCTTGTGCTTAGGCAGCATATGCGCGCACTCCATACGAAAGGTGGATGTGATGGATGTTTTCACCCACAAAGTATGCCCTGCCTTCAAAGATAATGCAAAAAGAAACGGCCGCGGCTTTGTGTCGCGGCCGTTACCGGCCTACCGTTTATCGAAGCCTCAAAATTTCATGCTGGTCCCACTCGCCGATTCTACATCCATTTCGGGTAAACAGATGTATTGCGTCGATACTGTATCGCCCACGTGGACGACCCTCGAGTCCCATGATTATAGTGTGGGCCTGCGAGCGATGCCACTTGTCTGGCTTTGCGAGCGTGATGTGCGGCACGAGCCCTTCGTAGAACTTCCTACCATACCCGATCGCGGTGAGCCTATCGATGATGTAAAACATCTGGGGTCTGATAGCCCCACCATCCACCACCAGATAGATCGCGCCACTCTTATTAAACATCCCAATTTCACCAAGCTCGACCGCAAATCGACTCATTTTTCCTGAAGTAATGAGGTCTTGAATCATATCCCGAACTTCATGCACCTGTGCCGAAGAGACTACCATTGGTGCTTTCACGGTGATATGAGGTATCGTCCGATGCTTACGCGCTTTCATTCCTGCACGGGCCATCTCTTCCTGCACCCTTGCATAGAATACACGTGCCTCGTGCGGCACATCAAAGGCGATGAAGATTTCTTGTGGGAGCAGCGAATTGCTCATCACCACCTCCTGTCTGTCTATCGTCTCCCAACACTATACATCAATTTTGGCGGAGGGGGTGGGATTCGAACCCACGATACCTTTCGGTATGGCGCATTTCAAGTGCGCTGGAATGAACCACTATCCGACCCCTCCGTCTGGTGTTTACTGTTGTACCACATCCACTCACATTGCGCGACTGCAGAAAATTCCTGATGGTACAATATATCCATTATGGCCGAAACACCCGTGACACTTCGCTGGGAAGCGTACGAACACGATCACATAGAGCGTAGCGCCGATTGGTACTGGGCGCTCGGCATTGTGACCGTCTCGGTCGTCATCATCAGTGTCCTCCTTCACAATATTCTCTTCGGGGTGGTCGTGGTCATTGCTGCATTTACGATAGCGCTCATCGCACGCACTCCTCCGCAGCTCATTACGTTTGAGATTTCTGATCGTGGCATCCGCACCGGCAAGACACTTCATCGCTACAGCGACATCATTTCTTTTTGGGTTGAAGATGAGATCGCTCATGATCGCCCCGTCCTTTTGGTGGACACGACGAAATGGTCCGCCCCAAATCTGGTCATCCCGATCGAGCACATCGATCCCGACCTCGTACGCTCGTATCTGCAAGAGCGCGCGACAGAGAAACATATGATGGAGCCCCTGACGCACAAGATCGTCGAGTTCTTCGGATTTTAGATCGATTGCTCTCCCGCGTCATCAGGATTCTCCTACTGCGCAGCGAGCTGCGGAGTCATACCTCGGGGACCGACGCAAAACCTGTTTTACAGTACAGTGATGACTGTCGTGGTGGAGCGCGCTCCACCTGCGAGTGTTGTACAGCTCAATTGGATGCGCGTTGTTTGAGTGAGTGCCGGTGTCACCGCTACACCGTTTACATTGGTCTTGGTCGCATTTTCTGAAGTGAAGGGCGCATTATCAGGGCTGGAGACGACGCATGATTGCATACCGCTCGTCACCCATCCTACGGTGGAAGTAGCACCTGCGGATATCGTCATCGGATTTACCACAAGCGCAATAGTCGGCTTGTTGATCTGCACACTGCACTGCGCACCCATGATCTGGCCCGTACTGTTTTTGCACCCGAGTGTATACGTGGCGGTATTGGCGCCCTGTGGCGGCATGTCGACGATGACCGTGGCCGAACCACTCAAAATACCCTGTGTATTAAATCCGCCTCCGATCGATTCGATGGCATTTTGACATGCATAACTGATGGAGAGATTCGAACCTACATCTGCCACCTGAGATCCGCACGAAAGCGTGGCGCGAGGTTGATTTGAGTTGGACGAACCACCTGGGACGCACTGCCATCCTGTAGTGCAGCCATTATTAGTGAGGGATACGGATTTCCAGGTGCCGTCGTTGCAAGCTGAAGGATGTGGTTGATGAGGGGGCTGCATACACGGCTGACCATCGGTACCCATTCCATACTGACCTCCCTGATTTTGCTGCGCACACTGATTGCCATTACATCCGTACGGACACTGCTGCATCGGCTGGTCGATACATTGATCGTTGCGATAAATGAGCATCTGGCCGCTGCAAATATACTGAGTGTTGCACATACCCCTACCCTGCGGGATGGTGTTGCCAAACGGTACACCACCGCCATACATACCGGACCCATACCCTCCATATCCGTCGTATCCCCCGTATCCACCACCGTAGCCCCCATATCCCCCGTATCCGCCATACCCACCGTATCCACCACCGTAACCCCCATATCCACCATATCCATATCCGCCCATTCCCGCTCCACGCATCATGCCGCCGAGGAATGACATAACGCCACTTCCCATACCACCTCCCATTCCTCCACCGCCGAAGGTCGAATAATTTCCGCCAGGCACACATTGGACATTCATCGGACTCGTGTTGAAAAGTTGTGGTATGGTCCCCGGTGGACAGTCCACTGATTGACCGGGCGGCGGGACAGTACCCGGAGGAGGAACAGTACCTGGAGGAGGAACAGGGGGAGGTACGCTACCTGCAGGACACTCTGTGGCATCGCCTAAGCAAGTCGTAGGGGGAAATACAGGACGCGAGCACTGTTCTGGACCACCTTTACACTGTAAATCCATATGCTGCCCACTCGCGAAGAACGGCAGACCACCATTACCACCTCCACCGCCCGCTCCTCCACCATGTGGGATAGGTGGTACTGGTGGTAGACCGCCGGGACCTCCTCCCGCCATACTGCCGCCTCCCGCGCCTCCCGCACCTCCTCCATAGTTTGCAAGTGCACTGACTTGATCAGAAATGTTTTTCATACCAGCGACACTTGATGGACTGGAGGCAGTCTGCTTGCTCATGGCCGAAGCGAGGTCCGCCGCCTTCGCTTGATCGATATCACCATTTGATTTCGTTATAAACTTCTCCGCTAGGTCATTCGCCTCTTTCACGCCTTGTGGGGTACCTTTTGCAAGCGCTTTATCTATGCTGCCGGCAGTCTGCAACGCCTCTGTCGAGGGTGTGTGGAGACCTTTGGTGAGATCGGATGCGACACTCCTCGCTTGCTTCGCCAAATCGGCCACTCCCGTCCCGATCGGCTGTGTGCAGTTTTCACCGTTTGCATCGCACGCCTTGGCGGAACCGGGAATCGGATTTCCCTGCTCATCCACTCGTTGACTGACACACATTTTCTTTCCATCCGACCCAGAAGCACATACGACGCAAGGTTTTTGGGCGGTCGTATCGGATGGTTTGTCTGCACCATCCACCTTATACTTACCCTCACTCCCCTTCACCGAAACATTGTATTTGCACCCTGGAAGACACTGTCCTGAAAAGATCTGTCCCTCCTTTTGCTCTGAAGTCTGGCCTGTCTTGAGCTCATTTTGACCGCACATCTTCTGCTCTTGGGGCGACTGCTGATTGCCGCTGGTATCTGGTGGAGTGGTAGGGTTTGTTGGTTGTGGCCCTGATCCTGCTCCGCACATTGGGTCCTTTACTCCCAAACACACCACAGCGGTCAATGTCTGTGTCTGTGGTTCAAGCGCTACATGATTCGCCGGACTCACATACTGCAAAACAGTCGAGACGATACCTACCGATGCGACAAGTACGAGCGCCGCAAGGACAGTCGAGCCTTTGGACGGCTTCCACATTTGAGAAATGCTCATACGGTAATGATGTGCCCAGAACAGGAATCGTGCAACGGTGATTTCTCGTAAAATGTGGAAAAGGACAGATTTTATGCTACATTGTCCACTATACCTGCCTAAAAGCGGGTCATAGAAGCTCTCGTAGTTTAATGGATAGAACACGAGCTTGCGGAGCTCGTAATCCAGGTTCGATTCCTGGCGAGGGCACACGGCAGAAAACGGCGCTTGAGCGCCGTTTTCGTGCACGTGTGCCAGCCGGAGCGATGTCGCGCGAGCACGCGCGACCGCGAGGCCGGGCCGGGAAAATTCCTGAGTGACGACGAGGGAATTATTCCTGGCCACATGAATGGGTGCCGGCCGGAGGCATGTTTTGCCAGCAGGCAAAACGGCCGAGGCGGGGTCGCGGAAAATGAGTCGTGGCGACGACTCATTTATCCGTGACCACATGGTGCCCGTGCCAGCCGGAACAAACCGCAACCACATAAAAAATACAAAACGGCCTAAAGGCCGTTTTGTATTTAGTGCAACACGAGGCTATTTCTTCGCCGCAATCCGCTTCGTGATCCGCGACTTCATGCGTGCAGCCGTGTTTTTCTTGATGGTGCCGTGCTTGGCGGCCTTGTCGATCGCCTGATAGAGCTCCGGGAGCGACTTGGCCGCATCTGCCGCCTTCTTGGCCGTCATAAGTTTGGAGGTCGCCTTGACAGCATCCTTCACCGCCTTCTTGTGGCGCAGATTGAAGACGCGTCGGCGGGCGTTGACGCGATTGGCTTTCTTGGCGTTTTTCGTATATGCCATATAGCCCCAGATAATACACGCTTTTAGTTTTGATGCAATAGCCGCGGGCCCCGTTGTGCAAGCCAGGCTTGCACACTCAACTTGCGTAAGTCATTTCGCTTGAGCGTACCTTTGTGGTACATCCACTTTTGTGAGGCTGAAACGGTCTTGAGTGATATGATATGCAGATGATCGGCTGTATCGAGGGCGAAGTCCGGGCCATACGCGCCACCTACTGCATCGTCATGTGCGGCGGGGTCGGCTACAAGGTCTTTGCGACGAAGGAGGCGCTTGCACGCCTCGAAAATGGCTCAATTGCCTCATTCTGGGCTCACCTGGCAGTACGCGAGGACGTTCTCGACCTCTATGGTTTCTCACAGGAAGAGGAGCTGCGCTTCTTCGATCTACTCCTCTCAGTCTCCGGCATTGGCCCCCGATCAGCACTCAACATCCTCGATATCGCACCGATCGAGACGCTTCGCTCTGCGATCGTCACCGGCAATGCCGGCTACCTCACCTCAGTCTCCGGCATCGGTAAGAAGACTGCCGAAAAGATCATCCTCGAACTGCGAGACAAGGTGGGCCTTGCCACCGAAGGGTCATCCGAGACCGTTTCGGGCGACGTCGACACCCTCGAAGCGCTGCGGGCGCTCGGCTATTCCACACAAGAGGCGCGCGACGCTCTGCGCAAGGTCCCTCCAGACATCACCCACAGCAACGATCGCCTGCGCGAAGCTCTGCGTCTACTGGGCTCCCGATGACATATGCGCTCCATCAAAAAAATCATCACCCGCATAATCCCATCCCCCCTCCTGCGGGCATACCACTTTCTTGTGCCCCACATAGGCGCATGTATCTACCGATACCCTTCCCGCCGCCTCATCGTACTTGCCGTCACCGGCACCAAAGGCAAATCAAGTACGACCGAGATGCTCAACGCAATCCTCGAAGCAGCAGGCCACAAAACGGCACTCCTTAATTCAATCCGCATCAAAGTGGCCGATGAATCCGAGCCCAACCTCATGCGCATGTCGATGCCGGGTAGATTTTTCATCCAGCATTTCCTTCGCCAGGCAGTCGACGCAGGCTGCACGGTCGCCATCATTGAAATGACTTCGGAAGGAGCGCGCCAATACCGACACCGCGCGATCGATCTCGACGGCCTCATCTTCACCAATCTCACACCCGAGCACATCGAATCGCACGGATCACTGGAAGCGTATGCCAACGCAAAATATGAGATCGGCAAGCAGCTCGCACGCTCCCGCAAACGCCCCCGCATCATCGTCGCCAATGAAGAAGACGCGCAAGGGAAACGATATCTTTCCCTGCCTGTCGACAGGATCATCCCATTTAATCTCTCGAGCACCGAACACACATCGGATGCACATGGGGGGCAGTTTCGTTTCAAGGATATGCATCTGCGCACACATCTCCCCGGAGAATTTTCATTACGCAACGCACTCGCTGCCGCACTCCTCACTGATGCGATCGGCGTACAGACTGCCGATATCGCTACCGGGCTCGATCGCCTGCACTCAATCCCCGGCCGCGCCGAGCGCATCGAAGAAGGCCAGGACTTCACGGTCGTCGTCGACTATGCACATACTCCCGACTCGCTCACCGCACTCTATGATGCCTATGACTCAGACCGTAAGATATGTGTGCTCGGGTCAACGGGCGGCGGACGCGACACCTGGAAACGCCCCGTTATGGGCAGTATTGCAGATGCACGATGCGACCATGTGATCCTCACAAATGAGGACCCGTACGACGAAGACCCGCGCATGATCATCGAAAGTATGGCGCACGGCATGAAGCGCGCGCCACAGATCATCATGGACCGGCGCGAAGCGATTGCGACAGCCCTTCGACTCGCCGAAGAAAAGGTTCGGCTCGCTCAGGGCACTAATGAACACTGGGCAGTGCTCATTAGTGGCAAAGGCACTGACCCGTGCATCTGCGGCCCCGATGGATCCAAGACACCATGGAGCGATGCGGGGGTAGCGCGCGAAGAATTGCACAAGCTCCTTGCTGCGAAAAATCGTCAGGTATAATACATGTACGTATGATCCTCCGAATCCTTGGTGTGCTCGTGATTGGTATCTTCGTTCTCGGTATCGCATTTTGGCTGATCAGCGGCGGTCCGTCCAAGATCATCAACGCCGCGAAAAATCAACCTGATCCTCTTTCCGCGATACTCAACGGCAGGCTCTTCGACTCATTCGCTTCGTTCCAACTTCCGTGGCGCGGCTCAATCCCTGATATCCAGGGTGCGGATATTTCGCAATACATCGGATCCGGCACAGGTGGATATTCTGAAGATCAGCTTCAGCAAGTAAAAATGTTTGGCCTCCCCTCCCCTTATCGTTCACAAGTCACACTCCAAGACGGTCGCGCCATCGAAAGCGATCCCTCCAAAGAATACTTAAATATCACAGCCGCACGAGACAATACTGAGTCCATCGATATCACAGGTTGGTCGCTGCAGAGCGCCGTCTCGGGAGAGCGCTACTATCTGCCGACGGCAGCACCGATGTTTGTCGGCGGCGCCGTGAATACTGCGGATCGCGTCATGCTCGCTCCCGGCGGAAAAGCCATCATCTCTTCAGGCGTCTCGCCAGTTGGAGTCTCGTTTAGAGAAAACATCTGCAGTGGGTACCTCGGCAAACTGCAGTCTTTTTACCCGAGCTTCACCTTCGCCTCATGTCCCGACCCTTCGGATGCACTCCCTATGACCGCCGAAAACCTTCGTGCCTATGGATCCGCCTGCATCGACTACGTGCGCAGCCTCGCCTCGTGCGAATTCCCCAAAGACCCTCCCGCATCACTTACACCAAACTGCCGCACATTTGTGATGGACACCTTTTCATACAACGGATGCGTGTACCGCTATCAAAACACGCCTTCGTTCCTGCAGACATCGTGGCGCCTCTTCCTCAATGCACAACGCGGCGTATGGGATGATCGGCACGACATCATCCGACTCTTGGATGCCCAAAGCCGCACCGTGGATGCAATTTCATACTAAAAACCCGCCGCAAGGATATATGCGGCGGGCTTGTTTTCCTTACGCAGGAGCCTTTTCGGGCTTGCGTAGAGGTTTGGAGGGTTCCTGTGCCGGCTGAACCGGCGATGGAACCTCTCGAGAAGGATGCTCGGGCGCGTCCCGCGGAAGCCTCAGGGGCTTCACGGCAGGATTGGGCCGCTCCTCTTCGGGCTTGCGAAATGGGACAGACCCCGGCTGGATTGCGTCGACCATCGATCAACCTCCCTTTTTGACCAGCAAGCTCGCGCGCGCAGCAAGCTCGGTACGGTAGTAATCGAGCAGATCACTCGCTTCATACAGGATACCAGAGTATTGCCGCGCAGCGGCCTTGCGGACCTTTGCACGATCGCCTCGATCAAGCTCTTCAAACGCGTAGTCCATGAGCTCACTGAGTGCATCGAAGAATCGTTCATCATCAACACTCGCGCCGACTTGCGAAGCATATTCGGTCTTTACCCAGGGTGCGTCGAGAATTCCCGCGAGCCCATGGCGGATCAGGAGCTGTGACATCTCATGCGAAAACTCCTCACCCAGAGATGCCCAATACCCGCCATATTGTGCGTGGACCAGAAGAGTAGCGACAAAATTGATATTGTCGATGTCGCGCAATGTCTGACACATCAAGACATCAGTGCGCCCCTCAAGACGACGCGGAAAGAAGTCCTGCACGGAAAGATTTCCTTGCCTGTCGACTCCCCACCAACTAAAGAAGCGGTCAAGCTGTCCCGCACCGTACACAATCAGACGATTACCCGTGTATTCCAAGCTCGTCGTCACAAAATCCTCGCGCGCGAAGCGCCGAAGATTGTCGGTGCCGAGATAGAAGCTCACGCCCAGAAGCGCTGATCGACGTGCATTGAGCTGACCGGGCGAACACACCTGAATCTGAAAATCATCACTTTTTGCATGGCGACCAGTCTTCAGATACGAAATGCCGGTGCGCTCTTCGAGCGACTCAAACATCTCGACTACATGCTCTATACTCCCAACAGCCGGCAGCACGAAAGCCTCTTTGGTCCGGCCTTCTGGGACGCGGAACATTCCCTTGGGTAACGATAGTCCCTTTGGGGCATCCTGTGCGGTATGAATTTTGATACCGATTGATAGCCGCCCATTATGTATCCGACGAATACGATGAATTGGCTTCATCGCGCTCTGGTATCGGCGGTGCACTTCCTCAAAACCTACCTCATTGATCCGATATTTTTCTCGTGACACCGCAACCGCAGCCTCTGTCACTCGTTCGATTTTGAACGTCGGCCACACTCCCTCGGAAAGCGAGTTTTGATGCTTGCCTATGAGGGTTACTGTCGATATCCAGCCTTGCGGTATGACACGGACAAAGGTTTCAACAGGCACCTCTACGACTATTTCGTCAACTGTAAAGAGAATTGCGTTTGGCGACGGCTCAAGTCCAAACACTTCTTCGTATATCCTCACATCGACTGGGATACCAAGTGAGGTGCGTAATTTATCCATTGTACGCCGGTGTATTTCCTCTTTGAGGCGCTGGTATGCACGCACTTTCATACCATCAGTGATCTCGAAGATTGGCGCGGTCATGTAGTGATGCTTCCCATTCGGTTTGAATGTGAAGAAAAACTCGGACAGGATACGTATGTAGTGTTGCGATAAAGCCTCGATCTCACATACCCCGGGAGACCATGACATGTTGTGTGGCTGCGATTCTACGAGCGTGAGGTAATCGGCGAAGATCGCACATATGACCTCGTCTGCACAAAATCGCTCAAACACCTCAAATGTCGGGTGTTGGAAGAACCAGTATCGCGTTTCTTGTTTTGGTCCGTGGTATGGTGATGCCGGCTCTTTCACCCCATCGAATATCTGGCGGCGTTGTACCGGCGTGCACCGTGCTAGAAATGCACACAATGCCTTGATCCGACTACGCCGATACGCATGATTGTGCCGCTGCCTCCCCTCCACTATGAGGAACGACAGCGCTTCTCTCTGAAGCTCGTCCATCGCTCACTCCTCTCTTGTTACTTGTTTTAGTCAAAGACCCACTTCCCTCATTGAAGCACACCCGTCAAATGGAATAAAGCGCTGCCTATGCATCACCTAGCGAAAACAGCACGATCCCCGCTGCCACCGCCACATTGAGCGACTCTTTGGCGCCATGCATCGGTATTTCGACGAGATCATCACAGAGGGCGCGCAGGGAGGGTGAAATACCGCGCACTTCGTTGCCAAGTATAAAAAGAATCGGCCTGTGATCAGCTTTAAACCCGCGATAGTCCTGCGCTCGCGCGTCCTGCTCGATACCGACAATCCGCCACCCCTCGCGCTTGAGTCGTCTGATGAGCGTGCCAGGCGTCTTTGCATACTGCCACGGGATGGATCGCTCCGCGCCGAGCGCGGTCTTGGCGATCTCTTTTTGCGGTCGCCCGAAGCGATCGACGGGTACCGGCGTATAGCCGCTGAGGTAGATCACGCAAACACCCGCACCATCGCCGGTGCGAAATATCGATCCGACATTGTGCGAACTCCTGATATTGTGAAGCAAAAGTGCAACCTGCATGACAAGACACTATAACAAATAGTGCTATACTGCGCAGTATGGGACATGTATTTGCCGTTTTCCCCGAGCTTTTCTTTCTTTCTCCTCTGGCGGTCACACTTCTGCGCATCGCATGTGCATACGCTTTTTTGTATCTTGCCAGCCGTTTGGTACAAAACCGACGAGAGATCGCACGGACACGCTTCCCCATCGTCGGCCATCCACCTCTGTGGATGATTTGGATTGCCGCCGCAGCGAGCCTTCTCATCGGCGTCATGCTCGCCATCGGCTTGTACACACAGGTCGCCGCGATACTCGGCGCACTTTTCCTTTTGAAGCATATGCTGTGGTCACGCTGGGGCTTGCCTATCACACCGTTTTCGCGTGGCACACTCGCCCTCCTTCTCGTCATCTGTGTATCGCTCGTGATCACCGGTGCTGGCGCATTTGCATTTGATCTACCGTTCTAAGGGCTCGTCCTAATGATCAGGACCTAAGACAATCCGCATCTCTTCGAGTGCTTTGAGTGCGGTGATGCTTTCATTTTCGAGCGCGAGCGCGCCGTCGAGCATACGCGCTTCGCTCACAAGCGCGTCAGCGAGGAGCATTGTAAGGATCCTTCCTTGGAGATCTTCAGGGAGTAGCATGAAGCGATCTTTCAAGAGCGCCTGTGCGGCACGGTAGTCCTGCGCTTGCGCGAGCGCTTCGAGTTGATCGTGCATTGTTTGTAGGGCGGTGCGATTCATCATACTTTATGTGTTATTTGATTCCCTTTCCTCTTGGAAAAGACCGAGTGCTTCACTCAGTTTTTGCAGCGCATCTTCGCTTGATCCTTTTTGTTTTATGAGAATGCCCTCGATCTCGCTCTTTATACGCTTAAGATCGTTTTTTCTTGTTATGTGCAACCCAAGATATTCATCGACGAGTTTCCATGCCCCTTTTTTATTATTCTCTCTTAACTGCCGTCCAACCGCGTCGTAGAGCTCCTGCGGATTCTTGAAGCGCTCTTTTTCCAGCCGCTTCTCTTCTTCACGCCCTATTTCTTCCGCGCTTTTTTCTTTTGGTTCCTTCTTACTGTTGCGCTTGGTCTCCTGTCGATTCGGAGAATTGTAAATCCCTGTCGCTTCTGTGAGGAGAGCGCTCGCAATACCCCACGCCCACGACGCCTCCCCCTTGATGTAGTCCCCTATCAGATCCCTAGCACCAAGGATGATGCGTTGCATATTTTTCTTCCAACGCTCGTCGTCACTGAGCTCTTCGGGTGCACCTTCATCTTCTCGTCCCTCTCCCGGTATGCGGGCATATTGGATAGCTTCCATAAATTCATGGTCTCCTCGCACAAACCCATTGAGGACATCGGCCACCGCATGGAGATGCTCGCCAATCTCGCGCTTCACTTCGTCTTTTTCAAACTGATTAAGTGTATCAAATGCGTGTTCGATGCCGCGTTCAGTGTGCGTCCCGCGTAGCCAGCCGACTGCCTTTTGTAAGCCATCCACTCTCTCTTGGACCAATTCACGAAAGCGCTGCCTACGCTCGCGCTCATTGGAAATATTTTTTAATTCTTCGAAATCCGTGTTGGAAAGCTTGAAGCGCTTGAGGATGGTCTGTGTCATGCGCTCATGCGCCTTGTAGCGTATAGAGCGACGTTTTTCGTTGACACTTCGCTTGAGATCGAGTATCGCGCGCAACTCTTCAGGACGCTCCATAGCCATGACCTCCATATATCTTTTTAGGATCTGCGGGGATCCATTATTGAGAGCGAGCAGTTCGCGCAGAGGCTCATGATTTTTTGCGGCCTGCTCTATTTCTTTTGTGTCGAACATATATCGCACCTCTTCGGCGAGCAAAAAATGCTCCTTAAACTTCGGGAAGTGATCGTTGAGGAATGTGATTTGTTCTTGGGTATACTGCCCGTTTGCCTTATGTGTCTCAAATATGTCTCGTACGATTTCAGTGTCGTTCTGAAGGGTATTGAGATACCGCGTAAACAACCCCCTCATCCTTGGGTTAGTAAGTACCTCGTGGAGCGCCTGTGGCGCACGAGACGCCTCATATGTGCTCTTTTTGGCTTCGGGGCCATGCATAAACATGCTATATATTGTATCATCCGAGCTCACTCGCCGTTTGACAGAAATGTGGTATATTCTCTTTCAACGCGCGCCCATAGCTCAGGCGGTAGAGCAACTCCCTTTTAAGGAGATGGTCGTTGGTTCGAATCCAACTGGGCGCACTACTTCGCTAAAGCTTCGTAGTGCACGGCACAGACGCAGATTTTTACGTATATCCGCAATGACTTGGCGAGCGAGCGCGAAGTAGTCCTTCGTAGCCATTTGGGGCGAAGTATAAGTGTAGTCCACAAATAACGAGTACGTGATTTGTGGACGAGCCCTTACCAATGGTGTCTTTGTGAGTGAAGCGAAGCAATCCAGGGGTGAGTGGTAGAACTCTGGATTGCTTCGGCCAAAGGCCTCGCAAAGACGGCAAAGACGAAATTTCCCATTGATGGACGCTTAATGTGAGAGATGGTATAAAAAGATGATTTCCTTTATATCGCCATCCGCACCGTGAAGTAGTCGGTCACCGGCGTACCATCGGGCGTTAGGCAGGAGATGGTATACGTAGTCGACGTCGTGAGCGGGACGGTCGATGCGCCTCCCGAAAGCGTCGTTTGGCGGAAACTCCCATCGGGACTGGTCACGAGACAGTTTTCCACGCCACGCGCACTCCAAAAGATCGAGGTGCGGGAACCAATCGAAACCGTCGCTGGCACCGCCCAGACCTGGACCCTCGGCGGTATAGTAGGGACAGTGGATGTGGCGGTTGTCGTCGTGTTTTTTACAGGCGTTGCCGTCTTTTTAACGGCAGGCAATCGTGTCTGTGTCAGGCCTGGAGTCACCGTCCTTACCGGCTGAGCACCTACCGCATATCCGCGACGCGTGCAGAGCGAATCGAAGAACGACGACGGTATGATGCGAGAGATGATGTTGTTGGCCCACGGCCGTGTCCGACACAACCATGCAGCCAAGCCGACCGATCCACCAGAAGAATTGGCACCAATGAACCCTGAGATGGCTGTATTCGTTTTTGAATCAAAATTGGAGGAATATATGGTGGCACCATTGCCGCCCAAAAACAAATCCCCTCCCTGTGAGGATGCCCCTTTGCCACTGATGATATTGGCTATCGTCATAAATGCAGTGAGATCACCCGCTGAGGTCTTATTACTCGGAAGTGTAATTTCGAGGCCAAAAAACGAATACGTCGTGGTGGTGGATGTCGTCCCATCAGGATTTACTATTACCGTTTCCGTAGTACTCGCGATCCTCAGGTTGTTTGGATTTGAGATGAGACCTATGATCGAATTGGGTGCGCTGGTCTTCCCTTGTGTGGTACCAATCTGGGGTCCTGTCCCATTATTAATACCGCCCGATCCACTATTGTTGGGATTTTGTGGGGGGTTGACCGTACCGTTCGTATTATTATTGTTGATACCCGTTCCCGTCCCAGGAATGCTCGGTATATTGGTATTTGTACCGCCGTTTAGTGCATTGAGGAGGTCGTTGCCTGCGGTACTACCGAGCGCACCGTTGAGATCACTACCAATGGACGATGGGACGTAGTACGCACACGGATCGCTCGACGGAGTGGATACCTGGTAGTAACTCGTGCATCCTTGCGAGCCGCCCATCCCGGTCCCTCCCATGCCACCCATTGGGGGCATCTGAGGCTGTTGACCACCCCCTCCTCCTCCACCCCCTCCTCCCTGAAGGGCCTGCATCGCTTGACTGAGCATCTGGCCGAGCTGACTGAGCATACTATCGACACCGCCACCGCCGGCGGATTTGGTTTCGCATTTTTTGGGTGCGATACATATGCCAGAAAAAGTAATACCGCTCACGGTCGCCTGGCAGGGACATTGATTCATGTTCGCACCTCCTGTGCATTGCCCTGTTATTGGGTCTAATATTTGCTGACAACCACAAGGCGGAATGACTGGATTACACATCGCATTTGCTGATTCTGCTGCATTCATCGCCACAGCAGTGCGCGGCAGCACAACCACAATAAAGGTAACCAACGACATCACAGAGACGACGAGCATCGTCATCGAAATACTGTTTTGCATATTCATAGTGATTATTTTATCACGTCAATAGAGAGCACAAATCGTTCAAGTGCATATTCGAGTTCTTCGCCACGGCGGCGTGCTTTGTGCGGTAGCTCCGCGAGCTGTGCTACGAGCCTTTTGCCGCGGATACGCTCCGTATCGCCTCGTGCAGCAAGCAGCATCTGCTTTGCGGCCCAAAAGAGGACTCCATGAATTGCTTCGGGCGCTGTCTGAGCAAGCAGCTCCCCTTGGTAGCCGACCCAGAGACGCTTCTTGTCACCTACGCGCAACGCATTGCCTATAGTGAAGATAGTGCTTTCTTTATCGGCTTTTTTTGGCAGATCGAATTGTTGGACCTTTGCAGCCATGCGTTCCAGACGCTTACGTGTCGCTGCGTCGATCTTCTCTGTATACAGCAAAAAGTGGTCACTCATAGATGCAATATCGTCCGTCCGCGATAGAATCCGCTCTCGCATGTCTTCCCTGTCAAAGACGCCATCAAGTATGACGACTCTCGCTTGTGCGAAGAGCCCACCACCGCTTATAGCGGCATCCAGGTCTTCTATTGTATGTGCGTCGGTGATGTGGATAACTGCCGCTTTTTTCGACAATAGCGCCGCATCAGCACGCAACGCCGCATGTGCCTTCTTTCTGTCTGTACCGATATAGAGGTAAAGCATAAAATAGTGATTGGCCACTAGGGTATAGCCACTAGTATAATCCAAGAACAGCCACGCCCTATTGGCTAAACCCTAGTCGCTAGTGACTGATCTTGCGCATCTCTCCCCAATTTTTCCCCACCGAAGCCTCGGCGATGATGGGCACGCCAGCGAGCATATCCCCTGTCACCACCGATTCCATTACCTGTCGCAAGCGCGGCACGAGCGTATCAGTATCTTCTGCGCGTACTTCGTAGATGAGTTCATCGTGCACTTGCAAAAGCAATTTCACTCGGTCCCGGAGGTCTTCGCGCTCGATCACTTTGTCGGCTTCGATCATGGCGAGTTTGATGATGTCGGCTTGCGTGCCCTGCATCGGTGCATTCACCGCCATGCGCTCCGCCGCAGCGACGACGCCTGGCAAGGAGGATGTGAGTCCTGGGAAATGCCGGCGGCGGCCGTAGAGCGTCTCGGTGTAGCCCTGTTTTTTTGCAAAAGCTTTCGTCTTTTCGATGTATGCGGCCACGCCTGAGAATGTCTTGAAATAATCTTCGAGATACTCGGCCGCCTGCGCGCGCGTCACATCGCCACCGAGATTGGCACGCAACGCATTGACACCCATACCATAGAGGATGCCAAAATTGATCACCTTGGCGCGGCGGCGCATCTCACGATCTACTTTTTCCGGCTCGACACCAAAGACAAATGACGCAACCTCGGTGTGAATATCGCCACCCTCTTGAAAGATTTTGATCAGCTTTTCATCACCTGAAAGCCCCGCAGCGATACGCAGCTCGATCTGTGAGTAGTCGATCGCAGCGAGCACGTATCCCGGTGCGGCGACAAATGCACTGCGGATACGGCGGCCATATTCGGTCTTGATGGGAATATTCTGGACATTGGGATTCTGGCTTGCCATGCGCCCCGTCGCGGATCCTGCTTGCAGGAATTGGGCATGGAGCCTGCCGTCTGCGGCGACCATAGTGGGGATCTTCTCGATGTAGGTGGAGAGGAGTTTCTGCAGTTCGCGGTACGCGAGGATATCGGCAATGATGGGGTGCATATCGACAAGCTTCGAAAGCTCCTCTTCGCGCGTCGTGCGCGCACCGCCGGCAGTCCGCTTTTGCCGCTCTGGCGTGATTTTGAGCTCGTCATACAAGACGACACCGAGCTGTTTGGGAGAATTGATATTGAATTCGTGGCCCGCATGAGCGTAGATGCGCTTCTCGATCTCCGAGAGACCTTTGCCATATTCGCGCGCGAGCGAGGCGAGATACTTTACATCGATCATCACTCCGTCGTCATGCATCCTATTCACGATGGGTATGAGCGGGCGCTCAATGTCTTCGTACACTTTTTGAAGCGCCGGACTCTCATGTAGCTGTGCAAATATCTTCTCGCGCGCCTTCTCGAAATCATCGGTCTGCGCAAATTCGAAAATGTCCGCAAGCGACGGATTGGCGATATCGGAATTGAGCACCCAGAGCGCGACCGATACTTCCGCGAGCGTCGTCTTGTCGACCGAAGGAGTGTCTGTCGCTGCCTCCTGGGCGGCTGCACCGCTCTCCGCACGGACAAATCCGCGCACACGCTCCTTGAGCGTACGGAATTCAAGCGTGTCACACAGCTGCTCGATGCCACCCTGATGCTCGGCAAGCACCCACGGCCTGTCGGGCACCGTAAATGAAATCGGTGCATCGGTATGAATCGTCGCAAGCTCTTTGGAGAAAAAGGCCGCCTCCTTACCATCAATCAGGAGCTGCACGATGCGCGGCTTTATGCCCTTTTTTATGAGCGTATCCGGATGTTTCTCGAGCAGCGCATAGAGGTTTTCGAGCGAGCCGCCTATTTTGATGAGCTCGGTCGCCGTCTTCTCGCCGATACCTTTGATGCCGGGGATGTTGTCCGACGGATCGCCGCGCAAGGCTTTGTAATCGACCACATGCTCGGGGCCGAATCCGTAGCGCTCCTTGACCTCAGCGGCATCATAAAACTTTATGTCAGTGATTCCTTTGCGCATCGTGTACACACCGACCGAGGGCGACACAAGCTGAAGCGTGTCCATGTCGCCGGACGCGATGATCGTATCGACATGATCGTGCGCCTGAAGCTCGCGCACGATCGTGCCGATGCAATCGTCCGCCTCGTATCCGGGCGCTGCGTACATAGGAATACCAAACGCCTCAAAGACAATCGGCGCACGCTCAAGCTGAGCCACAAGTGCATCCTCCGCTTTCACGCGCGTCGCCTTGTAGCCTTCAAAGCGCTCGTGCCGGTGTGTCGGACCCGGCAAATCCCGGCACGCGATGAGGTAGTCGGGCTTCAGATCATTGATCGTACGCAGGAGCATCGAGACGAGTCCGTAGAGCGCACCCGTCGGCTCGCCTTTAGAAGTCGTGAGGTCGGGAATTGCATGATAGGCACGGTGGATGATTGCATGCGTATCGAGGATAATCAGACGCTTGCGCGCCGTTGTGGCATCTTCCTTGTCCTTTTTAGCTACCATGGCCACAGTATAGCGCAGACGGCCTCGCGCGTCGTGAAAAACAAAAGCCTCCCAATCCCACGAGAGGATCAGAAGGCTAAGGGCTCATGTTTTTCATCTGGCGACAGTCCGCCAAATATACGCGCTCCCTGCGGAAGCTTGCGTCGATATTTTAGCTTTTGCAGCTCCTCGACAGGTCCGGGCACGAGGTTGATATGCCACGTCCCCAAATAGGTGTTCCAATACAAGGTATGCGGACGATCATCGAAGACCGGGGTAACGAACGCCACATTCATCATATTGTTGCATAAGGCAGGCCCCTTTTGTCCGAGACTCATAATTTGAAAGACCCTCACCAAATCCACCACCCTTTTTTCCTCACCAAGCCATACGGAGAAGATGTCGATATCGCGTGTATCTCGCAACAAATCCCAGTACGATACCCGAAGCTTCGGTATTGGGGAGATTTTTTTGGTAGGTGACCATCTTGTCGGATCTGGAAACGGGATAGGAAGGAAGAGTCGCATAAACTCATCGTCCATGTTTCCGATTGGTATGCCGCCGATCACATTTCCGATGCAAAAGATCGTTGAGGGACTAAACTTCCCATACAAAACAGGAAGCTCGACCTCGGAGCAGTATTGCAATGGTCCCTGTTGTCTGAAGTGTACGATGTTGCTCATCAGTACCTCCGTCGCAATGACACTAAGACAAAGATAAACACAGGGCACTTACAAGTCAACTGTTATCTCTCTCGTATCGTCGTCGCCCGAGAGTGTGACACGCACTGCCTTCTCAGGTATAAGCTCCGCCACCATCTCCGGCCATTCGATGAGGATTAGATTACGCGAGTCGGCGATCATGTCGTGCCAGCCGAGTACCTCGAGCTCATGCTCACTCACGAGTCGGTAGGCATCGATATGAATGAGCCGCGACCATTTTTGATCGTGTAACTCATATACCTTTTCAATGACGAAGGTCGGGCTGGTCACCACCTCCTCCACACCAAGCGCATGGGCGACCCCCTGAGTAAAAGTCGTCTTCCCTGCCCCTAGGTCCCCCGAGAGCGCGACGATCGTCGCGCAATCTGTGCGCAAAGCTAGAGCCGCGATAAACTCACGCGCGTACGATTCCATTTCCCCCACGCCTTCAATGCGCATATTACTTTACATTAGGATCGCGAAGAGGGATATTGTTTGCCTCCAACTCTCTCACCAGTTCAGGCGGCATCGGGAGACCGTAGTCGTTGAACTTATCTCTTAGGTCTTCCAGCTCCTGCCTTTTTTTAGCAGCTTCTAGTCCTTCCGGAGTGGCAGGGACTTTCATTTCATAATGATGAGTCGGGAAATTACCATCAAAACCTGACCCTGCCTGCGCTGCGCTCGGACTAGCCGCTACAAGTGCAGCACCAAGTGCCCGGGCTACTTGTTCACCTGCCCTCCTCTTCTTTGGTTTTTCGAACTTTTCCATAATTCTCAATATTATTCGTTCACCTCTTGTATCTGATTTTTAATATATTGCACAAGCTCTTCCGATAGACCATGATTCGGATTGTTCAAGATGGCGTCGTAGAGGTCTTGCGCTGGATCATAGATGAGATCTTCTGGATTTTTTGAAGTTTGTCTAAATGCTTCAACGAACGCCTTACCATCTTCAAACGACATCTGGGCTAGTTTCTGTATGGCCGCCTCCGCAGCTGGTGTGGCGGTTATAGTATTCTCAATGGCCGTGTCTGATGTAAACGATGGTTGCTGTGACTCTATACCGTGTGCGGGCTCAGTATTAGAAACCGCCGTGATGATACCGGCAGCCATCATCCGTGCCACCTTTGCATCAGCAATCTTTCTTTGAGGTTTCTCACCTTGCTTCTTTTTATTAAACCAAGATTCAAACATACGCTTTAGTGTATTTACAAGTGTTAAATAATGTCTGATTTCCTATCACAGTAGCACATTGGACAAGAAATGTTGCTACAATAGTGCCAATGGTCACGGATTTTAACGAAAAGAAGCAGGAGGAGCGACTGGAGGAGTTGCGCCACCGCGAGGAAGAGCAGCTCGCACAGATGCTTGCTGGTAAATACGGCGTCGATTATGTCGACCTGACGAATAAATCAATCAACACCGACGCACTGCGTCTCATCCCTAAAGAGCGGGCAGAGGAGCTCGAAGTCGCCGCTTTTCACAAGAATAATAAAGTCATCTCTGTGGCCATGCGCGCACCAGAGCGCACAGATTCGCTCCAAGCGATAGCAGATGTGGAGCGGCTCGGCTACAGCGTACGGCGATTCATCGCCTCGCGCGCCAGCCTCGAACACGCCTGGGAACGCTATCACGACATCTCCTATGCCACCGAGACGGAAGCCGGCGTCCTCACTCTCTCCAATGAGACCATCCAAGAGATGCTCCAGAAACTCAAGAAGATTGAGGATGTGCAGAATGAAATCAAAGGCAATGTCGAGAGCAAGGACACACATCGTATCTCACGCATCCTCGAGATCACTATGTCCGGCGCACTCTCGCTCGGTGCATCCGACATCCACCTTGAACCACAAGAAGAAGACGTGCGTATGCGCTACCGTCTCGACGGCGTCCTGATCGACGTCTCTCGCTTCGATTTTGCCACCTACGGACTCATCTCAAGCCGCCTCAAGCTCCTCTCGGGCCTCAAACTCAATATCAAAAACGCAGCACAAGATGGCCGTTTCTCCATCGTCGTCAACGAAAAAGAGATTGAAATCCGCTCCTCGGTCTTGCCCGGCGCCTATGCAGAGACAATGGTCATGCGTATCCTCGACCCGACGACGATCGGCCTTCCAATGGAAGCACTCGGTTTCGATAAATACCTCATGGACATCTTCGATCACGAAATCGCAAAGCCCAATGGTATGATCCTCAACACAGGCCCTACCGGATCCGGTAAGACGACGACCCTCTATGCATTCTTGAGTAAGGTCAACGAGCCCGGCATCAAGATCGTCACCATCGAAGACCCAATCGAATACCACCTCAACGGCATCGTGCAGACACAGGTGTCCAAAGACTACACCTTTGCACAAGGCTTGCGCTCTACACTCCGCCAAGACCCGGACATCATCATGGTGGGCGAAATCCGAGATGCTGAAGTGGCGCAGACCGCCGTCAATGCCTCACTCACCGGCCACCTCGTCTTCTCCACACTTCACACCAACGACGCTGCAGGCACCTTCCCCCGCCTCATGGACATGGGTGTCTCGCCCGACATCCTCGGTGCTGCACTCACGGTGGCGATGGCGCAGCGCCTCGTGCGCCGCCTGTGTAAGACTTGTCACGAAGAAGTGCCGATCGAAGGCGCCAACAAAGAGCTCGTCGACAAGATATTGAGCAATATCCCCCACGCTGATGAACTCCCTGAAAACAGGACGCGTATGTGGATACCGAAAGGCTGTGACAAATGCGGTGGTCTGGGCTACAAGGGCCGCATCTCGGTCGTCGAAGTGATACTCATGGATAAACAAATCGAGGAGACAGTGCGTGCAGGCGCATCAGATCGCGACATCTGGGCCGCCGCAAAGCATCAGCAAATCCGCCGCATGGCACAAGACGGCATTGTGAAAGTATTACAAGGAGTCACCTCGCTCGACGAGCTCGGACGCATGGTGGATCTCAATGATGATACGCTTTTTGTGGAAGCGGCGTAAAAAGCGGCCCAAATGGGGCCGCTCAAGATTAGGTCGAATAAATTTGTCTTCTTCTTATCCTCGAAAGACGTATTTGAGGAAGAAGATTGCAACAGCTGCCGCGGCAATATACGCGACGGCGTTGGAGAGTTCGTGTGCCACTTCGACTGACATGTCTTTCCTCCATCACACCACGATAGTCTCTTTGTGTGCGCGCCCGCAGATGCTATCGTGATCATTGGTAGACAGGGGCGCGATTCTCTCAACGACACTTTTGAATGAAAAGCTGCGTCATGACCTCAGGATAGGGGAAGTGCTATTCCGCGTGGCGGCAGACTGCCGCCGTCCTGGATGATGATACAATCGTTGAGAGAATCGCGCCTCCGTCGAGCCGGATTGATCCTCTGTTTGTGGCTGATGAATCGAAAACTCCTGAAAAACTTCAGCTGATGGAAGTATATCATATACAACATAAAAGTCAATAGATTTTGTATGACAAAACCCTCCCCCACCCCCCTCGAAAAAAGCCCCCGATCGCTCGATCAGGCCCTGCGTCCAGGCGTCTGGGGCGAGTATGTGGGCCAGGCTACCATCAAGGAAAACCTACGTATTTTGCTCCAAGCCGCCAAAGGCCGCTCCCAGCAGTCCGAGCACATCCTCCTCTACGGCCCGCCAGGCCTCGGCAAGACCACCCTCGCCCATCTCATCACCAAAGAGATCGGTGCATCGCTGCGCAGCACCTCCGGACCCGCCATCGAGCGCGTCGGGGACCTCGCCAGTATCCTTACCAATCTTTCACCCGGCGACGTTCTCTTCATCGACGAGATCCACCGCCTCAATCGGATGATCGAGGAGGTCCTCTACCCTGCCATGGAAGCGGGAGTGCTCGATATCGTGATCGGCAAGGGTCCTGCCGCGCGCACCGTACAGCTCGAGCTCCCACCCTTTACCCTGATCGCTGCCACGACGCGCATCTCGCTCCTCTCGGCACCGCTGCGCAGCCGCTTCTCCGGCGGCACCTTCCGCCTCAATTACTATACCGATGCCGAGATCGCCGAGATACTGCGACGCTCGGCAAAAATTCTCAATATCGATATCGACGAAGCGTCCTCGATGGAGATCGCCCGTCGCAGCCGGGCGACACCACGCACTGCTAATTACCTCCTTAAGCGAGCACGCGACTTTGCCGAAGTCTCAGGTGAGCCGCTCACCATCAAAACGATCAAAAAAGCGCTCGCGCTCCTCGAAATCGACGAGATCGGCCTCAATCAGATAGACCGCGACATCCTCACGACGATCGCCGACAAATTCAACGGCGGCCCTGTCGGCCTCAAGACGATCGGCGCCGCGCTCTCCGAGGAAGAAGCGACGATCGAAGAAGTCCATGAGCCGTACCTCATCCAAGCCGGCCTCCTCGAGCGCACCCCCCGCGGCCGCATCGTGACTAAAAAAGGATACGCACATATCGGCGCTGAAGCGCCGCTCAGAAAACAACCACTCATGTAATTGCCTGTTCAGTTGGCGTCCTGTATTCTATGAGCGGACACCTCTTTGAGTCATGGAGATAGTACATGCAGATGAACTCATTCGACCCATATATCAGTGTCACGGATATCACATCCGCGGAGCAGGTTCAGCAGCTCCTTAAGGTCGTAAAAAGTGATACTGCGCATAAAACGCGACACCTGCTTGGGGTCGGGGTGATGATGAGTTATAAAACTCTTCACGGCCTGCCAACAAAGTGGGCGAATGCGTTTCCTCCTAAAGAAGTGATCGCGAATATCTTTCTCGACGACCCTTTCGTATGCAACGTCCTGCATTACGCCGACTACGACAATGTGACGACCATAGAAGATTACCGTGAGGCAATCAGCTGGGGTGGTAAACATCTGAATGCGATTCAGCTTGACATGGTCTGGCCGGATATCAATGATATCCGACAGGCATTCAAGCGCTATACCACCATTCGTCACAAAATAATCCTACAGGTCGGTGCTCGTGCCATGGAGGAGGCGGGCAACGACCCAGATATCGTTGCCGAAAAATTGGTGGAGTACTATCAGGCCAACTGCCTCGACGCAGTACTCTTCGACAAAAGCATGGGCCAGGGAAAGGGTATGGATGCGGAGTTGTTGATCACGTACTGCAAAGCACTTCGTAAACGTCTCTCCGATAAGTGTGTGGGTATGATTGCGGCGGGTGGACTGGGTCCTACGACCATCAATCTACTGAATCCCTTCAAACGAGAAGGTCTTCATACAGACATCAGTATCTGCGCACAAGTGCGACTTCGTCCAAGCAGGAATGCGCTCGATCCTATCGATATAGGAATGACGATAGACTATTGGAAGGAAGCGAAACGCTTTTTCAGTGGGGCATAGCGATGTACAACGAGCGGACATTGTATGATCCGCTCGTTTTTTTGTTTGTGGGTACAGGGGTCTGGCTTGTGTCCTTTTATCGGGCGGTGGCTTGTTCGAGTGCAGGGATCATGGCGCGCATCGAGTGATTATAGAGAGATGATTTTGAGCTGAGGACGGATGGATATTTTTTGCCAACAAAGGCCCGTGCTTCTTGTTCGATCTGTAGTAAGTCGTTGTCGGAGAGAGTTTGGTCTTGTTGTAGGGTATCCAACATACCGACACTATTCCAACCCATAGTGGTTGCGGTATCCAACATTCCCGTATTTTGTGCCGACTCTGTATGAAAAAGTACCGCTATCCAAAAATACGCCTTCTTTTTATCTTGTAGAATAGGTTTCTTGATGACGAGCGATGCGTTGTCTTCTCTGAGGTCATCGGATCCATAGAGATATACCTGAGCTACTCTGTAGATTGCTGTAAGATGGAAATATGTGTGCGCCGCACACGAATAAAAAGCGAAGCTATCGTCAAATCTGTCGGCCTGGAAAAGCTTAAATCCCATATAATAGAGGGCGACTGGTACTTGCGCGCCCTGGTAGGTCTTCTTACTCAGATTACACGTGAGTGTGTTGAAGTCGGTTTTTGAAAGCGTCTCGTTAAAGGATTGTGCCGGTAAGCCATCTACACCAGCAATACGCGTAGAGGTACCACAATAGGCCTTGTATATAGAGGATTGCATCGAAGCTGATACTGTTCCCACCTGTTGTTTTGTAATTGATGCGGTAAGTTGATCGTACTGCGAAAGCAGATCTTCTCGCTGTATTTGTAGCCGCAGGGACGCATCGACATTTGTATCTGATATGGATGATAGGCGATTGTTGAGTGATTGGATTTCTGCTTCGATTTGAGAAAGCTTCTTTATATCCCGCTCATCACTCACAGAAGGACTATTGCAAACCGGAGGGTCGGGCTGTGTGGGATCAACAGGAACCGGAGTGACCTGCGACTGTTTTGCAGGCCCAGGACCAACACGATCGCGCTCCGTCGATAATTCATCGCGGATGCGTTGTTCTATAACGGTAGTTTCCTGATCGCTGAGTAGCGTGGGAGGAGGTGCCGACGTCGAGTGTCCTCCCCCAAACAAGCTACCAAACAATACTGCAATAGAAGTGAACACCAATTTAATAAATTCCATTCGTTTATTTTACACCATCCCTTATTACATAGGTGTTGGTATACTACATGCATGTTGTCGGCTGTGCACAGTCCTCAAATTAGAAAGTCCATTGTTGCGGGGATTCTTTTCATCTGTGTGTGCATTCTTTTTCTCTCCCTTACATCGATACTGACCTTGTCTGAACACTTACTACCCTTGTTCCTTATACTCACCTTTTCCACTATGGTGTTTGCGAGGCATCTCTATGGGTATGTGGTAGTGGCAGAGTCGTATGGTGGAAAACGTTTCTCAATATCAGTCGCCTTGCTTATAGGGGCATCTGTTATGTTCGGTATTGGTATTGGCTTAGTTGGTTTATCAATAGTATTTGGGGGCGACGGTTTTACTTCATTTGAAGGAAGGACTGGTAACATGCTCGCCAATCTCGCCATACTACTTGGTGTTATCCCGGCCATACTATTCGCCTACGAGCTGATTCGTATGCGCTCTATGTTTGGGTTTTTGACATTTGGAGCTGCGGCCATGCCGTTTCTCGCTGGCATCTTTTTCTTTAATCCCTGGCCATCTGCTATTGCCGTAACACTCTCCTCACTCCTTTTATATCGGATTGATACGGGAAAATATCCATTCCAAACCAAATAAGAGCTTGGTAAATTGCGGCAGCACTGCTTCCGATATACAGTAGGTCCATATGTCCGGACACAACAAATGGGCGCAGATAAAGCATAAAAAGGCAGCGACGGATGCAAGCAAGAGTAGAGAGTGGGGTAAGCTCTCACGCCGCATCACGGTCGAATCCAAGCTGGCTGGTGGCGACACCACCTCGCCCTCTCTGCGCACCTATATCGAAAAGGCCCGCAAGGCCAATATGCCAAAAGACAAGATTGAGGCCGCGGTGGCCAAAGGTGTATCGAAGGACGCCGGCGCCATGGAGCCGGTCGTATATGAGGCATATGGCCCCGGAGGTGCCGCGATCATCGCTGCAGCACTGACCGACAACCGCAACCGCACCGCACAAGAGATCAAACACCTCCTTTCTAAGAACGGCCTCGCGCTCGCCGCACAGGGCTCCGCTGCATGGGCTTTTGCTCGCCAAGCCGATGGAAGCTACGAAGCGCAGACGACAGTCCCCCTCTCCGAAGCCGACAACGAAGCCCTCATGAAGGTCATGGACGAGCTCGATAATCACGACGATGTCGAAGACGTCTACACCAATGCGGAGTAGGCCTGTTGTGCAAGCCAGGCTTGCACAACTGTAGAAAGCCTGGCTTTTGACTAACTAATTAGGGCTCTTCCGTAAATAATTGTATCCTTCGGTGCGGCCCGATCGTGTAATTCCACTCTCCATGGAAGTCATGCATACATGGTATCGGGGTCTAGTTATTTATGAACGGGCCCTTACTATATGTGTCCGGCGCAGTTCCGTGCGATATTTCTTGTGATCCGGCATGGTCTGTGCCACGAGGTCCCAAAACTTTTTTGAATGATTCATGTGTACGAGGTGGCATATCTCGTGCACGACGATGTAGTCGGCGAGATGTGGCGGCAAAAGCGCGATCTTGTAATTGAAACTGAGATTGCCCGCGGTCGAGCAGCTCCCCCATCGCGATTTCTGCGCGCGGATAGATATCTTTTTGTATGTCAGGCCGTACTGTCTTGCAAAGTGCGCGCAGCGGCTTTCTGCGAGCTCTCGCGCGTGCTTTTTGAGCGTCGCGACATCCTTGCGCGGTATCCTCATCACCGTGCGTGCTCGCGCTCGCGCGACATGCCGCGATATCCAGTCAGTGTGTGTGGCCACAAACGAATCAATCATCCTCTTGGTCACAAATCGCGGCGTCGTTACCACCACTTCCCCATCCACCCGTACCGAGATCCGCATCCCCCACGCACGAGCATTTACTTGGTGGACGTATTCGATCATATACGCATCATACATTTTAGATGCTCTCTGTTACAATTCACCTCATGAAAGTCCTCGCGATAGACCCTGGCTACGGTCGCTGTGGTATGGCAGTAGTGGAGAAGGTGGGCGGCAAAGAGATACTCATTTACTCCGATTGTGTCGAGACGTCGCCGAAAGATGAGTTTAGCGAGCGGCTCGCGGCAGTCGCAGACGCCTGCGCACGACTCATCACCGAACACTCCCCGGACCATATGGCGATGGAGCGGCTCTATTTTAGCAATAATCAGAAGACGGCGATGCGCGTGGCCGAGATGCGCGGGGCACTCCTCAATACTGCTGCGCTCGCGGGTATTCCTGCTTTTGAATACACTCCTGGTCAGATCAAAAATGCAGCAGCAGGGTTTGGCGCCGCTGACAAGACGACCGTCGCCCGCATGCTCCGTATGTTGCTCAAAATCGAAAAAGTGGTCCGATACGACGACGAATATGATGCTATCGCCGTTGGTGTGACCCATTTGGCACACCAAAGATAGCTGCGATAAACACCTCTATTAGTTGTCTTTGGGCGGGAATCGGGGTTACAATATCCACACGTTATGCACAGATTACGCCGCCACCTACGGCCGCTTAAAAAACTGGAAGAGAATACTACTTTACAGTGGCTAAAACTCGCCGCTATAGGCGCTTTTTCCTTATTTCTCTTCATTTTTGGCGCCATGCTCATATGGGCGGCGATCATGCCGATCCCCTCGATCAACAACTTTGAGGCGCGCCAGGTAGCAGAATCAACCAAAATATACGATCGCACAGGCAATATCGTGCTCTACGATGTGCACGGGACAGTACGCCGCACCTCAGTCCCTATCGAGGAAATCTCTCCCTACATCCGCAACGCGACCATCGCCATCGAAGACTCCACCTTCTATACCAACGCCGGATTCCGCCCCCTCTCCCTCGCCCGCGCGATATTTGTCGACATCACCAGCGGTTCATATCGCCAAGGCGGATCCACCATCACCCAACAGGTCGTCAAAAACGCCCTCCTCTCCCAAAACAAAACCATCCTTCGTAAACTCCAGGAAATCATCCTTGCGCTTCGCCTGACACGCATTTATTCAAAAGATCAGATCCTCAACACGTATCTGAACGAGTCGCCCTACGGCGGCACGCTGTATGGTGTCCAAGAGGCATCACAATACTTCTTCGGCATCGATGCAAAAGATGTCGATCTTGCGCAGGCAGCGTACCTCGCCGCGATCCCACAGGCACCGACATACTATTCACCATATGGCAACAACCGCGAGTCACTCGACAGGCGCAAAGATCTCGTACTACAAAGGATGAAAGTGTTGGGACATATCACTCCAGAAGAGTATGAGACCGCAAAGAATGAAAAGGTAGAGTTTCGCATAGAAAAAGAGGCCGGCATCAAGGCGCCGCATTTTGTATTCTTCATCCGACAATATCTCGAAGAGAAATACGGCGTTGACGCGGTCAACAACGAGGGCCTGCGCGTCATCACAACACTTGATTATGACCTGCAAGAAAAGGCCGAATCGGTCATACGAGCGTATGCACCCGGTATGCAAGGCAATTTCAATGCATCCAATATGGGACTCGTCGCGATCGACCCGAAGACCGGACACATCCTTACTATGGTGGGATCAAAAGAATTCTTCAGTGAAGATATCGATGGGCAGGTCAATGTAACGATAGCTCACCGTCAGCCAGGATCATCATTTAAGCCGTTTGTGTACGCTGCAGCATTTGCCAAAGGATACACACCAGAGACAATCGTCTTTGACCTTCAGACGCAATTTTCTACCGCCTGCAGTGTACAGGATGTCGCCAACAACGAACCCCCTTGCTACAGCCCTCAGAATTATGACGAGACATTTAAGGGCCCTATGACGCTTCGCAATGCGCTCGCACAATCCCAAAATATTCCCGCCATCAAGACCCTCTACCTCGCCAACATACAAAACTCCATCAACCTCGCCGAATCATTTGGTATTTCCACACTCGGAGATCCTGATCGATATGGGCTCACTCTCGTGCTCGGTGGTGGTGAAGTCACTCTCCTCGATATGACGAGTGCGTACGGCGTGTTTGCCAACGACGGCGTCCGAAATCCGTCGACAGGCATCCTCGAGATACGCGATAATCGCGGACACGTACTGGAAAAGTACGAGGATAATTCCGAGCGCGTACTTGATCCACAAGTGGCACGACTCATCAACAACGTCCTTTCAGACAATATCGCCCGCACACCGGCATTTGGCGCAAGCAGCCCCCTCCACTTCCCTGGGATGGACATCGCCGCTAAGACCGGTACCACCAACGACTCGCGCGACGCATGGATCATCGGTTATAGCCCCTCTATCGTTGTGGGGGCATGGGCTGGCAACAACGACAATAGTCCCATGTTTAAAAAAGTTGCCTCCTTCATCGTCGCCCCACCGTGGCACGAGGTCGTCATGTATGCCACTGAAAAGTATCCCGCTGATCGATTCACCCCTCCGTCTCCCGACCCAGACATACTGACAACCCCTTCCGTACTTCGTGGTAACTGGAATACCGACCCCAGCCGGGGAGTACACGAAATTCTCTTTTGGGTACAGCGGGATAACCCTCGCCTCGCCCAAACCGGAAATCCGTACAGTGATTCGCAGTTCCCTTACTGGGATCACGCTGTACAGCTATGGATGGAACCGAAGGTAGGTTCCAGTACGCCTTCGGGCGAAGGCCCGTTCCCTACCACAAATCTTCCCACCCAACAGACGACAACAATCCCTGGGACCACCATCCCCCTCCACACAATCATTCCGCAATTCTAATACCATTTCCAACCAACCTACCGGTAGTGTCTTTGCGAGCGACCAATTTTTCTTAGCCAAGGCTTAGAAAAATGGAAGTGCCCTTGTGGTGCAAAACGAAGCAGCCTAGGGTGAGTGGTAGCACTCTGGATTGCTTCGGCCAAAGGCCTCGCAAAGACGGAATTTTCCATTGACGGACAAGCCCTTAATGAGAGACGGTATAGTCTAGCGATTAAGTGGCATTACCAGGTAGGTAAATGTCGCATCAGAGACGCCACGGATCACCATTGGGCGCCCGATGCCGCCGAATCCGATTGTAATACTGTCGGACTCTATCGAAGAGAGACAGTCGGCGAGATAGCCGATGTGAAAATTGATATCGATATCCTCGCCGGAAATCGCCGCATCGATCGTATCGGACATCTCCCCCACATCATTACTGCGTGCCGTTGCAGAAAATATCTTTCGTGACGGATAGACGTGCAGCCCCACATACTGGTCGTTGCCAGAAAAAATCCGCGCCTTTCTAAGCATCTCCATAAAATCACCCTTAAGCAGGGTCGCCTCGGTCGCAAATTTCTTTGGGATTATCTCTTTGTAGTTTGGGAAGGTCGCATCGACGATCCTCGAGACAAACCGCACCGAGCCGGAACGAATATCGAGATCTGTCTCTTCGAGTCTGATAGCAATAGTCTCAGATGATATCTTCTCCAAAATATGAACCATTTCGAGTGCATGTTTCAATGGCACAAGAATATCCCCCACATCTTCCACTGATCCGCCTGGAATCGTCTTTTCGGACAAGCGGAAAGAATCGGTCGCCGCGCACACAATGGCGCCCTGTTTGATGGAAATATACACGCTCCCAAGCTCGGGACGGATCATAGAAGGAGATGTCGCATAAATGACCGCCTGAATGCCGCGCAAAAAGCGCTCACGCGCCACCACAACGCCTTTAATATCTGCATTTTCACGCGACAGCACCGGGAATTCCTCATGGGGTATCGCTTTCATGATCGTCTTGGTACCCTTTGCCTCGATAATGAGGTTTCCGTCATCACTCGTTTTGAGTGTTATCGTCTCACCACTGATCGAACGAATAGTCTGTGCGAGTATTCCCGCAACCACCGCCACCCTCCCCTTCTCCTCGATATCGGCAGGTACCTGGACCTCGACGCCCGCCTCAAGGTTGGTTGCCCGGACCACTACTTCATCTTGGGTATCTATCAAGATGCACGAAAGGACAGGGAGCGACTCCTTCTTTCCCGTGATGCGTTCTGAGATGAGAACTGCTTGAAGTATCGAATCTTTTCTTACGCTGATCTTCATATCTTTTATATTAAAAACTACTATTACTACTAGTGGTGTGGATAATGGGGAAAAGGCAAAATATGGCAGAAAGAAAAGCTGTAACAGCAATCGATCGCTGTTGAAAACAGTGTGTCTGTGTATGTATACCTACGGGGATAAAGGATCGTGTCGAAAAAAAAGTGAAGATACCCACAGAATTTCCTATAAAGACTCCTCTTGTTATTCATATTATTATACCCATTCATATACACAGGTTATACCTGGATAAGCGAGCGGATATGCTCGATCTCAGCTTCGAGTGATGGGTTTGCCTTCACCTCCTCTTTGATTTTTTCACACGAGTGTATGACGGTGGTGTGATCTCGCCCTCCAAGCTTTTCCCCTATTGAAGGGTATGAGATGTTGAATTCCTCGCGAAGGATGTACATAATGACTTGGCGCGGCCGCACCACCTCCTTTTTACGCGTCTTTTCATAGATGTTTTTCTCGGTGATGTCATAGTAGTGGGCGATGCGGCGCACCACCTCATCCACCGAAACGCCTTTCGAGGGTTTCATATTGTGTTTAATAAGCGCTTTTACGTCGGCGTGAGAGATGGTTTTGCCTTTCAACTGCGATCGGCAGACGATCATATTCAAGACACCTTCAAGTTCGCGGATGTTGCCGCGGACGTTTTCGGCGATGTAGCTGATGATATCCTCAGGGATCGAGAATCCGTGCTGTTCGATCTTGGCACGGATGATCGCTGTGCGTGACTCGACGTCCGGCTCAGGGATCTCGGCGATCATACCCCCTGCAAAACGGCTCTTGAGGCGCTCCTCGAGACCGCTCAGGAGTGATGGATGTTTGTCAGATGAAAACACGATCTGTTTATTGTTGTCTCGAAGCGCGTTGAAGAGGTGAAAAAGCTCCTCTTGGGTCTTTTCCGTGTTTGCGATGAATTGGATGTCGTCCATGATGAGGACGTCATATTGGCGATACTGGTCTTTGAAGGTGTTGGCGTGGCCGGAGCGCACGGCGTTTATGTAGTCGATGGCGAATCGTTCGGAAGTCACATACAAAACCTTTTTATTGGCGTGGGTTTTCTTGAAGTAATTCCCCACTGCCTGAATAAGGTGGGTTTTTCCGTGTCCGGTCGATCCATAGATAAAAAGTGGATTATAGGTGAGTCCGGGGCGCTCAAGCACTGCTTTTGCAGCCGCGTGCGCGAGCTGATTGAATGGTCCCACCACAAAGGTTTCAAAGGTATAGCGAGGGTTCAAATTGTCCCGCTTATCGATGTAGAGGCTGCTGAGGTCGAGCGATGCATTTTCAGGGGAAGGTTGGCGAGGTGTTTTACGGTCATTCACAGGAGAGGCGATAGATTTGTGAATCGTGTATTCTACCGTCCGTACCGAAGGATCTAAACTACGGAGTGTTTTGAGGATGAGCTTGTTGTGCTTGTCGGTGAGCCACTCTTTTACGATCTTTGATGGTACGGCGACGTGTACCACTCCCCCTTCCCGACTGGCGATATCCGTATTGCGAAACCACGTCCGAAAACTGGTCTCCGACGTGCCGAGCTCGATCTGTACGAGTGCATTTTGCCACAATTCTCGGTTTGCCATCATAGGTAGTTGGAGTGATATGTATTAGTTAGGACCCGTTCATAAAAAGTTCAACATAAAATGAACGGGTCCATAAGTGGCTGCCACAAATAACGAGTACGTTATTTGTGGACGAGCCCTTATCCACATTATACGCTTCTATTCTTTTTTAAGAAGCAAGGCGCTTTTCTCCGGAGTTGTTCACAAGGTGTGGATAAGGTGGGGACAAGCGGTAGTGGCATACTGTTTCGGAACCACACCCTCGTCCCACCCTTTCTTTTCGAGCTCCTGCTCTACTAGTGTGCCAGATGTTTGTTCGCTGCGCGATGTTCCAAAACAGTATGCCACTACCGCTTGAGGGTGGGTGTGATTAGTCGCGGCTGCGAAGACGGCAAAACACACGGCCACGCACGTTGCCCGGAGGTTGGTGTCAGGAATGTGGCCGTATGGTGTTCTGGAACATCGCGCAGCGAACGGATATCCGGCACATATGTAGAGCAGGAGCTCAAACAGCAAGCGTGAAAATGTAGGTATGGTTCCAGAACACCATACGGCCACACCCCTCCCCAATAACCCCTCCCCAATAACTTGAGTTTGGGTATAGATACGGTATAGTGGCCGCATGAAGCGAACATACCAGCCCAAAAAGCGTAAACGAGCGAAGACCCATGGTTTTTTGGTGCGTAGTGCCACCAAGACCGGCGCCAAAGTCCTTGTCCGCCGCCGCCGCAAGGGGCGCGCAAAAATCACCGTCTAATGCCCTCTCGATTTCGGCTTACACGCTCTGATTTTAAGGCACTTTCTACCCAAAAGACGCGCCGCGTGCGCGGGGTCTATTGTATGCTTGCCATAACCCCCCTTCCCGTGGGCACACACCCTAAAATAGCTTGTATTGTAGCCAAAAAAGCTGTTCGGAAGGCGACGGACCGCAACCGCATCAAGCGTCGCTGCCGGGAAATCGTGCGTCTGGAGGTGGGGCATATCAAGAAGCCGGTCGCCCTTGCCCTTTATGCAAATGCGGCGAGCGTACAAGCCACATTTGATCAGTTGAGGGCTGATATTCACACTCTACTATGCACTAATAATTTTTATCAATAATCTCACGTCCTGCACGAGTTCATTTTTTCTAAAAGGCGTCGCCTTTATCCGATAAAGGCGACGCCTTTTTAGCCATACTACATCGACGACTGCACTTTCATCCACGACGCGCTCCATGGCATGCCACACAAGTGGCTCAACAGCGGAGTCTGTGATTAAAAGTGGTAATGGCACAAGTCAGACTTGTGCCATGTAGGGTTGTAGGGGTGGCGCGATTCCTGAAAGGAATCGCGCTGCCTTTCACTTTTCCGATGACTAACGCGTAGTCTGCGCATAACAGGTGTATTATTTGCGGACGAGCCCTTACACGCTACAATTAATCCTATGATTTCTTCGATATTCCACGCAATCGTATATGATCCGCTGTACAACGGACTCATGTTTTTGGTGGATATATTGCCGGGACATGATGTGGGGGTTGCGATTGTTGTATTGACTCTATTGGTCAGAATCATCATATATCCCCTCTCCAAGCGCGCTATTCAGTCCCAAATGGCGATGAAAAAGGCCGTTCCTGAAGTGGAAGAGCTGAAAAAGAAGTTTAAAAAGAACTCACCAGAGCAGACGCAGGCCGTTCTCGCGTACTATCGCGAACACGACATTCATCCGTTTGCGGGTCTCGGTTTGATGCTCATTCAGCTACCGATCTTGATCGCACTCTACTGGATATTTGCTATGGGTGGACTGCCGGAAGTGAATGCAAACGTTCTCTACTCCTTTGTCCCTAGTCCCGAATCGATCAGTATGCTCTTTCTTGGGTTTGTCGATATGGGTGCCAAGTACAATATCCCGCTTGCCGCACTGACAGCCCTCACCCAACTCGTGTATTCAAGGCTCTCTATGGGGCCGCGCGTCGGGCAGACGGCCGTTGAGGAGTCGCTTTCTGCCGATATGGCGCGCAGTTTTGATCTGCAGGTGCGGTATATCTTGCCGATCGTGGTCGGCTTCGTCGTATATGTCGTCCCGGCGGCAGCGGCGCTCTATTATGTCACGAGCAACCTCTTCATGATCGTGCAAGAATACGCCTCTGGTCGAAGATTTAACTAGACAAGACTGGAGGTATCGTGAGCCCTTATTTGCATGAGGGGCCTGTTGTGTGATACAAAGGCTCAATGAACCCTCTTAGAAACTTCGAAGAACATACCCAACCAGATCAGAATCCGACTGAAAAGGTGCGTGAACGGCTTTCTAACGAGGTGAGCGCCGACATCATCTCCACCGTCAAAGAATTATTGAACGCAGCCGGTATCGAATATAGCGACGTGTCCGAGAATGAATTAGCCGGACAAATAATCTATTCGATCTCGACCAAAAATCTCAATCAAGGGCCATATGGTTTTCAGGCTGATGTGGCGCATGCGATTGACTTTTTAGTAAAAAAGATTACTGAAAAACGCACGGCCTCCGCCGCGGGATCAGAAAAGGTAGAAGATCATGCCCGCAATCTCTTTTTGGTCGATATCAACGATCAGCGGACCAAACATATCAAAGATCTCCAATCAAAGGCACTGATTATGGCTGAGCGCGCGCGCTCCTTCCAATATGATGTAGAGCTCTCCCCTATGAGCGCCTATGAGCGCCTTATCATACACGCTACGCTCTCGGGCGCGTCCAATGTAAAAACAGAATCACAGGGCGAAGGACGTAATCGCCGAGTCGTTATCCGATACGCAGCCTAGCCATCTACTATTGCAAGCCACCTATCCTGCAGCTCTCTTGCGGGGTTCAGCAGTGTGGGTGATGGATATCGCCCCCATCATCAATCACTTGATCGACTGGAGCACATCCAGATTGAGAATCTGCGGATTTATCAGGTTGAGGATCAGCCAGATTGAGAGGAGGAGTAAGAGGCCGATTACCACATTGCCGATGATAGTCTTTGCCTTGCTGAGGTTGCCGTAATTGTCGCCGAGCATGTACAGCCATCCGGCGTATGCGAGTCGTCCCACTGCGAGCATAGCGCCGAGCGTGATGAGGAAGAAGAAAATACGGTTGATGAAGGTGGGAAGATCTCTGTCCGCAAACATTCCGCTTGTTTTTTGAGATTGTTGTTCAATTTTTGATAACGACACGAATGTTTGTTGACCAGGCTGGCCTTGTGCATGTGCCGCCATGGTCGTGGCCACATAAAACACTGCGATCATGCACAAACAGACGACAAGTGGGGTGGCGATAGTACGTATGCGCATACTTATTATTGAGGTATTTTTAACATCCACAACGACTTGTCGGATGCATTGATAAAGGCGAGATAATTTCCGGTCGGGTCGATCATGGGGCGCTCGACGTCGATTTTTACACCGTCAGATTCTTTTGGTGAGTAGATCTGCATCGCTGCGTTCGCGGCCACATCGATCTTCCACCAGTTATCGACAGTGTGCACTGCTCCGCGGTACCACGAGTCGAGAAATTTTCCGGATGGTGGGGTGGAGGGCACTGCACAGTATGCGATCAGACTCTTACTCTCAAGCCATACACATTTGTCCGCGATAGTCTCTATTTCAAGCGCGGTTGGCGTCGTACTCGCTACCCCCTGCGTGAAGAGTGTCAGCTTGCCGCCCATCGACGATCCGTAGATTAGCGCTTTTGAGGAAGGGTGTGGGAGGATGGTGAGCCCTGGCACATTACCGAGAAGGAGTACGAGAGATCCGTCGCTTGCGACACTATAACTATGGCCTGGAAGGTCGTCAGACGCACCTTCTGTAATGACGAGACGGTTGTCAGCGAGCCAGAGTGGAATCCAATGCCTCATGGTCGAGCTGAATATCTTTTTCGGTTTTGTCCCGCTCCAAGAAGCGGTCATGCCGTCGACCCCGCCGGAGTCATTGGAGATAAAATAGAAGAACGAGCGTGCGGACGGATGAACAGCGAGTATGTGAATATTTTTTGCGATATATGAGCCGTTGAGTGAATTCTTTTCGGTCGAGGTGCTTGTCTTCGAGGTGGTCGCACCCACGGTCGACACGAAGGTGGTGATGGAGCCACTCTCATCAAGTGATCGTTGTATAACCCCCCCGTCGGCACTCATAAATGCCTCATACATTTTCGGCATGAGTGTTTCAGTGATGCGGACAGTCGATCGCTGCGCATAGTCAGCGGTAAACAAGAATCCGTTGGCGCGCTCTACAAAATGAAGTGTCGTCGTGGTCCCCTGCTTCACGAAGCGCATGCCTGCCACGGGCGTTTTGTCGACCTGCCAGAGGTGTGAGGGTGTCGACGAAGCTGTGTCGGGCGTTGGAGTGGTGCTTGTCCCAGATTCGCCGCTCACGACCATGCTTACATTTTTTTGTGTGCTTCCTCCTGTAAAGGAGAGCGGCGAGGGCCCCAGTCCGCGCGCGGCGTCTATAGCAGCACTTTTTTCTTGAGGAATGTGTAAAAAGAAATACCAGCCGGTAACACCTCCTAAAATAATAACGAGGAGTGCGGCAAGCATGTAGAGTAGTACGAGTCTCAATGTTTTCATACGGTGTTATAGGCCAGCTGAAAACGGATTGTCAAAAGAGGTGGTGGTCCGAAACACGGCGTCCCATGTCTGTTTGAGATTCATAAAGAAGTTGGTGGCGTGTGTCAGTGAAAGCTCGATTACAGCTTTGCCGTCCGACTTGTCCGCATTGATGACGATTTTGTCGGGGCGCGTGGCATTTGTCGGGGCGGCCACACTGTTGACTGTCCAGGTGTAGCGCAGTTGTGGGTCGGTGGGGCTTGAGATTCCCGAGAAGTATGGCACTGCAACAAATGTCGCCTCCGAATCAGGAATCATCGTGTCACCTCCCATCAGTTGATGATACATCACGCCAAACAGTGGGTGATCTTGGTATAGTGCGAGGACAGGATCAACCGATGAGAGGCGTATGGTGGCAGATCCGCGCAGAGAGCCATCTGCGGTGGTCGCATCGACCGAGAGGGTGTCGGTACTGTAGGGTACGGGAGCCGGTATGGTGACGGTTGAGCGTCCTTTTCCCGATACGGTGCCGAGGACCTGATTGTTGCGTCTCCATGTGTATATGATCGAACTGGAAGGGATGTGTGTTCCGTTTGTGCGCTTGAAATACGTCAAAGCTTGTAGATGTAGCTGCGTGCCCGGAGACGGGAGGGCGCGTCCTCGGTAAAATGGCGGTGTATACGAGTCGGAATCAATGAGAAGATCGATATGGGTAGGTACGAATGAAAGTGATTCTGATGTACTCGAACCGTCGGGCGATTGTATGATCACCGTGATATTGTGTGCTTGTCCGAGCGGGCCAATTTTCATATCGATAGAAGAGCGCCCCACCCCTTTTGAGATGACAGTGCCATTTAAAGACCAGATGATGGTGCTGTCGCTGATGTTGATAAGCGATCCCCCTCGGACGACGAGATGTGCGGTCTCCCCCGCAGAAGGGTATTGCGGGCTCATGATGATCTGTATATGTGTGCCAGGATCTGGTGCGGTGAAGATTGCTTGGGCTTGCGCAAACGTGAAGAAAATGAGTAGGAACAAGAGAATCGTCGGTACCAACATTCCCGCTCTTTTAACTAAGGCCATATTGTATATTATAGCGTACCGGATGAGCCAGATGCTTTCGCATTCTCCCTATCGATGATATATGAGACAAATCCCCACCACCCAGGAACAAAATTAAAGAGAGGGACATTCTCCAGGATGATTGCGACAATAAAATGGAGCGGATAACTCCTAAAAATACAGACACCGAGCACGGAAAACCAAAACCCAAAGAGAAGGAACGCTAAGATATTAAGTGTGACACCTAAAACATAAGAGAGCACGAATCCAACGAATGGAAGTAAACTCAACAGACTGACAACAACTTGCAGACCATCAATAATGAGCGCACATGTCTGAAGCGCGATATTGGCTCCGAGACTTATACCACGATGTGGACTCATACGCTCTTAAGCGCATTGCTGTTGAGAGAGCTTGCACCCACGCCCGCGGTGTCGGCACCGGGCGCAGCATGTTCTACCATCGTTTGGGCGGACACTTCGGCGATAGCTGCTTCAGCGGCGGGGCCGCCCTCACCTGCTGCGGCGAGATTTTGCTTCGCTTTCTTGATGGCGAGGATTTGTGATGGGTCAGAGGTGATGATCTGGTCTTCGGTGTACGATGCAATCACTTTGAGTGCGACGTGCTTGAGTCCGGCGAAGAAAATCCCCTCCCCCACGTCGGATTCGAGCAAGAGATATTTTTCCTCATCGGAGAGTTTGAAGGTGCTCTGGACGAGATCGACCGATGTCGGAGATTGGCGCAGGAGGAGCTGAATCGATGAGTTGGTGATCATGGGAATGCCGTACGGAGAGTTGAGGAAGTCGGAGACGTCTTGGGTGATGGTCGAGATGCCGAGGTAGTATTTGCGTCCGCGCTTTGCGATCGAGAAGAGAAATGATGCAGTATCTTCAGAGCGCATCATCCACCATGCCTCGTCGATGACGAGGAGGCGCTTGCGCAGCTCTTTACGCACGGTGTTCCAGATGTGGTGTGTGATGATGTACATGGCGGCGGGCTTGAGATCGTCTTCCATGTCGCGCACCGAGAAGACGACGAGTTTCTTATTCATATCGACGTTGGTGGGGCGATTCATGAAGCCCGACCAGGTGCCCTTGGTGTATTTGGCGAGTCGCTGTACGAGCGATTCTGATCCTTCCATGCCCGAGAGTACGAGCTCGAAGTCTGAGAGAAGCGGCGGTTCGACGGCGGCGAAATTGGCATCAGCGCTGATGTCTTTGAGCGCGTATGTCTCGGTGATGGCTTTATCGATGATTGCATCTTCCTCGGGAGTGAGTCCGCCGAGCATGATGCGGAAGAGTCCGACGAGTGCGATGGTGTTGTTGCGCAGCACGTCTGATGGATTTTCATCTTCGCGCGGTATCGGCAGGTCGAAGGGATTGATGTGATGTTCGGAGGAGAGTGAGATGTTGAAGTAGCGCCCGCCGACCGTCTCTGCGAGGTATTCATATTCGCGCTCCGGGTCGATCACGATCACTTCGGTGTCGAACATGAGGGAGCGCAATATCTCCAGTTTGGTCGTATACGAATTGTGCACGAACATGCCGCCGTGCCCGGCCAGGAACACTTCGTCATCAACAGTAAGATCATACACGTATTTGTCTCCTATATTCTCTTTCTTAGTGATGGATACAATCGGATCCCAAAAAAGGTCCGCCTCGGCGAGCGTTTTGAGTGTGGTGATGATTTCCTCAACGCGATTCAGGTTTTGCAATATGCGGTGGTACTCTCCCGCGATGAATTGGGCGGCGGCGTGCAGCAAATCATATGATGCATTGTCTCGCATACCGCCTAATGTCCGCGCCAGATAACCGCCGTCAAAACCGTTCGCCGGCACGCGGAGATTCGCGATACCTTCGTTGAGCATCGTTTTTAATTCATCCACTGTCTTTGGTGCATCCATTCCCGCCGTCTCGAATATTTTTAATGCGTTTTTGGCGCGCGGGGCCATTCCTTGTTTGATGGTGAACCATGAACTGCTCATAGCCTCGATAAGTCCGCGATTCAGTTCCCGATCTTCGTCGGCTTTTTTGATGATCGCGCCTACAGTAGGCAAGTCTTGCAGCTTTTGCATAAATGGATAGAGGTCTTTGAAGCGTTGGACACGTTCCTCCATCGTCGATACGAACCTTCCAAGGTGTTGTGGAGAGAGGTTGCGCCCCTGTTTGAGCGCGGAAAAGTCGGCGATGTCGGAGAGCTGCGAGTCGAAAAGCGACGCGAGTTCTTGCGCGAGCGGTTGCAACCCAGGAACAATGTCAACGTTGGTATTACCCGCTTTCGCGGCAATAGGGGCGAGCGCCGACTGTTTGCGCGTCGAAACAAAACCGACATACTCCTGGAATTTTCTGATATTATCCTGACCTGAAATCTGTAATTGCCAGAACGTGCGGTAACCGCCTGTCGCCGCGTATCGTTTGTGTCGTTTTTGGATGCGTGAGATGATACCAAAGTAATACAAAAGATATGATATGCCGGAAATGAGCTCTTTTGATTTTGAAAGAACGGTTACTTCGTGATCTTCGACCCCTCCATCGCCTTCGAAATACGCACGCAAATACGCGGCAACTATTTCGCGCGACGCGCCAAAGACGGGCGCAGGAACGCGTTTTCTTCCCGACAAACCATCCGCCTCGATCGAGTGCAAGTATACGCGCAATGCTTTACCATACACGGCAATCCATCGCGCGTTTCGCGTATGATTCAAGTGTAGATTGGCACAGAGTGTCGCAATCTGATCCAAGGCTTCTTGTTCTGTATTGCTGATGACGATTGAGCGATCAGTGAATGCTCCCTCGGCCGATATCCAACCTAATAGTGAAGCAAAATCTTTCGTTAGCTCGTGATGTGAGCCGCCGCTTGTCGCATGCACCTGTCGCGGTAAAGGGATATACTCCCCTTCGCGTACATCTTCACTTTTTGCGGCGATCACCTTGCAGTCGCGCAACACGAGCATATTATGATCGGCGGTTGTGGTTACTTCCCGGCCACTTTTTGTTTTGAATGTATAGTAGATATCCGGGGCCTCTTTGCGTGCGGCGACAGAAACCATACTCCACCCTGCCCGCATATTCTTGTCGAAACTGAATACTTCAAAACCAGGGTCAATGACACCCTCGAGCTCTTCATCGATTTTTGTGGCGCCATGCTTTTTGATAAGTCGCTCAACGACCGAACCGATTCTTTCTCTATGTATTACACCATTGCGGCGTATGAGTACCGACTCGTTGCCGCGAAGACTTTTGCCTGCGCCCGACTTTGCAAAAGTGACCGAGTTATAGTTCTCCAAACTAAAGCGGTCGAAGAGGATCAGTGATGAATTGTGGCGGTTGATGCCATAGAGGATGCCGCGGTCTGACGTGAGGTCAAACGAGATGAAGGGAAAGATCGACGAGAGCGGGGCCGAATTGAGCTTGGTGTGTACATCAAGTAAATCAGTGCATAAGGGCAAGACAGATCGGAACCCCTGTTCTTGTTGGAAGAGTGCGGGGCGGATGTAGACGAGGCGGCTTTCGAGGATCGAGCGTACCGCTGCCTCGGCCTTGTCGATCTCCTCGCGTGTGTTGCCGTAGATCGTCAGGTACAGGCCGACATCGAAAATGCGCTCCTGCGCTTGCTGGAGGCTGTCGCGCAGCTGTTCGAGGTCTTGGTAAGCGGTGTCGAGCATCGGATCGCGCACCATTCCCTTCTCTTCGCGTGTGGATATCTGGCTCTGCACCTCGGCGACCTTTTTTTGGAATTTGCGTAGCATCTCATTGGTATCCATCGGGTGGACGAAGATGGAAATGTCGATCACCTTGTCCATGTTGATGATCGGCGCAAACCACCCTGTCGTAAGGAAGCGCGGATATGAGATCACAAAAAAGGTACGCGCGATCTTCTCGCCGAGATCGAGCTCGCGCGAATTGATCTGCAGTGCATGCGGTGCGATGACGTCTTGCAGGTCGAGCACGCCCGTCTGGTAGATCTCCGCGGGCAATACCGGGATTATCCCCGGGCCCTCCGTATCTTTCTTGTTCTTGTCGCCGAGGTGTAGGAGGTCTAGGAGTGCCATAGTGTGTGTATGAGGTAGTCGTGCTGTGGTGAGGACATATGCGTTTGTGTGTCATTATACCCTGGCATCAGTCGGTAGGTACGGGCATAGGTTTTCCTTCTTCGCCGGGATTGAACATCTTGTAGAGAAGTTCGATAGCTTCCTCGGTGCCGAGCTGGACGGTGCGTACTCCGGTGCGTACCAGGCCCTGTTGGACGATCGAGATGCGCTGCTCGAGCTGGGAGACGTGCTCTTCAAACGACGTCTCGACTGTGCCGCTGTCTTTTTTGCCGCCGAATGAGGGGAGGTACGAGGTAGGGCCGGTAGCTTTCTTGATGATTGTCGGTGTGTACGGCACGACGACGAAGAAATTTTTGGTCATAATGTTGGCGGCTTCGGTGAAGCTCTTGATGAATTCGATGTATTCGCGGATTTGTATGCGCATGAGGTCGTCGAGCTGTTGTTTGTACTGCGCTTCGAGGGTGGTGATGTAGGGGCGGATGTCGAGCATACGCGATTGTACGAAGATCTGGCAGGAAAAATCGAGTGAGTTGAGGAAGTTTTGGAATTGGATAATGAATGCCGTCTGCTCGTCTTCGGATTTCAGGGCAAAGTTGATGGATGATGCAAGGAGTATTGCGCGCAATTCCCCGTTTTTCAAAACGACAATGCCGTCGCGGACTTCCGAAATAGGGACGAAGTCTTGTGTCGAACGGGTGGATGTGCGCGCGTTGGTTTCTTCCATAGATTTATGATGCTTTAGTCATGGCGTCGCGGGCAGTGCGGACGGGGGCGAGTACGTCGACGGGAGCTGGCTGCCGCTCGGCCTCCACTGTCGTGCCGCTCGCGATGCGCTCTCTAATATCAAGGCTCCAGGCGAGCTCGTGAAGTTTGCTGTCGGAAAGCCGAGGTATGTAGAGACCGTTCTTGGTCGCTGCGGCTGTTTTTGTCTTTTCGCGTGCGACAAGCGGTTTTTTCGTGTTGTTCCATAGGTACAACTTTGAGTGTATGAGATAAAAGAAGCCGCTTTCGAGCGCGAGAATAAACGGACGGCCGTTCATTTGAAAGAAGGCAAGCGCCACGGAAAACGGCGCGATAAAGATGATCAGTGGCAACGATACAAATACCGGCAGGACGCGCCATACAAGGTAGCACGCACCAGCACCACCCACGAGATAGATGAACTGTCTGAACGTGAACGGACCAAAGATCTTGTCCTCGACCTCGATGAATTGGGGAACCTGGAATTGCATAGATAAATGAGGCTGGTGGAATGACCCCTCTTCCTTTCAACCATATCTATATTCTACTACAGTCCAGGTACTGTGCTTGTGCCCTATCCCCCCACACAAATCTACATACGTAGAGGATTTAATTAATTTGTTCGCGATAAGGGTCACCGTCTATGGTTTTACGTTCATGACTCGGAGTCTGCGACAGATAGGTAGATGGTGTGGCGGCACGTGCCACCTTTATGTCTGGCGTGGGAGGGGTCGGCGTGGGTGTAGTGGAAGCTGGTGTTGATGCTTGGGCCGCGCCAGAGGCTGATGGTGGTGTGTCCGGTTGTGATGCGGGGTGTTCGAGTAGTTGTTCGAGCTCGTCACGGATCGGCTGGAAGACATTTTGTGTGATGTCGTTGGCGAGCTCTGTTGCCACCTGATCGGAGACACCAACCTCTTTCATAATATTATCCTTGAGTTGGGACATTTGTTGGAGGCCCAAGAGTGTGAGCATGACCTCGTTTTCGAGCAGATTCCACTGGTCGAGATGAAGTTGGTGGGTCTTGGCGAGCTCACGTAGGTGCGTCTCGACATCGGCCGATGTGATGGCGGCCTGTATAGATGGAGGGAGCTGTGCAAACCGCTCATGCATTACCTTTTCGAAGTCTATAGTGTGTGATGTGTCCATATGATGTGGTTATGCGGTGAGAGAATGTGGCGGCCTGTTGTCATTGGCAGGATTGGACGGCTGCGGCATGTGTTTGGCTTTGAGTTGTTCGCTCAGACGAATGACGGGGACGGTGCCGGGTTTGTCGCCGCCCCTGCGCGTACCCGCGCGGATGATGTCCGCGTATGAGAGATTGTTTATATTCATGGATGGTTGGCCGACATGCGCGGTTGCACTCCCGGGCATATTTTGGGGCCGCATGGATAGGGATTGTGCCGCTTGTGTGTCAGCAGTACCCCCCGATGGAATAGTGAGCGGATGTGAGGGTGTGGGGGCAAAACGTGCCGAGGCTTGTATCGTCGTTTGTTGGGCGGCCGAACGGATATTTTCAGCTACAGCGCGCGCCTCCGCTTTGCGGGAAGAAGCGGCGCGCTCCCATGCTCCCGAAGCCGTTGCTTGGTCGAGCTCCTCTTTTCGTGTCTTTTGGAAGGTCTCCAGGCCCTTGGTAAATGTCGCGGCGTCGGAGGCTGCGGCACCTTTCACGTCAGCAGCAGCACCTTTGAATTCTTCTGCTAGTTTCTGCCCGACTTCCTTTTGGGATGTACTTGCTTGTTCTGCGATTTTTCCAACAGCCGCTTGTGTCTCCGTACCTGCCGCTCTCACTGCCTCCGCTGTTTCTCGTGCACTTTCGGCTGTAGCGCCCGCAACCGCCCTGCCGATTTCTTCGGTGAGCTGTTTTTGCTTCTGGTCACTCGCTGCCGCTGCCGCCTTATTACTCTCGGCCTTATTCTTCTCCCCTTCCTTCAGTGCCTCTGCGATCTGGCTGCCCACTGCATCAGTGGCACCGCCGCGCTGTACGCCCGTAGGTGGAGTGGTGCCGGGAGCACTCGCCGCCGCCGGTTTTGGTAGCGCTTGCGGGCCAGCTGCTGCGGGTTTAGCTTGGGTAGGCTGCACTGCTCCAGTAGACGGAGCTGTAGGAGGTTTTGGTAAGGCGGCGCCAACCGGTGCTGTCGGAGGTTTTGTGGGTGTGGGAGGAGTAGTCGGCGGCTTTGGCAGCGCCTTCTGTACTGGCGGCGGGGTGATGCTTGGTGGTGCGGGAGGCTTCTTTGCGGCAATAGCCTGCAGGATTGAATTTGTGGCGCTTTGTTGGGCTGCATTGAAGATGGGCGGGCGATTTGCTCCGGCCAAGACTGGCTGTGTCAGGCCGGTTTTCTTTACTTGGCTCGCGACGAGCGCACCGACACCCGTATTCATGAGGTTTTGGCTGCGCAGACTGAGGGTAGCGGCACGTGCCGATGCGCCATACAAGGCGCCCTTGCCGAGGGTCGCCATTTTTGAGTTCGAGGTGATGCGATTCGCGGCGGCGTTGAGTCCGCGGCTGGCGATTGCACTCATATTTTTACCGGCAAATGCCCCAGCGCGCGCGAAGCCGGCGACGCCGATTGCGGGTGCGACGGAGGCCCAATTGAATCCGCTGATGTCTCGCGAGAAGCTATACGTCACCTTAAAGGTCGCAAACAACAACCCGAGAATGACGAGATATGAGAACAAGGCACCAAGATCACCTGCGTTGGCAGGATTTACCAGCACCCCGCCGAGTGTGCCGCCGTTGTTGGCCGCTTTGAGGGCGCGTGCGATTGCGAGCGTCGCCCACAGGAAGAGCATGAGCATGGGTGCGAGCACCGCACTTTCGATAAGCGCCTTTCTCCACGTGTCCCATCCTTTACTTGCAAATGTCGGGATGAGCCAGGTGGTAAACGCAAGAGCAGCGGTAATCATGAGAAAGACGAGGAGGATCGCGCGAGAAGCGAGGATGAATGACCCGTAGAAAAGCACCATAGCTGTGGCAAGCAGAATGACAAACGACATGATCGAGATGAGTAGCATGGATGCGATGCCATTTTGTGTCTCCCCGAGCTTGGAGATCTCCCCTTGGGTCTGGGCAAACGAGGTCACGCCGAGGGCATTCATAAACTGGTCGCCGATACCTTCAGGGGTGCCGCCGGTGTTTGGTCTCGTCTGCAGTATGGTCGCCTGGCGATAGAACTGTGTGGCAGTGTAGTTGGAAAAATCAATAATGACTTTCGTAAAGAAGAGGCTGAAATTGATGAGGATCGCGACGATGAGGACGCGGGCGACGAGCTTCTTTTGACCGAATTCGGCGCTGCCGAGAATGATGTTGATGGCGATAAAGGTGAAAAAGCCGATGATGAGGATGTTGGAGATATTGCGCAAAGCGGTCCACGCGATAGTGATGCCATCCTGCACCCCTTTGGTGAGAATACCATCAGCGGCGCCAAAGCCGATGATAGTGCGATCAATCAAGAGGCCAAATAGTCCGCTTGCGAGGCCGAGGATAAGGACACCGGCCTGGATCACGAGCGTGGCGAGGACGGATATGGTCCATCGTGTGGCGCAGGTGACCACTCCTACTTGGAGCCATCCCCAGCCGCCGCATGAGGTGGGGAGATCTTTCGTTTTGGTCGATGCGGACGGGCCTGTCTGGGCGTGTGCGGCACTCAGCGTCACGGAGTAACCGATTGAAGTGGTTTGTGTGGTTGGCGCGGGTAATGACACCTGGAGGGGAAGGAAGAGTATCGCGCAGGCAAAAAATACATACAAGACGCTGTGTGTGAGAACCTGTGGTATGTGAAAGCGACTCATAGCACTATTTTAACGCCACCGCTGATCCCATGAGGTGAGTGTCCCCTGGCTCTGATAATTACACCACCCTACTCCAGGAGAGATGCTGTGATCCCATGGAATAGTCGATTCTCCTTGGCTGTCGGTCCCTGCCCAGGTGTTGATGGTGTTTTGTACGAGATTGCTCGTGGCGGCAGCGACGGTCTGCAGCTGCGCTTGTGCAGATGTGACATCGGATTGGGTATGGAAGGTGCCTTGTGCGGCGAGCTGATTGTATTGTGCAAGCACGCTCGCTTGTGCATTCGGATTGTTGGTGACAGTCGAAATCATTTGACTGAGGATGGTTATGGCGTTGTTTGATTTTGTGATGTTGGCCTGCGTGGTCGATGCCAGTGGTGCGATCTGATTGGTGACGACCGCTTGAGAAAAGGCGGTCGATGTGGCAATACGGGTGAGATTGTTGCCGGAAACCCCCGTACACGAAGTGCCATCTGGGGAGATCGTACCCGCGACACACACATTTTGTGTCAGAGATGTAAAGCACTGGCGTTCGACGGCGCGCAGCTGGTTGATGGTCTGGATGAGATTTGCGGCAATAGCAGACACCGCCTGATTGTATGCGCGCTCGACTGTCAGTGCGGCGTTGAGGATTTGGAGCGCCGCGTTGCCTCCGATCTGTATGAGTTGGCCGCCGGATCGAGATACGACCTGATCCAGATACGAACCCCCGCTGCTGCCTCCGGTGCCGGGCATAACGAGACCACCCATGCCTTGCGGGCTCGACATCATCCGTGACCCCACGTCGGAGAAGAGTACATCGACCATCTCATTGACGTTGTTGGCGTTTTCCTGCATGCGGAAGCCCGACGTGAGGAGTTGTTCTTGGACCGTTTTCACTGCAGAGGCGGGAGCGGTCACGATCGTGTCTGTCGTGAAGACGTAGTTGCCGTTGTCGTCGAGCTGTACCTGCGGATAGTTTCCCTGCCCCCAATTGACGTTGGTAAGGAGACTCTCTTCGGCAGCGCCCATATAGTCGAACGCCACCTGATTTGCCATTTCTGCCGCCATATGTGGGACGCACGCCGGATTTCTAAATGCCAAAAGAGCATCGCGCGTCGACCCTTGGGGGCTGCCATTGAGTGCTGCATTGAGATTTCCCCGATACGGACACGCGAGTGTGCTGCTCGCCTTTTCGCGAGTCGCCTTGTAGTAGTTGTTGCCGACGGCGGATTTGATAGTGCCTTCAAAGAGGTCATTGAGTGCGTCGAAGGTACCATTGGCAAGGGTCACCAGGATTTGCGGATCCAGCGCGAGGTACAAACGCTCTTGGATAATATTCTGTGCGAAGAGCGGTCCGCCGTTGCGCTGCGTGTTGTATGCGTTTATACCGTTGCGCACGACCATCGAGGTGACCGCTTTTCGTTGTGCGTTGACGAGCGGGCGCAAGACGCATTCTTTGTATACGAGCATGCCGGTGTTTCTGATGATCCTGCTCGTGTTTTGAATCATGAGATTTGTGTTTGTGATGACGGCCTGATCCGCGACCGGGACAAATGTGCCGCTTCCCTGCGAGACACCCACGGAATTTCCTGATTCTACAGGGACGTTGCCGTTTTGGCTGCAGGAGGTGATTTGTGCCGGGAGTGATTGCTGTTCCTGTGCGAGGCCTATAGCAGGGAGGAGTGTGAGATATGCAATCGTCAAACAAGCGAATGCGATGATCACTCCCTTTTTTTGTTGAGTATATATGCGTGTGCTAGTTTTCATGGTTGTTTGCTGGCATAGTAGTCGTCGAGCGTGGTGAATGCGTTGACCATATCGTCTTCCGCTTTGCTATATGCGCTCAGGAGTGCGAGCGATGTGATCGGGTCGGAAATATTGGCGACCATGAGGTCGAGTGTGGATGCAAATTTTTGCATTGCGTTTAAAACCGCGATATGGATAGATGTTGCATCTTTGGGTACCGTGATGCGCGCCGTGAGGCCTGCTGCTTCACGATAATGCTGCGCGGCAGCAGTGAGTTTGGTCAGGTATGTCACATCACGCGTCTCCATGTATGCACCGTACAGGTGCAGCTCGTACTCCTTGTTGAGTTTGAGCGGGGCAAGTGACGTCTGCAGGGCGGTGCGATAGGCGCGCATGCCCGCGTATGACGTGTCGCCATGTGTCGAAAGCGACTTTTCGTCGTACATCGAGTACGGGACGCGTGCATGGATGCTCGGTGCAATGCTCGCCGCGATCTGTGCGCCGATCTCCGGTGTGTAGGCGTTGTTCTGTTCCAAGATCGCATAGTACGTCGCTATCTGTCCGAATGCATTGGATCCGATCTGTGCGATTTCTTCCGGTGTGGACGATGTCGCGGTCGGGTCTGGTAGCCCGAGTTTTTCGGCGAGCTCTCGTGCACTGTTGCGCGGGGTTTCCAGAGAGGTGCTCGTCGCAGAAGCATCCCCTACTCGTCGTGCTTGTATGACCCGTGTGTGGAACTGCCACGCAAGAATCCCGATGACGACCGCTATCGAAAGCGCTGCGCTCGCGATAATGCGCCAAGACCCGCCGGTGTCAAAGCGTTCGTTTTCCACTCATTAAGTATATCATCCGTCTGCGCGTTGTTGTGATGCCGAATGTGCGTGTGTTTAGATCCCGTTCATTAACAACTCGAAATGAACGGGGCCATAAGTGTAGTCCACACATAACGGGTACGTTATGTGTGGACGAGCCCTTACAAGCCGACGCTTGAAAACATAAAGACACTCCCGGATTCACTCGGTCCAAATTTCACGCCGTTGTTGGCAAAAGTGTCGATGAGCGCGACGAGGTGTTTGAGGTTTTCTTCAACGGCCGCATTGTATGTGAGGACTGCCTGGATGAAGTCTTCGTCGTTTGCGGTAGAGAGCATGGCGATCATCTTATCTGCGACGACGATGTACGACTCAGCGAGATTTTTATGGATCGACGCGGCTGGTGCGGGGACCTGCTGCACGGTCTTCATATTGAGGCCCACCGCCTTAAAGTCGTTGGCGACTTGGCGCAGCGCGGTCGTATTTGGTGCGCTTGTCCGGGTGTCAAAAAAGCGCTGCATCACCGCGACGTCGTTGGCATGCATCTGTTCGTATGTCTTTAGGAAAGAGCCTGCTGTGTTGCCATACGTATAGAGCTCTTGTTGGAGTGCGGAGCGCGCAGGTGGTGCGTCAGGCGATGAAAAAAGCTCGGGGGGGACGAACGGATACGATTCTTCTTGGATAATAGGAGTATTAATCGATGTGCCTACAGGGATCTGTGAAGCCGATGTACCCGATGAAGACAGCTTCTGCATGAATGCATTGAAATCAAAGCTTGAATCAGAATGGATGATCGTGCTCGGGATGTTTGTCGCAGAGCCCTTGCTTGGGTCTGGTGTATATGAAAACGAGTCATACGTACGCATGGTGGGGATTGCCGGAGTGCTGTCATCAGGGGTCTGATTCTGCGTCGACGGCTGATAGGGTGCATAGGAGGAAGTGTCAAAATAAATGGGTGTACCCCCGCTATACGTACTCTCGCCAGCGCCGATGGGCACGCGCGTGTCAACGATTGCTCCCCCTATGGCGAGTAATGCGATAATGCCGACGACACCCAAAAAGTACGGATACTTCATGCGGATAATGATACACCGGGTCCTGGAGAGGGTGTGTGTCACTTTTGTGCCGTGGGGGATAACTCGCTTCGTGTCTAAAAGGGGTGATAGGATACGCATATGACCCTCATCGCTACGTGGCGCACACCGGTCGCATTGATGACACTCTTGCTGGTGGTATGTGCGATGCTTCCTTCTCTCGTGTATGCATTTCCCTTCGGTGGTCAGGCGTCCGAAGTGCATCGTTGTTACAACAGGACAATCTACGTTCGCCTCGGCCCCCCGGTGCCAGGGGTCTATATCTGGACAAGCGGGACGCGCTCGTACGCTTTTGGCCCGCCGAGCCATGCTGGGCAGTGGCTCCTGGGGCTTGCGGGTGCTCCGACTGCTTGTCTCTATACCATCGTGCCGATTGATGTGCGGTCAGGTAGCTCGATCATCATGCACGGCTCTTCGCAGTAGGCTTCCAAAATTGGTACGCTTCGTCGTCGCCCATCGCAAAATATGTTTCACCGTACCTCTAGTACGGCTCAAAATATTTTTCTCGCGCTCCTAGAATCGCACTCAATTTTGAAAGCCTCGTTCGAATAATTGCAATGTCAAAAGTTTCCATTTTTGGAGCGGCACATCTTCGGCGCGGGTCTTTTCCGCGATGTCGAGTGCTGCAAATACCTGCGACACCCTCTCCTTTTCAAATATGACGGCCAAATTATTGCCGAGATACTTGCGTTTTGAGGCGAAGCCGGCACGGACCACTTTGAAAAAAGATTGCTCATCAAATCCCGAGAAAAAGTCTTTTGAGATATCTTCGATGGCGATGATGGCAGAATCTACCGATGGTGGTGGGTTAAAACACCCCTTCCCTACCTTTGCCACGATGCGCGGGCGTCCATACGCTTTGACCGAGATAGAAAGGATGCTTTCTTTTTTGTCGTGTGCGACGATGCGCTGCGCCACTTCTTTTTGGATCAAAAGCGCCATGGTGCGTGGAGGTGTGTCGCACTCCAAAAATTGGCGGATGATCTCGCCGGTGATGTAGTAAGGAATATTCGCCGCAACCACATACCCTGTCGAGGTCAGACCTCGACAGGTTTCTGGTTTAAAATTGCGAATGTCCCCACTGATAATAGTGAGTGCGCCGCCTGCAACTTCATCGGGAAATGTTTCGCGCAGTTTTTCGATCAGTGCAGGGTCTTTTTCGATGGCGAGGACCCTGCGCGAATGTTTGAGGAGCTCTTTGGTGAGTGCTCCCTTGCCGGGGCCGACCTCGACGACGGTGTCATCCGGAGTAATGTGAGCAGCCTGCGCGAGCATTTGCGCAAAATACTGATTTTTCAAAAAATGCTGACCAAGACGAATACCCATAGTAATCACTTAGGAACCTGGTTCCTAAGTTGGGGAAGAATATTCTTCTCCAGAGCGGCTTGGTCCGCAATATCGCGTCCCTGCGTTGTTTGCTCGATTTCGTCTGCCATACGCTCTTGCCATATTGCATCGGCAGTTTCGAGGGCCCGTTTTCGATATTCACTACGATTGGGAAAATGGGAAAGAATAGCTTCGACCTCAATTGGGTCGCAGATATCGTTCATTGTTTTAGTGGTGAACATACCCCAACTGCTGGCACCCACCCATTCAGGAAATTGCCCTCGTCCGTGAATATAATCATTTAAATTGACATACGTTTGCATGTGTAACAAGTGGTGAGTGCTGCGGATATGCGTACTTTTAAACGGACTTTGAAAAAGAGGCCCAGTTCGCCCGTACTTTTCATTGAAGAACAATGTGAATCCTCCGATAACACGTTTTACATACTCACTCCCACCTTTCTCAACGAGTGGCTTCAGGACGAAATGGATGTGATTCGGGAGAATGTTGAAAGACACGATAGACACAAGGTGCTTACTGTCTTCCAACTTAGGAACCTGGTTCCTTAACTGAGGGTCGTGGAATGAAAACGCATAAAGGCTTCCCACCGGTTCGACGCGGTTAAAAACGCGCATACTGTTTAACAGGCGTCCAAGATCTTCTTTATCTTGAATAATAGAGCGACCGTCTACACCCCTATTGTAGACATGGAAATATTCATTGGGTACAAGCGGTACTTTGCGTGAAGCCATAAAGTACCGGCATACTATCATTAAGGAACCTGGTTTCCAAAAATACTATGCCGATGTGCCATAGTTCACACATAACGGGTACGTTATTCGTGGACGAACCCTTACCAAATAATTCCCTCTCCCGATTGCCCTTCTACGCCACCGTCGCGTGAGGAGTGGACGATGAGGCGCTGGTCGATGTCGTGGATGAATTCTGATCGCAGGGCGCGCTCGCGCGAGCCGTATTTCATGCGTTCGCCGGCATGACTGAGGAAGAGCCGCTTGCGCGCGCGTGTGACAGCGACGTAGAAGAGTCGGCGCTCTTCTTCGGGGTCGCGCGTATCTTCGCGTAGTGACGGAAAGAGGCCTTGCTCGAGGCCGGTCACAAACACCGCGTCGAATTCGAGACCTTTGGACGCATGAATGGTCATAAGGGAGACTGCTGCCTGGGGCTCCTCAAGCTCATCCTGGTCGGACTGGAGGGCGGCTTCTTCGAGGAGCTTTTCGATACCAACTGGGGGGAGCTCCTCATCGTAGCGCACGGCGAGATTGACGAGCTCGTGGATGTTTTCGAGACGCTCTATCCCCTCTTTCTTGTCTTCCTGATACATCTTTTCCATACCGGACACTTCGACGGTGTATCGCACCGCTTCAGATGCGGGTAACGTTTCGATTGCTTTGCGTATAGCCGCGATCTGTTCACGGAATTTTGTCACCTTGATGAGTGTTGCTCCTGTGATGGAAGACTCATCCCCCACTCGCCCCGTTAGAAAAAACTGGTCCCATATTGACGTGAAGCCGTTAGTATCTGGTTTTTCTAACGGGGCAAGCATTTTATCGAGCGTCACTTTGCCGATACCGCGCGGTGGTACAGCGGCCACGCGCACGAGATCGACTTTGCTTTTCGGATTGAGCGCAGCGCGCAGATATGAGAGCGTGTCTTTCACTTCTTTGCGTTCGAAGAATTTGGTGCCGAGCACGCGATAGGGCACTGAGAATGCGAGGAGTGCCTCTTCGAGTGCACGCGACTGGAAGTTCTCCCGGTAAAGGATTGCGATTTCGTCGGGCCTGATGCCCCCCTGTATCATCTCGACCGCTGTCTGTGCGACAAACCACGATTCGTCCATTTCATTGCGCGCGGCGTATGTATGGATCGGTTCGCCTGTGTCGTTGTCGGTAAAAAGATTTTTCTCTTTGCGGCGTTTGTTTTTAGCAATCACCGCATTGGCAGCGGTGAGGATGGTGCGCGTAGAACGGTAATTTTGTTCGAGGAGGATGACTTTGGTACCCGGGAACTGAGTCTCGAAGTTCATCAAGTGTTCGATGTCGGCCCCGCGCCAAGTATATATCGAATTGTGCGTGATAATGCCATTTGCGATGAAATTGTGTGTGTGTTCGATGTCGATGTCGTAAACGCGCCTGGTTTGAGTAGCTTTTTCTACACCAGTTATAATGTCGTATCCTCCCACCTCGTCGAACAGGGCCATGCCAGGAAGCACCGATGCGGCTGGTAGGAAACCGAGCGAATTTCCATCTTTTGGATTTGCCTTATTGCCACCAAGTCGTGCATTCTCAATTATGGCAAGTCTGGGAAACACAGTAGAGATGTGCATGACACGTTCACGCAAGGCTGCGTAGTCGGCGTGTGCACTCTCGAAACGCCAGCTCGATGATCCATTCTTTACAGAACGCACGGAAAGTCCGATAGATTGCAAAAGATGTTTCCCTTCGTCGTCATTTCCGGTCATTGATATACGATGCATAGGGGTTTTACCGCGCTGATCGCCACAGAGCGTGATCGTTACATTACGCCGATTACTGTCTCGAGACTGTGCTCGGTGGTGGGGGTAATCGCGCGACAGGCCACGGTCTCGAAGTAGCCGAAAGGCTCCCTTTTCTGTATCGATTGTGGCGAATAGTGCATCTATAACCCTTTGGTCGTGTACATATCCGCCGACACTCACTCCTTTGCGCGCCACGAATGGTAGTGTCGGTATTTGGTATTGGAGAGAGAGTGTGTACTCCATGACGCGCGCATCGTTCGAGGCGGTATGAGTTCCAATGATCCATACAGCATCCCCGTGTTCATGGTTGCAGCGTTGTTGGAATCCGACCATTGGAGTTCGTTGGCCGTTGGCATAGACTTGTGATACTCCAAGTCGGTACCCGACGCCGTGCTTATACATAAGGTACGTGAAATACATCTGTGGCACGATACCGAGCCGATATCCGGCAAAATGTACATGATCCGATGTGGTCGTCAGTCTACGGCCGGATTTTGTGGTGATAGTCACTGTTTCCCTTGTTGATCGCCTGTGTATCCGATGGACGTGTGATGGGCGCATGGCGCCGCTGCCATAGTTTGATAGCACTAAATCACCCTTTTTGACACGTTCGATAGGTTTTTTTTCTCCATCTGCCATAGTAATGAGTGTTCCTTCCGCAACACACTGGTCGATATCGCCGACGACGCAGAGATTGCGGCGCTCGCCAGAAAGCAAGCGTGCAATCTCGTATTGCGCGGCGTTGGTGTCTTGATATTCGTCGATCGTGATGTAGTGCCAGCGACCCCTCAAAAGTTCAAGCACGCGCGGCGAGTTCTGTAGAAGCATAAGTGTACGACCCAGGAGGTCGTCGAAATCCAAGGCACCCTCTTCGTGAAGCGCCTTGTCGTAGATCTGCCATACTTGGGCGACCGTGCGCTCGTGGAATGAATTGGCGTCGCGATCGTACTCCTCGCGCGAGATGCCATCCCCTTTTGCGCGGGAAATCGCCGACAGTACATTGCGGCCGGGGATCGTCTCGATATTGAGCTTTTCGAGCGCACGCTTGATGACGCGCATACTATCGTCGCGATCCCAGATACTAAAACCGCGCTCAAGCCCCGCTTCCTCATGGAATTCGCGCAAAAGCCGCACACCCAGGCTATGAAATGTCGCGACCAAAGGGACGCCCCTTCCCTCAGGGATCAATTTCTTGACGCGTTCACGCATCTCCCCCGCCGCCTTATTGGTAAACGTCACGGCGAGGATTTGTCGCGCTGGTACCCCCTGCTCGATCATGTGTGCGATGCGGTGTGTGATGGTCTTAGTCTTGCCCGCCCCCGCTCCTGCAATGATGAGAAGCGGCCCCTCGGTGTGGAGTACCGCCTCTTTTTGTCGTTCGTTGAGACCGTGTAAGTATCGGGATTCGGCGTTCACCGAGAAACTATATCATAAAGTGAGATTCAGGCAGTTTGCCGATAAGATATATTTTTGATAGTTTGGATATTGGGGTTGTTATATAGAACACAAAAACCGAGGAGCTTGAAAATGTCGTTGTTTAGCATCAAATACGCGACCATCTATTACGATGATGTGGATGATCGTTCTGTAAAAAGTGACAAAGATAGAAATGTGATCGTCGAAGCGCCGGATATTATGTTCGCACAAAAGATCGGCAAGTGCATCAATGGTATTGAAATTTGTGCACGCGAATACATAGAGGTCATTGAGGTGAGACCTTGTGAGAATGGGGTAGCGGACATGGCTGAGGTCCGTTACCTTATCAATAAGTGGGGGGCGTCGCCTACCAACTACCCGCAAGCCTATGAATCTTTGAAGAGCAAGATTACATCCATCGATCCGTTGCTCGTACCAATTCTGTTATGAAATAATAATGATGGACTTAGAAACGGAGGTCATCCCCCTCCGTTTTTTCTGTGTGCCGGGCAGGCACATCATCGAGAGGGCACCTAATCTCGTCTGTTACGTCAAGCAGGAGGTTTAACCTCCTCCTAAACGAGCTTTATTTTACGGTCACTTTTTGTCCATCGCTCTCAAACGTGATCGTCCCCTGCTCGCATGTATCAAGGGTCGGAATGTCGAATGCTTCAAACGTGGCGATGGTTTCTTTGTGCGGCATACCATATGTATTGTCGCAGCCACGTGAGTACACGCCGAAATGTGGATTTACGTAACCCAAAAATAAGGGGCCGGATGAGGTTTTTGACCCGTGATGTCCCGCTTTGAGTACGTCGGAGCGCAGATCGGTGCCATCGAGCATCACAAGGTACTTTTCTATCGCTTGTGGTGCATCGCACGGGAGCAAAAAAGCCGTATCACCGTATACGAGACGGGTGACGATGCAGCCTGTGTTGGTGTCGAGGTCTGGGGCAGGGCGATCAGGCATAAGTACCTCAAGGTAGGCGTGCGGCGCCTGTGGTGAGCCTGTCGAACCACCGAGATTAATGATCTGCCCACGTTGTGCGATCGTCACGTGTGTCCCCTGTGTGGTGGCTACTTTGATCTTCTCAGTGAATGTGCGCCACAGTGCAGTAGTGCCCTCGGTGCTCGGGCGGATGATATGGCTTACCTGGTAGCGGTCGAGTACGTCGATAAGGCCACCTATATGATCGGCATCCGCGTGCGTCGGGATGATCACGTCGATCGATCGGTCGTACCACGGTATAACGGTGCCGAGCTCACGTAAAACCCTCGAGGTCTGACCCCCATCGATCAGTACGGTATTGCCGGATGGTGATGTGATGAATACGGCATCTCCCTGACCCACATCGAGAAAAGATACCGTAAGGACGCCTGCCCGACTCTCTTGCACCACAGCATACCAGATGATGCCTGCCGTCATGCAGAGGATCGCTATGGCGATGCCGGTAATCTGGGCACTTCGGCGCATGGGCGGCAGTATCTCACTGAGACTGCATTCCTCAAAATGCTATACTTTCTTCATTACTCAGCCCTCATCATTTCCCTATGCATACGTACGAACCAAAAAGCTTTGATATTCCCGCACTCGACGGGATCTCGCAGAAGCAGATCGACGTACACCTGGCGCTCTACCAGGGATACGTGAAGCATATCAATCTCCTACGAGAGCAGATTGCTGATCTGACTGCGGTCGACCCTCAAAAATACGCTTTTGCCATCGAATCAACGCGTCGCCGCATAGGATTTGAATTCAATGGCATGCGCATGCACGAATTCTACTTTCCTCAATGGGAAGGAGGTTCTTCCGATGAGTCGCGCGGTAGCGCGCTCGATGCCGCCGTATCTCAAAAATACGGTTCGTGGGACAACTTTATTGCTCATTTTAAGCAAGTGGGTATGAGTCGAGGATCCGGCTGGTGCACGCTCGTATGGGATGTTGCAGGTAAAACACCGCATATATACTGGACGGCAGACCATGAGCTCGGCACGCTTGCAGACGTGAAGGTGCTCTTAGCTATGGATATGTGGGAGCATGCCTATATGGTGGACTATATCCCTGCCGAGAAGGCCAAACATGTCGAAGCCTTCTTCAAAAACCTCAACTGGCAGGCAGTGGAAAACCGATTTGCACAGGCGCAGGGGTAGGCTATCATTACGGTATTACCATTAGTAGGAGAAATATAAACAATTATAGGTATGAAGATCGAAAGACTCATTTTGATTCCGTTTTTGGGTAACTATCTTATCAACAACGTCGTAGCGGCTCTTGCGGCACTCTTCCCCGCATCGCAGACAGGCGGCCTGCTTACTATGCAGTACGTCATGTTTGTCGTGTTTGCGCTCATCGCGAGCGGACTCATCGCATGGTGGTATTTCGGCGGTGAATCGCGCGGCAGGATGATGAAGACGGGCGTCATTTTTGGCGTCGTCGGCTTCTTGGTTTCAGTAGCTACCACATTTGTCTCTGGGTTGGCCGGCGTCGTCTTGCAGACGGGCTCGCTCGCTGAAGTGGTTGGTGTGTTGCCACGCTTCTTCCCCTTCCTGTGGAATTGGTCGACGCTCGTCGTCCTCGCATACTGGGTGATCCCTGCTGTTGTCGTCGGGTGGTACCTCCAGATGAAGTCTGGCAGGGCACAGACGCCAATGATGTAAGCATCTGGTGCATCAGAGAAAAAGCGGCCTCAGGCCGCTTTTTCGTTTTTATCATCAGAGACATAATATCGCCACCACATGAAGAGTCCCATATATACGATGGTGAGCCACCAGGCGCTGAATGCGCGGATAGATACCGACGCAAACGGAAGCGAGGCGAAAAAATGAGCGATGCTGAGTATATACGAAAGGAGTGCATATGCAGGAAATGCCAGTATAGCCGCAGTCGATCCAAACAATGCTCCAAGTACCGCTGCGCCAAACGATGCCGCCATCGCAAAAGGTACGGGAATGAGTGCCAAAATGTTTGCCGGAAGTGAGAGGGCGGCAAGTTGCCCGTTTTGGTAGAGGAGCAATGGTAGTACGGTGATTTGGGTCGCGAGGGTTGATGCAACAATCTCGCGCAGTCCAAGGCGGGCGGTGATCCAAGGGAGGTGTGAGGCGATAGGCGGCGTAAAGGCGACGAGACCAATGGTGGCAAGTGCCGATAACTGGAATCCTGGGTCAAATGCAAGGATATATGGATTCCAGAGCACCATACCGGCTGCGACGATCCCGATAGCGCGCAGTGGCAGGTAGATGCGTCCGTGCTGGCGGGCGAATGCAGCGACGAGCGCCATGAGTCCGGCGCGTATCGCACTCGATGCCCCGCCTGAAAGGAGGATAAAAAACATGACGACGATGCCGCTCGTGCCCAATTGGAGGACGCGCGGCAAGGAGGATACGAAGTACGCTGCCGCGTTGAGGATGATCGTGATGTTGTAACCGGACAGGACAAGCATATGGACGAGTCCGGCGCGTACGAATTCTTCCGAGCGCTCCGGTCCGATGGATCGTTTGTCGCCGACGGTGATACCTGCGGCGAGGCCCGCCTGTGGCTCGCTCAAGGTCTGATGGAGGCCGTCGAGATATATCTTTTTTATGCGCAGTACGGAGGCCTGCGCGATGTTGCCCTCGTTGCCATCGATGGATTCGAGATGTGCGGAAGATACCAGGTATGAAATACCGTTGGTGGCGAGGTATCCAGGATAGTCGAATGTCCGGTCGATGCCGGTATCAAATGCTTCGGGCATGCGTACGATGCCCGAGACCGTGACGATATCCCCGTATGAGACGTGCGTATGGGGTGGCAGGACGGCGAGTATGCCGGCATGTGCGGGTAGTGTGGTGCTCGCGATGCTCAGTGTGCGGACCTTGAGGGATACGCGTGTGCTGCCTTCGCGCGCGTCGGGCTCGGCAAATACGTATCCCGACAAAGTGACACGTTGACCAGTGTGCGCCTGAAGGGTCGTGTCGACGGGGATGATCGCCATGTCCATGCGCCATATCCCTGCCGCACACAGAAAACAAAAAGCGGCCAATGAGATGCATATGCGCGCGTATCTTTTACCGAGAGCGACGTATGCAAGAAGCGCCCAAGACGTGAGGACAAGCGTGCCCATCGTAGCGTACCCGAGTGGGATAAAAGACCGCGCAAATACGCCAGAGAGAAATCCGATTACCGTAGACCAGAGTATGGTTGACCCCATGTGGCGGGGATTATACATCCGAGCAGCATCCCTGACGAGTGTGATATGCGGCAGTGGTGTGGGCGTGAGTGTTTCAAAACTCGCCCGCGTTTTTGTATCGAACAGAGTTTTCTGGACTTCGGGTCCGAGGAATAAATAGTATGTGCTGTGCTCGAACAGTTGAAACACTCACGCCCACACCACTGCCGCACCCGCGTATCTTTAGTGTCCGGCTTCATCAAGCGCTTCGTTGACGAGTCGATCGGCTTCTTTATTTTGCTCGCGCGGGATGTGTGTGAATGTGATATCGGGGAAATCCGCTGCCATCATCGCGCGCACTTTGGCCCACTGCGGTTTGAGGGTAGGCTCTTTGATTTTCCAATTGCCCATGAGTTGTTCGGCGACGAGCTTGCTGTCGAGACGGACTTCGATCGGGGTGCCGTTGAGACCGAGTCGCTTTGCTTCGGCAAGGGCAAGTGCGACTGCCTCGTACTCAGCCCAATTATTTGTTTGCGGTCCGAGATACTGTTTGATTTCTGTCACTGCCTCTCCACCATGCATGATAACGGCACCCGCCGCGGCTGGTCCGGGGTTGTTGCGCGCTCCCCCGTCTGTATAAATCGTCACGCGTTCCATCATCCGATTATATCGCAGATGTATTCGGCGCGTGCGGAAGCTGTGTCGTGTTGGGGTGGTGCGTGCCTTTGTGCGAAAGCGAGCGATATGCATGCGTGAGCGCGAGCATGCTCACGGGAATCGTGACGAGTAGGCCGATGAGCAGCGTCAAAGCGCCGAGGATATTGATGACAAGAAGCGCGAGTAAGAGCAAGAACAACTTGAGTCGACTGCCTTTGGTGAGGCGCATGCTTTCCTTCATCGCATCGATCGGACCCATGGCACGATCGATCACGAGAAGCTTAGCAAACGCAAACATGGTGATGAGGATGAGGCCGGGAATGATGAGTAGTATCAAGCCTATGACGCTCGCGATGCCGACCAGGATCGACACGGCGAGGAATTGCCAAAACTGCTGTGGGTGCCACAGTTCATTGAGCGATACATGCATGACGTCATCATGCGCGCGGATGAAGAACGCGGTGAGGCCCATGCTCGCGAAAGTCGACGCTGTAGTGGTCGCGAGAAAAATCAGGAGTCCTACCCCGGCGTTGTCCTGTGGTGCACTTTGGATCGCACTAATCATCCAAAAGATCACAAGCATCAGAAGGGTGCTGCCGACCAAAAACCACCCGCGCTTTTTAAAAGTGTGCCAACCAAATTGTAATGACGAACTCGGTGAAAAGGTATTCATACATATATAACGCTATCATGGAGATGGCGTGGGGAAAATGAAGCATGTGGATTGTCCTTTGGGCGCGGCAACCCGGGCTGCAGTGCACGTTTCAAAACTCGCCCGCTTTCCACTCTTCAATCAGAGAATTGCTGGGCTTCGGGTCCGGTGATGACATGATGTATGCTGTGCTCGAACAGTTGAAATGTGCACTGCAGCCCGGGTTGCCGCACCTCGGCGTTTTTACGCGGAGAGGATGTCGATCACGCGGAGGCACGTCGCGGTCTCTCCACGGAAGGTGTCGCGCTCCAGTGTGGCGAGTACGTGCACGGTGTCACCTACGCGGGGCGTGTGTGAAAAATCTTCAGCGGTTTTGAAGAATTGAAATGCACGCGCGGCCGCGTTGGTCCGCTCTTCTATGAGTTGGAGTTCGACATGATTATTTTCTTTTCCAAATTGTCGCACTGATCGGATCGTCACGGTCGAAATTCGAAACACGGGCTTCGTGTTGCTTATACCAAATGGAGAGAGAAGCGAGATGTCTTTGAAAAGCGCCCAAGAAGCTTCCCGTAATGTAATGATGGAGTCATGATCTGGTGCGTTGCTTGCCTTTGGGTCCGCAGACATATCGGACTGAATCTGTGAAACGGTGCGCGCAAGCGCCTCAGGAAGCGTGTGTACGTGCTCGTGTGAAACGGAGAATCCGCCCGATGCTGCATGTCCGCCGCACTCTTCAAACACGTCGCGCGCATGGGTAAAAAGGTCCACCAGACTGATCTCGCCATCGGAGCGGCACGAGCCTTTGAGTTTTCCATGTGCGTCGCGGCCCCACAAGCACACGATGCCGCCGCGATCGTTCATGATCGAATTTGCGGCGAGCCCGAGGAGGGAGGGCTTCCACGCTGTGTCGCCGAGTACGACGACTTTATCGCCTTCGCCATAGCGGGCGGCCACGTGCTTGCGCGCGTTTTTTACGATCCCTGCGACGACGCCCTTGCGGCTCGCGTTGAGGTGCTCGAGCTGCGCAGCGAGGTACTGTGCCTCATCGCGGTCACGGGTCGTGAGGAGTTTGAGTGCGAGATTCGGCTCATCCATACGTGAAGCGGCATTCACACGAGGTGCGATGGTGAATCCAATATCATCTTCAGTGAGCTCGCTTTTGCGGATGCGCGCCGCCGCGCACAAGGCGTCGATCCCGGGGCGAGCGGATTTGCGCAGCACCTTGAGGCCCCAATGTACGAGCGTGCGATTTTCGCCGACGAGCGGCATCATGTCCGCGACGGTCGCAATCGCGACGAGATCAAGAAGCCACTTTTCCCATCCATCGGGAATCGACGTGAACGATTCGAGTCCGCGCCGCTTCCCTTCGGCGAGTGTGGCTTGCACGAGCTTGAATGCGGTCGCCGCCCCGCAGAGTCCGCCAAACGGGTAGGGTGCAATCTTTGGATTCACGAGTGCCAAGCATGCGGGGCGCTCCCCGATGATTTCGTGATGATCGGTCACGATGACGTCGATCCCCAATGCGTGAGCGGCTGCACATCCTTCGCGCGCGACCGTGCCGACGTCGACAGTGATGATCACCTTCACATCGCGTGCAGCGAGCTGCTCGATCGCTGCGACATGGAAGCCGTATCCTTCCCTGTCGCGATGTGGAATATATACTTCGACATTGTCGTATTTTATTTTTGCAAAAAAGTCCGACAGAATCGCCGCTCCGGGAATCCCGTCACAATCGAAGTCGGTATAGAATGCAATCCGCTCGTTGTTCTCGATCGCTTTCAAGATGCGGTCGACTGCGATCTTCATGTCGTGCAATAATTCCGGCGCATGCGTGTGTGCATCGTAATCGGGAGAAAGAAACGCGGCGACGTCTTCTTCTGATTCAACACCGCGTTTGGCAAGCAGTGTACGCACGAGGTCTGATATACCAACATCGTTCATCGCAATGATTGTAGCATCGTGACCTAATTGGAGTTCAATGGACAGATTGAAACAGTGTGCTATGGTATTTTCAGATCCACATATGGTAAAGGAGGTCTTTTAAAAGATCTCCCAAAAACTCTATCGCCTCGCCGAACACTTTGGTCTGAGTCAATAAACGGTGCTATAGACGCGCTAACACTTGTTTACAATTCGCGGCCGCGAACTGTAAACAAGTGCTATAATCTCCGCATTGCATTATGAAAAGACTACCCGGTAAAAATGTATCCACTCTCACCCTAGAGGGAGTTGTCAGGAAGCGTGCTCGCCGTGGTGCACTCGAGAAGGTTCTTTTAGGTACGCTGGTCACTGGAGGGCTTCTTACAGTGGCCATGGCGGCGCCAAAAGTGTTGTCGCTCGTGAAAAACGAGCATCTCGATATGATCCTTCCTTCCGACCCACGTCAGCGCCTCCATGAAACGGCTTCGCGTCTTAAACGAAAGGGTTTGGTCGAGTTCCGATATGAAAATGGCCGCAAGCGCATGTGCATCACTGACAAGGGGAAGGATTTTTTGGAAGCGGAGCTGAGTCGCATAAAATCTATCGTCAAGCCAAAACGGTGGGATCGTCGCTGGCGCATCGTCATCTTTGACATACCGGAGAAACGAAAAGCGCAGCGTGACCATATCCGATACCTTGTCCGCCACCTTGGCTTCTTACGACTGCAACATAGTGTGTGGGTCTATCCGTATGACTGCGAAGAAGTGATCGCTCTACTCAAGTCGAATCTGTGCATCGGTACCAACCTCCTATACCTTATTGCCGATGCGGTCGAATATGATCGACCACTCCGTAAGCACTTCGGCTTACCACTGGATTAAGAGAATGCAAACAATGTGAACGTTGTATTATGAGGCACTTGTTTATAGTTCGCGGCCGCGAACTATAAACAAGTGTGCGATGTGGTGTGATATTGGTATAATTGGGTATCTATGCAGGATTGTCTTTTTTGCAAAATAGTGCGCGGTGAGATACCGAGTTTCACGGTGTATGAGGATGAGCACACGCTTGCTTTTCTCGACATTCATCCGGTCACGTCGGGACATACGCTCGTCGTACCCAAGGCGCATGCGATGAATATTTTTGATATTGCTCCGGAGAGCTGGGGTGCGGTCTCTGAGTCCGTGCGCAAAGTCGCGATCGCGATCGAGGAGTCGCTGCAGGCTGATGGCGTCAATCTCATGATGAACAATCGCGAGCATGCCGGACAGATCATTGAGCATCCCCACATGCACCTTATCCCCCGCTATCGCGGAGACGGCCTCAAGCTCTGGCCACATGGTGCATATAGGGAGGGCGAAGCGGAAACGGTGCGAGGAAAAATTGCCGCCCACATATAAAACTCCCGCAATTTCTTGCGGGAGTTGTGCGCACGTCTAGTGCGACGGAAACATTCTCCATATTGCATCCGCAATTAGAAGAATTGCCAAGAGCGTCAAAAATCCAGCGACGATCAGTGCGCCTATCTTGATGTCCCGAACGATTGCGGGTAGCAACTCATCAACGAATTTTTTGAGGTCCGAGGTTACGCGCATTTCTTCCTCCAGATGAGCCTATTGGGCTCTCGCGTCTTTTTATCAAACGTATCTATTGAGTCAATACCTCAATGCCCGGCAGCGTACCTTTGGTCAGATACTCGAGCATGGCACCGCCGCCGGTCGAGAGGAAAATACGCTCGTTCAATTGGGTGTGGGCCTGCTGGATCGCGGCGACGGTGTCTCCTCCGCCGAGGACCGCCTGCGCATCTGAGCGCGCGATCATTTCTGCGACGCGATCTGTCCAGGTGCCGTATCCGTGATCGTACATGCCCGTCGGACCGTTCCAGAGGATGAATTTTGCAGATGCGACGAGTGGTGCGAGAAGGCCGAGTGAATCGGGTCCCATATCGACGATGCGCTCATCAGCATCGACTTCGGTCGCTTTTTTCACATGCGCCTGTTTGTCGGGACGTTCGACGGTGACGTCGACAGGCACGAGAAGCTTTGGATGTTGGAGCACATCGAGACCAGGCACACCTTCGGAAATGAGCGAGGTGCCGACGGCGAGGCCGCGTGCCTTGAAGATGTCGTTGGCCAAGGCCCCGGCCACGAAGACGTGATCGTAGGTCTCAAGGAGGAGCTTGATGAGGGGTTCTTTTGTCTCAAATTTGGCCCCCGCGAGGATCGCGACATTGGGTGAGGCGGGCGTACGTGCCTCCTTGAGGCGCTCGATCTCCTCGCATACGAGGATTCCCGCATAGCCAGGAATGTGTCGAGGGACACCGACGATCGAGGCGTGTGCGCGGTGTGCGACTGAAAACGCGTCGTCGACATACACATCGCCGAGTGCGGCGAGCTCTTGCGCGAATCCCGGATCGTTGGCAGTCTCGCGCGGGTCGGTGCGGAGATTTTCCAAAAGGAGCACGTCGCCGTTTTTCATACTCCTGCGCGCATGTTGGGCCTGTACCCCTACGATGTCAGGGACGTAGAAGACGGGTACATGAGCTTTGAGGGCCCGAGCAACCGCTTCATTGGTGGTCTCCGGGTCGCGGCCGATATGGGACATGACGATCACTTTGGCGCCGCGGTCGCGCAGGTAGCGGATCGTCTGTGCCGCGCGCTCTACGCGAAAAAGATCGGCGACATCGCCATGCTCGTCGAGTGGCACATCAAGACCAGCGCGGACGAGGACGTACGTGCCGGAGAGAGTGTCTGATGGAATGTCGGTTAGGTATTTCATCACGTTAGAAACGATAGGTAATGTTCATACGCATTATGTTTGTGGTGTCTGATTTCTAACGGGAACTATGCTTTTTCAATTGCGCTCACAAGGTGTGCAAATTGTGCAGCATCCGCCGAGGCGCGCCCGACGAGAAGGCCCTGCACATCCCCTTCCCGAAGCATCGCTCCTGCATTGGTCTCGTCGATTGAGCCACCGTAAAGTATTTTTACAGAAAGGCCGGGCTTACCATGGGTATCGACGATCGTTTTGCGTATAAAGATCGCCATTTCGTGCATGTCGCGCGGCTGCATGGCTTCCGCGGCGCCGATCGCCCATACTGGCTCGTACGCGATCACTATTTTTCCGAGCTTTGCGGGAGACACGTCGGCAAGTCCTATCCTGAGTTGCTCTTTTATAAAGTGCAGGTGATCGCCCGAGGCACTGCGCACTTTTTCACCGATACAGAGAATCGGCGTCATTTTTAGGGTAAGTGCTCTGACGACCTGTTTACAGACATCTTCGTCGGTCTCTCCCACTGCGCGGCGTTCGGCGTGGCCGATGATTGCCCATGAGGCACCCGCATCTTTCGCCTGCGTGAGCGATATCTCGCCGGTATAGGAGCCGCTGTGCTCGAAATGTCCGTGCTGGATGCCGAATTGGACCTTTTTTCCGCGATACGACGTGCGCAAGCGAGGCAAGAAAATCGCCGGAGGGGCGATGATGATGGTCGCATTACGCGCTTTTTCGGATGCTTTCTTCGTTGCCTCGAAAAGCGAGAGTGCCGCGGCGGCCGTCCCCGGGTTCATCTTCCAATTTGCGACCACGAGCCATTGCATGTGCGGATTGTACCATAACCGCTTGGAGGACACCGGGCCCTGTACCCTGCTGTGCCTTAGCCAATTTTTTCGGTCATCTGGTAGATCGGCGTGATCATCGACACCGCGAAAAAGCCGACGCCGCCGCCGATGAGGAGCGTGAGGAACGGCTCAATGATCGTGGACATGTCTTTGGTCTTGCGATCGACCTCCATCTCATAATAGAGCGCGAGGCGTTTGAGCATGTCGGCGGTGGCACCCGTCTCTTCTCCGACCATCATCATCTCCCCGACGAATGCCGGATAGAGGTCTTCGTTGCGCGCAAAGGTGGTCGAGAGCGGTTCTCCTGCGCGGACTGCCTTCGTCGCATCGTCGATGACATCGCGGAAGTAGGAGTTTTGGACGATCTCGGAGGAAATGGAGAGTGCGGTGATTACATCTACACCTGCGGAGAGCAGTGAGGCGAGTGTGCGTGCGGTGCGCGCTGCATTGACTTCACGCACCAGCGTATTGATGATCGGCATATGCAGTAGAATCCACTCATATCCACGCCGACCTTGGCGCGTCCGCAGTATTCCGTAGATGCCGGCACCAAACGCTATGGCGCCTATGAGCACATACAGTGTGTAATGTTGGAGCGCATTGCTGATGCCGACGACGATTTGCGTCGAGGTAGGGAGCTTGGCATTCATTTCTTCGAATGTTTGTGCAAGGGTCGGGACGACCTCTGTCATCATGAGGAAGCTGATGCCAATCATGGCGATCAGTACGATAGACGGATAGATCATCGCACCACGGATTTTTTTCTTGAGATCATGTATGCGCTCCATCTGATCAGCGACCGTGGCGAGTGAGCCGGTGAGATCGCCTCCCTCTTCTCCGGCGCGGACCATTGCGATGAAAATCGGGGAAAAAACGCCGGGGAATTTTGAAAGTGCCGTGTTGAAGTTGTCGCCACGGCGTACCTCTTCGGCGATCTGTGATACTACATACTTGAGCTTTGCATTTTTGGATTGGCGTTCGATGACGGCGAGTGCGCGTGTGAGCGAGAGGCCTGCCGCGAGCATAGCGCCGAGATTGCGGGCGAGCAGGATCTTGTCGTATTCGCCGACGCGTGCGACCAGCAGATTCCAATAATCAAGCGTGAGCCATTTATTCTCCACCTCCTCTTTGACCGAAATCAGATGCCCTCCCTCGCGACGGATCGCCTGATAGAGCTCAAAACGATCAGCTGCTTCCGCCGAACCAGAATACGGTTCGCCGGTGCTTTTCGTAGCGGTATACGTAAAATGAGCCATGTACTCCAGTATACCGTGGTATATGATCTCAATTATCGTTTGATGTGGGTAGTACTAGGTGAGCCGGCCCCACAATAGTTCGAAGATGATTTGGTGTGCTTTTGCCATAAGGCCCTCATGATACGTCGCCCCCTCATCGCCAGGACCATGATACATGGCTTCAAGAAGAGGTGCATGACTTCGCGAGCATTTTATCAGCGGTGTATGGTGTGTTATCAATAAAACCGCTTCTCGATTCCGTCTCGATATGCTATCGACCGATGTTTGATCGCCCCGATAAAGACGGTCGAACGTTCGATCATATATAACACGCGATAGGCGCCGACACGCAATGATCGTACTCCTTTGAGGGAATACTGGAGCGGTTTGCCAAACGTGAACGGATCAATGGTGAGCCGTGTGCGGATCGCGCGTTCTATATCGCGCCGCATCGGCGCATCCAGCTGCGGGATATCTTCGCCGGCTACTTTCGGGTGGTACGCGATCGTCCAGTCGGTGTGCCCCATACTTCTTCATGTGTAAGCCAGCGTTTCGGTTTTGCCGAGAAGCGCTCATCGGCGATTTTTGAAAGCGCAAAATCTTCCTCCATCTCGAGTGCCTCGTCGATGAGTCTTGAGGCGAGTGTGCCGGCCGGTATCTTGCGCCCTTTGGCGATAATCGATAGTGCGCGGCGCGCCGCCGGCGACAAAGTCACCTGTATTCGTTGTTTTGTCGTTGCCATACGGAAAGTGTACCAAAAATGTACCACTCGTCAAATCGAAGGATATTGAATCCTTCTTTTATTCCGTAATCACACGCATCACCTCTTCGATCGTGGTGAGTCCTTGTACTGCCTTGAAGATACCGTCTTCGGCCATGGTAAGCATCCCCTCTTTGCGTGCCTGCTCCCCGATCGCGTCACCTGTTGCGTTTTGCATGATGAGCTCTTTGATGGTCGCGGTCACCGGCAAGACTTCGTAGATACCGATGCGTCCGGCGTATCCCGCATGTCCCTCGCTCTCTGAGGGATGGAAGAACGGAAGATCTTTCCAGAGGCTCTCCGGTGAGACGATGCGCTCTTTTTTGAGTGCTTTGAGCACAGCGGCCGGATCGACGAGCTCCGCAAGCTGTTCTTGAGCGTCTTTTCCGAGCTCGTATTGTTCTTTTTGTCCGGCGATCTTGCGTACGAGTCGTTGGCCGATGATGACGCGCAAGGTCGATACGAGGAGGAAGGGCTCGATGCCCATATCAAGGAGGCGCGCGATCGCTCCTGCGGCCGAATTGGTGTGCAAAGTCGAGAGCACGAGGTGACCGGTGAGTGCGGCATTGACGGCGAGTGCGGCCGTCTCTTTGTCGCGGATTTCGCCCACCATGATGATGTCTGGGTCTTGGCGCACGAGCGTACGCAAACCGTTGGCAAAGGTGAATCCGATATCCGGGCGTACCTGAGTCTGGTTGACGCGCGCCATCTGGTATTCGATCGGGTCTTCGACGGTCGAGATGTTTACATTGGGTGTATTGACGAGATCGAGCAGTGTATAGAGAGTAGTCGATTTACCTGCGCCTGTAGGGCCCGTAGTGAGGATCATGCCGGTCGTCTTTTTGATTGCATCGTGCATATGTTCGAGTGCGCTGCCGTGGAAGCCGACCGACTCGAGGGTGAATCCAGATATAGAATCGCGCAGGAGGCGCATGACGATCTTTTCGCCATAGTAGGTGGGCAATACCGAGACGCGAAAGGCGACTTTCTCCCCTGCGTTTTCGGCGGCGAAGCGACCGTCTTGCGGGAGGCGCTTCTCGTCGAGCTTCATGCTCGAGAGGACTTTGATGCGTGCGGTGATCGCGGCGGCAGCGTGTTTGGGTAGGCTCATCGCGTCGTGCAGGATGCCATCGATGCGATAACGGATGAGGAGTGAGTCTTCCAGAGGCTCAATATGGATGTCGGATGCGCCCTGCGCAGTCGCGTGTCGCAGCAGTGTATCGACGATGCGCACCGCCGAAGCACCTTCTGCGACTTGTTTGATATCCGTATTGTCGTCTTTCTCCAGTGCCGTCGTCTCGCGTTCGATCACATCACCGAGATTATCCTTGAGCGATTGCTGATACTGCTTGAGTGCGGATTTGATCGAGGCGGCATCGGTGAGGCGCGGCAAGATCTTGAGGCGTGTTTTTTTCTTGATGAAGTCGATCGCTGCGAGATCGTCAGTATCGAGCATGGCTACCTCAAGCTCATCGTCATGTTTGCTGTATCCGATGATGTTGTTGCGACGGGCGACGGGTTCGGGGATGAGACTCAGGGTCTCATATTTGATGGTGATGCCGGTGAGCGAAACGAACGGAATGCCGAGGATGTATGCATAGGTGCGGCGCAGTTCGTCTTCGCTGATCGCGTTGTTGGCGGTCAGTATCTCCCCTACGGTGCGCTCCCCTTGCGCGGCCTCTTTTTGCGCGGCCTCGAATTCTTTTTGGGAGACGAGTCCCGCATCGGCGAGGAAGGATTTGAGCTGCGTGTCGGAGATATACATGCTTCTAGTATAACGTATGTTTGGAAGCATATTGTGCAATATGAATACATACGCTATGCTCGCGGGAGTCATAGAAATAGAGGAAAAACGAACATGCATGAACGTTGGCCACAGCCACACGGCGACGCCGATCTGTCGGCGTTCTTGATGTCTCTCGACAGATTCTGTCTCCAAGAGATCCGGCCGAATTTCCGGAAGATCACGGAAGAGGCCCGATTTCCATATGAGATCATGAGTGGACTCTCGGAACTCGGACTTTTCCTCATCTCGATTCCCGAAGCATATGGCGGCGTTGGGTGGAATACGCAGCGCTCGGCGTGGGTCGGCCGCAGGCTCGCATACGAATCGGGCGGCATGTTTCTCAACTACACCGTCGGGTCGACCCTCTCGGTCCTCCCCATCGCGCTCTCGGGCTCGGATGATCAGAAGTGGAGTATCTTGCCGCGCGTTGCAGTGGGGCGCAATTATGGTTGCTTCATGCTGAGTGAAGAAAATGGCGGCTCGGATCCCCGAAATATGTCTATGCGGGCCAAGATGCAGCCCGACGGTAGTTGGAAACTCAATGGACGTAAGACGTGGATCACCGGTGCGGGCGCGGCCCATTTTGGGATTGTTCTCGCTCTCACAGAGACGAAACGCTTTTCTGCGTTCTTGATACAACACGACCTTGGGATCGCACATATTCCCGGTGTTACGATCACAAAGATCGCAAAGCGGGTGCATCAATGTGCCCCATTCTACAGCGTGCAATTCGACGACGTGACCCTGCCCCCCGAAGCCGTTATCGGCATCGAGGGGGATGGGTATGGCACGATACTCGGTACGCTCGATGGTGGGCGCATTGGTATCGGTGTGCAGGCTATCGGCATGGGAGAGCGTGTCTACGACGACGCGTTTGCCTACGCAAGCGAGCGCAAGCTCTATGGCAAAAAGCTTATCGAGCTTGATGGTGTGCGGCGGCGGTTTGAACGCGCTGAGCGTATGCTCAATCATGCGTGGAGCATGACACTCGAAGCCGCGCGTCTGCGCGACGCGGGAGCACCTCATCGACTCGAAGCGGCCCGTGCCAAGCTCGTGGCGACGGAAATAGCGTTTAAGGTCGCGGACAATCTCATGCGCTCCCATGGAGCGATGGGCTATGTGGCCGAGACCGATTATCTACAATGGAAAGAGGACATCGACGTGACACGTGTCTACGAAGGTCCTAATGAAGTCATGAGATACGTGATTGCATCCGAGGAAGCAAAACGTCGGCAGGCACAATGCACTACAGTTCCATGAAACATACAAGTACACAAGTCAGACTTGTGTACTCCCACTTATAGGAGCCGCGTCAGCGGCTCCTTTTTCATTGACCAGAGAGTCACATGGCGGTAGGGTGGCATCAGGTCAGATCTTTGGAAAAGGAAACGAGACATGAATACAGACACTTTAGATCGCTTGCGCATGCTCGGTTCGCCTATTCATGGAGACCAGGAGAATGCAGACCGCATCAGAGCACAAGAGCATGACCTCGAAGCAGGTGCCATCAAAGACGGCATCGCACGCAAGCGCATCGAGCTGTTGGTGGATACCGACACTTTTCTGCCACTCGGGAGCCTCTTCAATCCTGAAGATAATCCCGAAGAGACGACCGGTGTCATCACCGGACTCGCAAAAGTCCATGGGCACTGCGTGTGTGTAATCGCATCCGATCCATCAGAGCGTAAGGGAGCATGGCTTCCCGGTCAGCCACAGAAGATTGTGCGCATTCAAGAAATCGCTGCGATGCTGCGCACACCCGTCTTCTTCCTCCTCGAGTGCAGTGGGCTTGATCTCGCACACCAACACCTCGTCTATTCAGGTCGCGAGAGTGGCGGCCGTATCTTCTACAACAATGCGAAGTTGGCCAACGAGATCGGTGTGCCGGTCATTGCGGGGATCTTCGGTACCAATACCGCAGGCGGAGGGTATGGCGGCATATCCGCGACGAAGCGCTTTGCTCACAAGGATGCAAGTATGGCGATTGCCGGCACGGCGATCATGAGCGGCATGAAGACGTCGAGAGAATACTTTAGTGAGGATGATATCGAGACTCTTCTCGAAGAGATCAGAAAAGCAAAGAGTGTTCCTCCCCCAGGGAAGGCAGCAATCCATGCTGAAACAGGGTTCTTCGACGGTGTCTTCGAAAGTGAAGAAGCTGTCATTGCAGCAATGCGCGCATGCTTGATTCCTTCAGAACCTTGTTCTCAGCGGGATTGGCCTGATTGGCCGGAATATGACATGCGTGAGTTGTATGTCTTGCTTGTGCACGATCACTCACGATCTTACGATGTCGAGTCTGTCCTGGCGCGTATTGTCGATACCAGTATGGCGCGCGAATGTATGAAATCGTTCGGGCCAGAAGTGTATTGTGGTGTGGCAGAGATCGGTGGGTATAAGATCGGTCTCATCGCCAATCGACAAGGGGCACTTCCGCGCAGCTATCCCGAATACGCGGGCTATGCTGGCATCGGCGGCAAGCTATACCGACAGGGGCTCATCAAGATGCGGCGATTCGTCGCATGGTGCGACGCTCGCCAGATACCGATGGTGTGGTTGCAAGACACCTCCGGTATCGATGTCGGCGACGAGGCAGAGCGTGCAGGACTCTTAGGGCTCGGACAAGCACTCATCTGCAGTATAGAGAAGGCGCGTATTCCCATGATGACCGTTATGCTCCGCAAGGGGCACGCCGCGAGTCACTATGTCATGTGCGGACCAATGGCATCGCGCAATGCAATGACTCTCGGGACGGCACTCACGCAGATCATGGTCATGCATCCGCAAAGTGCGGCGGTAGCGCTCTATGGCGGCAAGCTGGAGAAAGCTACTACCAGAGAAGAACAGGAAGCAGTCGTTCGGCAGATGAATGTGATGGTGGAAAGATATCGCAGATGCGGAAGTCCGCGGTATGCTGCGCAGCATGGACTCGTCGATGAGGTGGCGCGCCTGGCGGACCTACGCAGATATCTGTCGTGGTTTGCAGCTGCGTCCCATGCGTCACTCTCATTCAAAGCGCCTGCAACGGACTTGTGGCACCTATCGCCGCGCTTCGAAGAGGAGACATATCGCGCAGCGAAGAGTGATGTCTAAGTACACAAGTCTGACTTGTGTACTTCCATTGGAGCCGCATATCGCGGCTCCTTTTTTTGTTGCGTCGCCGATACGAAATTGCTAGGCTCCGGTCAGAGCACACGAGGAGTAAAGAACATGTCTGCACATGAAACTACCCAAAAGAAAGTCGCGGATTCGGCAGTCAATGACTACTGTCATTTGATCTTTGGTACTGATATGAATGCGCGCGGCACAGTCTTTGGCGGGCGCATTATGGAAATCGCCGATATGCTTGCTGGTATTGTCGCAAAGCGGCATAGTGGCATGGATTGTGTCACGTTATCAGCCGATTCATTCAGATTTCTCGCCCCCGCCGTGATGGGAGAAGTGCTGGTCTTCAAGGTGGCAGTCAATAGAGTGTGGGGCACTTCAATGGAAATCGGAGTGAAGGTGTATGCGCAAAACACAGAAACTGCAACCACGCGGCATATTGTGAGCGCCTATTTCACCTTTGTCAGCGTTGCAGTGGACGAGAATGGTCGGCGCAAGAAACTTCCGCAGGTTGTCCCTGAGACTGAAGACGAAAAACGTCGGTACGAGCAAGCCCAGCTTCGTCGTGACAGGCGTTTGGTCACATAATCCCCTCGCCTCTAGCATCCGTCCCTCGCTCTCTGAAGAGCGGGGGATTTTCATTGCAGCTATCCGCGCGGCGTGGTACTACGATGGCAGTTTTGTTCTCTAAAATAGGAGAGAGATATGGAAGAAACCGTATGGTGTCCCACGGAGGGATTCGCTTCGGCGACCCGTGTAGCCGACTTTATGCGGATGCATGGCATCGCGACTGCCGCAGAGCTGCGACTGCGCTCGACGAGAGAGCCATCGTGGTTTTGGGGTATGGCAAGCCGTCACCTGGGCGTGCAATGGGATCATCCGTGGCACAAAGCGTGCGACGGCGCGATGCCGTATGCGCAGTGGTTTGTCGGCGGCAAGATCAATATCGTGACCAACTGCGTCGATCGGCATGCGGCGTTGCGCGGTGAAAAAATCGCCTGCCATTGGGAAAGCGAAAACGGCGAGCGGCGCTCCATGACATACCGCGAACTCGGTCGCGACGTGACGCGTTGTGCCACTGCATTGCACGAAGCCGGTATCGGTAAAGGCGATGTGGTGGGTATGGTGATGCCGATCTGTCCCGAGGCGGTCATTATTATGTTCGCCGCGATGAAAATCGGCGCCGTGCCGATGCAGCCGGCGGCACGACTCGGGGCGGACATGATCGTACAGCTGCTCGCTGACGCACACGCGAAGATCGTCTTTACGGTTGATGGGTATGTGTACGGCGGAAAGACGATCGATGTGCGTCCGACTATTCGTACGATTGCCGACGCTCATCCGCAGATGCGGATTGTCGTCACGATGCGCATGGGTTTTGCTCGTGCATTGCCTAATCGTGTGAGTGAATACTTTTGGGCTGACTTCATGCTTCGCGCAGGGCGCAAAGAGCCGGTACAGACGCTTTCGCTCGACGCGGAAGATCGCGCACTCATCCTCTATAGTTCGGGGACGACCGGTAAACCAAAATCAATTGTGCATGTGCATGGCGGCATGCTGGTCAATACCGCCAAGGAGGTCGGCTATGCGTTTGATTGTCACACAAAAGACACATTCTTCTGGGTGACGAATCTGGGATGGATGATGGCACCGTGGGAAATGATCGGGGTACAGTTCTTCGGTGGCACCTATGTGCTCTACGAGGGATCGCCCACGTATCCGACGAGCCATCGACTATTCGAGATGATTGATCGATATCGCGTGAGTATCTTCGGATTTTCTCCCGCGGGTATCAAAGCACTCGATAAGAACGAGGATTATAGTAGGCACGACCTATCGTCGTTGCGTATACTCGGGAGTACGGGCGCACCGCTCGATGCAGACACATGGAAATGGTACTTCGAGGTCTTCGGCAAGAAAAACTGTCCGATCATGAACATCACTGGCGGTACCGAGATCATGGGGTGTTTGCTCTCGCCTCTGCCCATCGAACCGCAAATACCAGGTACAGTCGGTGGACCCGGGCTCGGTATGGCGGTCGATATCGTGGATGTGGATGGACGATGTATCTCCTTCGGAGAAGGTACACTCATATGCAGTGCTCCCTTCCCTTCGATGACGCGCGGATTCTTGGATGGGTATGAACAATTTATGGAGACGTACTTCGCACCATGGGCCGGTCTCTGGAATCACCACGATCGCGTGCGCAGAGATGTGCGTGGATTTTGGTTCATCATGGGCCGCGACGACGACCTCATCAATCGTGGCGGGGTGAAACATGATCCGATGGCGATCGAATCAGCTCTGCGATCGTTCTCCGGCGACTTCCAAGTCACGGATGCCGTCGCGGTCAGCGTGCCGGACGATGTGTTGGGGCAGAAAATAATCTGCTTCATTACGGTAGTCAGCACCGGCGCGTCCCCTATCGATGGAAGTATCCTGGAACGGCTGCGTGCGTATGTGGGCAAGATGTATGACCCGTCCGGCAAGCCGGACGAAATCCATGTGCTTCGCGCCCTTCCGATCACACTCTCGGCGAAAGTCCCGCGCAAGAAGTATGTGCAGGCGTACCAGGGTGAGATACCCGAAGATACCGCGTCATATGCACACGGCGAAGTCTTTGCCGATATCGCCCAGCTTGGTGCACAGTAAAGAAAAACTATCAAACGGCCCGTCTCTGCGGGCCGTTTTTCTCTTGTGTTGCCGAAAGGATCCGCCTTTATTTATAGAGGATTCCATGATTGAATGCGCCCTAGAGTAGTACTTTCACAGTTGAAGAAAGGAACGGACTATGAGCGAATCAAACCTTTCGCTTGAGCGTCTCTCCGTTCCAGATGGAACGGTGGTTCGCTACGTCAATGGTATGGAGGCTTTGGCGCTTGCGCCGGCTATCCAAGGGGTGCGAGACCAGAACGCAACACTCGATACCGCAGGATTTGTCACCGGATATCGCGGTTCGCCGCTCGGTGGATTCGATTTCCAAGCCGCGAAGGCGGTGCGTCTGGGCGTATACCAAAAATACAACATCACGTTCCTGCCCGGTCTCAACGAAGACTTGGCATTGACTATGTTGTCGGGCACGCAGCACGTGCCATCCTTGCCGGGACCGAAGAAAAAAGGTGTCTTTGGCATGTGGTATGGCAAAGGGCCAGGTGTCGATCGTAGTGGTGATGCATTCAATCACCTCAGCGATGCTGGTGTTTCCGCATACGGCGGCATTGTCGCTGTCTTCGGCGATGATCATGATTGCAATTCATCGACGCGCGCATACCAGTGTGATGGTGCTATGCGGTATTTTGATATGCCGTTTTTTGCGCCATCAAAGGTATCGGAAATGCTTGCATTCGCGCTCTACGGATGGTCGCTGTCGCGTTATTGTGGTGCGCCTGTCGGATTGAAGGTGGTGACGGAGATCTGTGATGCATCCGGCGAAGTAGTCGTCGATCCTGTCGGATCGATTGTCGTCCCGCAGGACATGCCGAACGGCCTCCATTACAATCCGCTCGACACGCCGTTCGACACTGAATGGAAACGCGGAGAGCGACTGCGCTACGCACACCTCTTCGTCGAAGCCAACAAGATCAACGCTGTTGAGCACGACGTCGGCGGCCCTATCTCGCTCGCCATTGTGGCGGTAGGTCGGGCGTATGTCGAAGTGATGGAGACGCTTCGCCTCCTCGGTATCGACGAGGCGAAGCGTCAAGAACTCGGCATCATCGTCATCAAGATCGGTTGCCCGTGGCCTATTCGCCGCGGCGCCGCTTTCTTGGAACGTCTGCGCGATGCGCCGGATATCCTCGTGGTGGAAGAAAAAGCTGCGTTCGTCGAAGATCTGATCAAGATCGACTTCTATGCGGCGCAATACGCGCCAGAGATATTTGGCAAGAACATGCTTCCCTCGACGGGAACACTCTCGCCGATACACATCGCTCCCGTGATCGCTCAACTCTTGAGATCGAAACAGTTCTCAAAAAGAGCCGTGGAGATCGCGCAACGAGGGTTAGCAAAAACCCCGTCGCCGCGCGCGCCGCACTTCTGTCCAGGATGTCCTCATAATGCATCCACCAAGCTGCCCGAAGGCAGCCGCGCCTATGCTGGCATTGGTTGTCATTATATGCGCAAGTGGATGGGGCCCGATCCGATGCATCCCGATACGGCTTTTGTATCCCACATGGGCGCAGAGGGTGTCGCATGGATCGGCGCATGTATCAATACGAGCGACGAGCATCCGTTCGTCAATCTTGGCGACGGCACTTACAATCACTCGGGAACGCTCGCGATCCGCCAGCTCGTAGACGGCATGCGTAAAGTTGCACCGGACAAAGGTGTGACGGTGAAGCTTCTATACAACGGCGTGGTCGCAATGACCGGCGGTCAGAAGGGTGAGTGTAACTTCTCCGTCCAGCAAATCACGCGTCAGCTCGCCGCCGAAGGCGTCGAGAAGATCGTGGTTGTCGCGGATGACCCACGCCGATACGGATGGTTGCGCAGCGGCTTTGCAAAAGGTGTTCGTGTCTATCCCAAATCGCGTCTCATGCGCGTAATGGAAGAACTAAAAGCAGTGCGCGGCGTCTCCGTGTTGATCCACGATCAGGCCTGCGCCGCCGAAAAGCGCCGCCAGATCAATCGCGGAAAGATACTCGAATCGAAAAAACGCCTGTACATCAATCCAGAAGTGTGTGAAGGATGCGGGGATTGTTCCGCCAAATCGAACTGTCTCGCCATTCATCCGATCGAGACGAAGCACGGTCGCAAACGCCGGATCGATCAGTCGGGCTGCAACACAGCTTTCGACTGTGCGGAGGGTTTTTGTCCGAGCTTCATCGAAGTGGAACGCTTCGCCTGGGCCTCGCGATCCGACATCGTACAGATGATCATGCAGGCGGATATGCAGGCGCCGACTCCGTTGCCGTTTGAACACGTGTACAACACGCAGTTCGAGGGTGTCGGTGGCACCGGCGTGAGCACCGCCGAAGAGATTGTGTGCCAAGCTGCGTATCGTGACGGCCTGCATCCGTCCGGATGCTACAAATCCGGATTGGCACAGAAGGGCGGTACGGTGACGAGTTATGCGCGCATTATGAAGTCGCAGAGCTCGCTCTCGACGCACATACCGAAAGGCGAAGTCGACCTGCTGATCGCATGCGATCTGGTAGTGGCGACGCGTCCTGATGTGCTCACGGCGCTCCGCGCTGGACGCACGGCGGTTGTCGTCAATACGCACATTGTGCCGACGGCGCAATTTATCCACGACCCGAATGCATCGTTCACGCAAGAAGCTCTGATCAATACGCTTCGCGCGAACGTCGGACATGATCGAGTGCACCTGATCAATGCGACGAGCTACGCGGAAGAACTGTTTGGCGATGCAATATATGCCAACATCTTCCTTCTAGGCTTTGCCTTCCAGCTCGGTCTCATACCCGTCTCCTTGGGTTCGATCACTCAAGCGATCGGACTCAATGACAAACAAGTCAAGATGAATCTGCAGGCGTTTGCGTGCGGACGCTATGCAGCCGCCTTTCCCGCTGAGTTTGAAAACCTCGGATGGCAGTGGCAAGAGGAGCAGGCGCGCAATCGCCTACCCGACGCTCGTGAAGAGCGTGTCGCATTCTTCTCGGCTGAGCTCGTGGCGTATCAGAATCATCGGTATGCCGCGCGGTATCTCGCGCTGGTGAGAGATGCGAGGGCGCTTGATATCCGAATGGGTAATGCGGACACCATGCCGCTTGCCGATGCGGTGATCAAGTACTTCTACAAACTGCTCGCCTACAAGGACGAGTATCGGGTCGCGCAGCTCCATTGTGACAGTGTATTGGTGCAAAAGCTCAAGCGCGAATTCGGCGCAGGTGTGGCAAAAACGGGCGTTTGGCTCGCTCCCCCATCACTGGGAGAGAAGAAGAGGCGCTTCGGTCCGTGGATGTTCACCGCCATGCGTGTACTCGCGAAGTTCAAATTCTTGCGCGGGACGTGGTTGGATCCGGTTAGGTACAATTGGAAGTACCCATTCGGACTCAGTCTCCATCGCAAGGAAGAACGCGCGTTGATTGTGTGGTACGAGAGCCTGATCGCAGAAATGGGACATGGCCTCAATGCCGACACCTACGACCTCGCGGTCTCACTGCTCAAAATCCCCGAAGAGATTCGCGGATATGGGTATGTGAAACAGGCGAGTATCGAGAAAGCAAAGAAAAAAGCGGACGCGCTCTTGAAGCGCTTCCGCGAGAAAAGTGCATAGGGCTGCCCTATGTAGTAAAAAACAAGGCGGGGAGCGTATGCTACCCCGCCTTTTTAGGTCCTATTCATAAATAATATCATCTCCAAAATATATTGTCCGAACAAAATCACTTGTTTATGATTCGCGGCCGCGAATTATAAACAAGTACTATAAAAAACAGGAACGGGTTTGTTAGGTCCCGTTCATACATAAGTTCAACACAAATGAACGGGCCCATAAGTGACGTCCACAAATAACGTATCCGCTATTTGTGGAAAAGCCCTTAATCCCGATATGCGTCTTTGCGGTGTTTGATCCTGTGGACCAGGATCGTATGGTCGGACACATCAAACAAAATACGATACTCACCGACGCGCTTGCGATATCCTTCGATTGGCACCTTCAATTTTTTGATGCCACTGTCGTGCGGGAATTGTTCGAGGTCTAGAAGCGCCGCGATGACGCGAGATCGCGGCTTTTGCGGCAGTGCATGCATGTCTTTTTCTGCCGTGGAAAGCAGAACTATCTTATACGCCATATTTCGAAGCGATCTTGTCGAGTGGGACCCCTCGTTCGCCCGCATGTTTTTCGCGCAGACGCAATAACTCGAGAGCATCCTCAAGGTCTTCAAGCTCTTCGCGGTTGATGATGGTGGCGACCGGGATGCCTCCCTTTTCGAGCACGATTCGTTCTCCGGTCATCACTCGTTTGACGACTTCGCCGAAATGGATGCGCGCCTCGGTCATGGGAAGTGTGTTGTTCATAGGTCGATTGATGGGTATTGAGTAATACCCATCAATTATAACGCCCGCGTGCCTGTTGTCAATGCACGAAGTAAAACCAAAAACGGACGCGCTCTTGAAGCGCTTCCGCGAGAAAAGTGCATAGGGCTGCCCTATGTAGTAAAAAACAAGGCGGGGAGCTTCGAGACTCCCCGCTTTTTAATGCTCAATCGAGTATCTGAGGTAAGCTCTCAAGCACCTCCTGTACGTAAGGACGCAACTCCTCTACGTCCACTCCATATGTGGATGCAGTAGCCTCCAGAAGGCGTCGGTATATCTCTGGACTTACCGCCATCAATCCTCCAAAAGTATTGATGATTGCTTCCCGCGGCACTTTTTGTGCGATGTCGTTGGTAGACATTGTTCCCACACTCCTCTCAGATGAACAACAGGCTCTGGTATATCACACATTTGTCAAGTTTGACAATGTCTCCGTGGTGGGTATACTTACCCCATTAGTTCCGGCATTTGCCGGGATTTTTCTTGGAAAATCGAGCAGATAAGCCAAGAATTAACAATTTACAACATAATCCATATGGCACTTTTTGACCTCAAAACCCTTAATTCGGCTCTTGATGAGCTGCAGGAAGTCCGCGGCATCAGCCGCGACAGCGTGATCGAAGCGATCGCGACGGCGCTCGCCGCCGCCTATCGCCGCGAATACGGCAAGCGCGGCCAGATCGTCCGTGCGACCTTCAACGCCGAGACGGGCGATGTCGAATTCCGTCAGGCAAAAATCGTCGTCGACGAGACCCTGGTGCGCAAAGAAGGCGAAGAGCAGATCGATGAAAACGATCATCGTTCCCGCTTCAACCCCGATCAGCACATCATGATCGAGGATGCGCGCCGCATCAAACGCGATGCACAGCTCGACGAAGAAATCTCTTTCCCGCTCGAAAGCCAGGAAGACTTCGGCCGTATTGCCGCACAGGCTGCCAAACAGGTCATCATGCAGAAGGTCCGCGAAGCAGAGCGCGCATCGATCATCGCCGAGTATGGCATGCGCGAGGGCGAGATCGTCACCGGCCATGTGCAGCGCTTCGAGCGCGGCAATCTCTTCATCGACCTTGGTCGTGCGACCGCTATACTCCCCTACGATGAGCAGATCCCCGGTGAGCGCTATCGCCAGGGCGAGCGTGTGCGCGCACTTCTCCTTCGTGTAGACGAAGGCGTGCGTGGCACTTTCATCCGCCTTTCGCGCTCGCACCCGCGCTTCCTCACCAAGCTTTTCGAGGTTGAAGTGCCGGAAATGGCGGCAGGCACCGTGGAGGTCAAGGGCATCGTCCGCGAGCCGGGCTCGCGCGCCAAGATCGCGGTGCATTCAAAGGATGAGCATGTCGATCCGGTCGGCGCACTCGTCGGTCAGCGTGGCGTACGCGTCGCGGTGGTCACTTCCGAGCTCGGCGGCGAGAAGATCGATGTCGTCGAATGGTTTGAAGATGCATCCGAATACGTGAAGGAATCGCTCAAGCCCGCACAGGTGCTCTCAATCGAGCTCTACGAAGACGAAAACCGCGCGATCGTGCAGGTCGCCGAGGATCAGCAGTCGCTCGCGATCGGCCGCGGCGGACAAAACGTCCGCCTCGCGGCACGCCTCACCGGCTGGAAGATCGACATCCGCTCTGTCGGCGGCGAGCACCTTGCTCAGACCGACGGTGCCGAAGAGGTCAAGATGCAAGATGTCGAGACTGTCGAGGATATTTCTCAAAAAGAGAGCGCTTTTGATGAGACCGAAGCAGACATGGGTGCCACGGACGCGGTAGAGGAGGTGGGAGAAGAAAATCTCGACCCCCAGCCGCAAGATCGCGACATCGCCGATGAGGAAGTAAATGCCGAGACCGATCAAGACTCGAGTGAAGAGGCTTCCGAAGTCCAGGTTGAAGAGGAGTAATTTATGAAACTTTAAAAAGAGACAGCGGGGGCCGCGCTTGCGCGGCCCCCGCTGTTCATACGATGAAACTCTTGACACGATACCTTGCTTTTTATATGGTGTTGGAGGTAGAAGTCACAACCAAGGAGTACTGAGGTGACTCGTAAAACCAGAGAACGCGAGGCGCTCGAAAAGTTGTCGGATTTGACGCAGAAAGTCTTCAAGATCATCGGCGTCAAAGGGACGCAAGGCTTTGTAGGGCTCACCTTTTCCGAAATCGTCGATGAACTTTTGCGTAAAGGCATCGCGTACTGCAATGACGATTTTATAAACGGTCTTACCGAGCTTGAGCGTCAAAACTTTGTCGAGCAGAAAAGCGTGAGCAAAGGTATGATTTTCCAGCTCACCGACAAGGGCGACAAAGCGTTTTTCTAAGAGCTCGTCCACGAATAACGTACTCGCTATTTGTGGACCACACTTACGGGCCCTAAAATATCCGCCCGAGCGCACCGCGCTCGGGCTTTTTTTTTACCCATTTTTCGGTATACTCGACCATATCCATTAGCAGTTCACGGACTTAGGGAAATGGATGCAGTTCGAGGCGCGCAAGAAAAATATCGTGAGGCGTAGTTACTGCTACGGTGAAGGATATTTTTTGAAGTGCAACGAAGAAATGCGCCATTTGCGTAAGTCCCGTCAGATTAACCAACCACCATACATATGAACCTCTGGCATGAAGTACCTGTAGGCGATTCTGTCCCCGAAGAGATCAACGTCATCATCGAGATCCCAAAGGGATCAAATAATAAGTACGAGATCGACAAAGCGACCGGTCTCATCAAGCTCGATCGCGCCAATTACACCGCCGCTCCATTTCCCTACGACTATGGCTTCGTGCCGCAGACCTTGTGGGAAGATGGCGATCCGCTCGACGTGATCGTCCTCACCACGTACCCACTCGCTCCCGGCATCCTCGTCGCCGCGCGCCCGGTCGGCGTCATCGAAATGATCGACAACGGCGAGTCAGACTTCAAGGTGCTCGCGGTGCCCGTCGAAGACAAGCGCTGGGAAGATGTACAGGATCTTGCTGATATCAACAAACACACCATCAAAGAGTTTCAGCACTTCCTCGAGACCTACAAGGCGCTCAAGGGCAAGCCCTCCCCTGTCGAGATTCAAGGCATCAAAGGCCGCGTCGAAGCGATGGCAGCGGTCCAAAAATCGATCGAATTGTATAAGGCGAAGTTTGGGAAATAACCGATATCACGGAGTATGTCTTTGCACCACAAGGGCATTTCCATTTTACTAACGCGGAGTACCGCGAAGTAAAATTGGTCACGTTCAGAGCGAAGCAATCCAGGGTTTGTGCACGAACTCTGGATTGCTTCGACCATAGGTCTCGCAACGACGGAATACAAGGATTTGCCCTAAGTTGTCCACTTTTTTGGAGATGTTTACAAAACGCACAAGGGTGTACACTTTGCGTATGCCCCCGCAAAAGTCACAGGGAACTATTCCTATCAACAATCCCGATCACCTACTCCCGGAGCACACGAAATCCTCGGGTCCCCTCTTTGGTACAGCGATCATCATCGCACTCCTCCTTATCGGTGCTTTCTACTTCTGGGGAGCCGAGCTCAATCGCCGCAATGCGACCGATCAGCTCCCGCTGATTCCTGCAGGTGACGTGACGGTGCAATAAGTATTGTTAAAAGTCTGACTTTTGACAACGTACTGAAGTGAGCAAACCAAGTTCGGCTCAATTGAGCCGAACTTGGTTTGCTCACTTGTGCAGATCACTTGTGCAGAGTGGCGTATCGTTGATTTTCTGCTACACTCGCGCGATGAGCCCCGTTAGAGTTTGTCTAACGGGCGGAGCCAGAATTACGATTACGGGCAATAACAAGTAAACGAACAATACGATATGCAAACGAACTCTAACGGGATGAGTAATACCCACAATGTCAAAGTCACCCGCGACGAAAAGTCGTGGGAGGTCGAGGTCAAGGCCGAGATCAGTGCTGAGGCACTCGATTCGTACCGCACCAAGGCGCTCAATGAGCTCCAAAAGACCGCCAAAATGGATGGATTTCGCCCCGGCAAGGCACCGATCGAAGCCGTCCTCAAGCTCTACGGAGAGGATACGATCATGCGCCGTGCCGCAGAAATGGCCATCCAGCACGAACTTCCCGAAATCCTGGTCGCACAGCAGGTCCTGGTGATCGAGGCACCGCGCGTAGCTACCGACGTGCCTGTGGCGGGCAAGCCACTCTCCTTCTCGGCGACGGCTCCCATGGCGCCACGCGTGGAATTGGGCGACTACAAGGCGATCTCCCAAAAGCATCGCGAAATCACGGACGACACGAGTGTGACCGACAAAGAGCATGCTGACGCACTGGCCCATATCCGCCGTGAGCGCGCCCGTATCGACAAGATCGAGACGGGTACCGAGCCGCAGAAGGCTGCCGAAGAGATCAAGGCGATGGAAGAGAAAGATCTTCCCGAGATTGATGATGCGTTTGCACAGACGATCGGCTATGCCGATGCCGCCGCCTTCTCGGAAGCTTTGCGCGCCAATATCCAACATGAGAAAGAATTGCAGGCAGCCGAAAAGCGTCGATCACTCATCCTCGAAGAGCTCGTGAAGGTGTCCAAGATCTCCTACCCTGCCCGCTTGCGCGAATACGAGCTCGACGACATGGAAGCGCGCATCAAAGACGATCTCGCGCGCACCGGCACTGCGTACGAAGCCTATCTTACTGAGATCAAAAAGACACGCGAGGAATTGCGCGACACCTGGAAAGATGCGGCGGACACGCGCGCAAAGGTACGTCTCATCCTCTCCGAAATCGCGCGTGTCGAACATATCAACCCACCCGCAGAAGCGCTTGAGCACGAGCTGCAGCATGCGATGGAGCGCTACAAAGATGCCGATCCGAAGATTTTACGCACGCACATCGCTCACGCCATGCGCAACGAAGCGACTATCCGTTTCCTTGAAGGCAACGATGAAAAAGTCGGCCACACCGCTGCGGATCACGAGTAGGCGCAGGAAAACCGGCGATGTGCAAACACATCGCCGGTTTTTTCGTTACTCCCGCTTCGGGAGTTTGACTCCAGTGTATTTCTCGATGAGTGGCTGGCTACACCAATTGAAATTGATCACGAATTGTTCATAACCCATATCTCTACCATGGAAATAGGCGGCAAGTCTCGCTAGTTTGTCGCGTTCGACCGCCGCGTTTTCAAGGCACGCCGCCTGCGCCGCGAGAAAGGCTCCTGATTTGCCATGATTCGACCCAGACGGATCCAGGAGTAGTACAACGAGCCCCGCTATGAGCGCAGCCCATATGACATCGCTCCATCTGGGTACCAGACGACGGTACCAACGCATGACTCTCTCCCCTCGTTTGTGTTCTGGGAGAAACTCTACATCCGCATCCTTTGTGAGGCAAAGGTACTAGTTTACGAGGCCCTGTCGATCTAGATCACCGACGGTCTCTTTTTTCCCGTCAAGCCATCGTTTGAAATCGCGGTAGAGTTCCTCGACATCCGCGTCGTCGGAGAGACTTACTTCCAGGGCAGGGTTGGCGCGGATGTATTCATCAAACAGATTTGACAACGATCTACCCCACAGATCGATCGCCTCGTGGCGTCTGTCGCGCGAAGCGTGTCGGGGGTCTATATCAAAAGAAGAGGTGTCCTTGAAGTAATCATCGCGGTACAGTCGCATTGCCAAAAGCGGCTGCACTTTCTTATATGCTTCGCTGTCGAGCGTGATAAGCTCCGCCTTTCCCGGGTGTTCAGCGGAGTGTCTCGGTGCTTCAAAACTCATATGACATTACTGTACCCCCATGGAGTGATTTTATCAAAGTGCGACCTTATGTGAGCCTATTTCGTCGCACACTGAATACAATCCCCGATCTATCGCCCTTGCTCCTTATTTATCTCGCGCCTATACCTTTTTACGTTGTGCTTTCGGCAACGGCTTCACTGCACGTTTTGGTGTAAGGTAGTTGCGGCCCGTCATGACCTTTTTACCCGTTTCCTTTTCTAGCTGTGCACGCGCTGTGCCTGCTACTGCGCCGCCGCGACGCGCAGCATGCTTATTCGGCTCCATGCCCTGTGCATCATCTGTGCGCGCAATCTGTGTCGTTGCTGCCTCACCCAGCTGTGTAAACAATAGCTCAAGGTCATTCATGTGATCGCGCAAGTTTTCACGCTTCAACCCTTTCAATCTTTTGTACTGACTCGGCGTAATACCGAATGTGGCCTGCGATATTTCAGCGGTAAGAATGGCGAAATCCTGCTTTTGGGTTATGCCGCGTTTTTCCCACTCATCAGTGAGTTCCTGACGAATGGCAATGCCGCGCACGCGACGTTCTATCCACTCGTCCGAATAGCCCTTCGCGCGATACAGCGCTTTCATGCGTTTTTGGGCAAGTTCGGGATTTTCTATTTCCTGCACGCGCTCATAGCCCGTGCGGGCCAGCCAGCGCTTGAATGGCTCGGCCTTTTTGCTCGGGATGGACTGGATGAGACGGAAAATGCCCTCGGTGTTCCAAGTCATAAGCTTTTGCTTGCCACCAGGAGTATCAAAGGCGAGTGCAAGGGGGGGGTCAATTTGAACCCCCCCTTTATCTACAGGTGAAGCGTCCATAAGTTGTGCCAATTCTTCATCACGCTTACGAAGATTTTTGAGATATTGTGCGGAGTTTTCCGACTCTGTCAAAGCATATACCACATCCACAATCACAAACCACCACTCCCCACTATGAAGCTGGTGACGGATGTCTTTTCGTTGAAATACGACGAGCTTGTGTCCCTCTTCATCCATGGGTCTATGGTACTCGTATTTGATAAATGTCAAAAAGGCGCTCAAGCGTACTGTCGAGGTCGGACCTCGGTACTGTCGAGGTCAGACCTCGACAGTACAGTACGATCTATCGCCTCGGGGAGTGCGCCCCTTACGGGTATACGTTTTCTTGTCGCGAACGACGCGCTTGCGAAAGCGCGGATCCGCGAGCGCCTGTGCCGCCGCATTGAGCGGCTTGATGGACGACTGAACGTTCTTTTTCACGACCACTCCTTTCGTTTTTCGTCGAGTGCAAGACGGTCAATCTTATCACTTGCGACCTTGATGATTGCTGTGAGACGATACTCGGTCTCGGCCAAGATTTCCTTGGCGTGGGTCACTGAGTGCACATATTTAGAGCGTATGCGCATCTCCTCACGCACACGATTCATCGCGGCGCTGGCGGTTGTAATGATTGTTTCTGCTTGTTCGTCGAATGACATAGTGCTTCCCCTCACCTTCGACACATCACCCTCGTGATGTGTCGGAGAAAGGGGTCAACCGGTTTTCGGTTGACCAGGCGGGCTTTCAGCTTTCGCGGGAGTGTGCTTCTGCACAGCCGACTTGAACTTGTCGGCCCAGAAGTCGCGGACATCCCACTCCTGCTTGAGCTCCTGTGAAGGATACACCTTGCAGATGCGTCCTTTGGGAGCTGAAGCCTTGATACGCTCGCCGCACGGTTTGTGCACGGGCAGGCGCTGGCCACCGTCGACGCGCATTACCCAGCGGGCGCCGGGACGCTTGCAGACGGTGCAATGAACTTCAGTAGTATTCGTCATGCGAATCTCCTGCCTTGATGAGCTGACGAACTATTTCGCCCGCTCAATAAAAGGGGCAAGGTACAGAGACCTTGCCCGAGATTCGGGGTGTTAGCCCCGTGCGAAATCGGAGATGAGCTCCGGAGTCGCGGTGTCGAAACCAACGACGTCGAGTTGCCCCGCGTCATTGGGATCGGCTATGCTGCACTCCGTAGCGGTCATTCCGACCACGACGAGTTTCGCCGCAATACCGGTCTTTCGACGGTACTGCTCGAGCGCTTGGTGGGGATGGACATCGCCCGCCCAAGTCTCGTTGTCGGTGTAGACCTCGAAGAGGTCGACCTCCAACCCGTGCTCGAGAGCGTACAGCATCGGCTGCGCGCAGTCGGTGCCGCCGAAGTCGTGTCTGTCCACCTTTGCAATGACATCATCGAGTCGCATACGCGGCGAGATGTCGATTGGGACAAGGGTGTCGCAGAACGCCGTGAAGGCGCACTGCTTCTCGACACGAGCTGAGATGAGCGAGAGCGCAGCCGCCGCCATGCGCGGAGTTACCCCCGGCATATTGGCGATGTCGTCCGTGCCCATCGAACCGGAGACGTCGAGTGCCTTGAGCACCCTCTGTCCGGTCGGCGTCACGTTGCCAAAGGCGAGATAAAAAGCCTCATCGAGTGCGTCGGTCACTTGCGCGACCGGCTCCCACGAGAGCTTGCCTTTCACGCCGCGGCCAGATCTGTAGGTGGCAAGCGCCCCCAGGACAGCAATCGGATGCATCCGCGCTTTACGCAGGGCTTCCGCGTTGCCGAGCCGTTCGGACACGACACGAGCCGCATTGCTCAAGGGAGCAACGAGACCGTTTGCGGTCATTCGCGCGAGATTGCGCACGAGCGCCGTCATCGGCAGGTGAGGAAGCAGAGCTTCCCACACCTTCGCTTCCCCCAGGAACTGCGGCGGGATCATCTCCCACGTGAGTCCCTGGTTGGCGTCGATGACGCGGACGATCTCGTCGACCGTTTTCGCCTGCGAAGCCTCGATAAAGGCATGCACAAACGAAGGCAGATCATCGAGCACTTTCCCCTGGGTCACCCAGTGGAAGAGCGCTTGATGAGCTCCGGTCAGCGCTCTCGTATGCGCGAGGCGCAACACGTCGCGATGTGTCCACCCATTGCGCTGACGGTATTTTGTCAGCTGGTAGGCGACGCGTTCGACGTCTTGCTCGTACCATCGACCGACGGCGCGACGCAGTCCGCGACCCCAGCCGTGAAATCCCCGGACGTTCTCGAGGAACGTAAAGAGATGCGTGCCGGTGCGCGCGACACGCGGCAGCGCCTGAAGCGCCGCAGCACGAGTGGCGTCGTCGCCGAGTCCTGCAGCGATCGCGAGCGCAAAGAGCGCTGCGTCGTTTTTGGGTGCACGACCCGAATCGGAGATCTCGATGATGCGGGCGACCGCCCACACACCATCGGTTTTCACGAGCCGGACGATTACCTCCGCGTTCTCGATCGTCAGTTGACGCTCGGACGCGTAGTACGTGCCGCCCTCGCAGCCGAGGATGAGAAAGCGGTCAAACCGCTTCTTGTCGTCGATGGCGAAGACGTAGCCGCCAGCCGAGTTCTCGACCTGATCTCTTCCGAGGACAGGCTGTGACTGCGGCGTGCGGCGGATGTTGGCGTGATGCGCGTAGTGCATGAGTGCCTCCTAGGCGATGAGAGTGCCGCGCAGCAGGATTGCTGCGCGGCGCGGCCCAAAATTCACAAACTAAAGAACAAACGAACAGATGGCAGACAAGGTACTTGCCGAAGGGCAAGAGGCACCACCTGAGTCGGTGGCACCAAACATCGGACCTCCTCGAAAGGAGACCCAAATCCTCGTGATGCTTGGGGTTCTGTTGAATGCCCTCAACTTCTCCCGAAGGAAAAGCTGAGGGCTACAGTCAGATAACCCTGCGGCTTCGGCCCGCCATCTGTTCAAGTACTCCACGGACAAGTGTGCGTTGGACGGTGTTTTCCATGCTGATAACCATCCAACTTCGGCCCGTGGAATCTCGAGAGAACAACGACAAAGTCGCGGCTCTCATAGAAATGATCCGTGTCGTGGATCAGACGGATGGTAGTCATTGTCGGCGTTGACCTTACCATCTCCCGCTTGTAGCGCAGGAGAGGTCGCGAGTTATTTCCATCACCTTACCTCGCAACCAAGGACAAAGCAGATTCGGAGCGCGACCTCCAAGCTCTGTGGGCTTCCGTTTTGCGAGCACAGCTCGCAGGGTATGGAACCCTTGAGGTCCGTCAGGTTTTAACCCGTCCGGCCTCGTACTCCTTCTCCCCAAACGCCACGTGTCGTTTAGGAATATTCCCGATGATCAGTCAAGAACGGTACAGGCGGTACACGCGCCTGCCCAGGAAATCGGCATTCTCTAAGAGCCAACGAACAAAACGAAACAGAATCGTTCGCGAGCTCAGTTGAGTGGAGGAGTCATAAGCGCGGCTCCCCCAATCCCACTAGGCGCGAAGACCGGTGATATACCGATCAAGCAGTTCGTCTGCTTCGTCGCTTTGGCCGCGACGATCGAGCCAGACCGCGCGCGCAAGGACATCGTCCTGCGTCACGATCTTGCGGGGTGGCGTGAGGGGTTTGGGCCCCTCGGTCCAGTCATGGACCCCACAGATGCGCCCATCTGCGGAAAGAACGACGTTGAATGCACACATATCCAAGCTCCTTGGTTATGAGTATTCATGTGGGATCACTTGATCCCTTTGCTACAGACAAGGACGGGTTAGCCACACAAGAAGCTAAGAATAGTGCTCAAAGGCAAAGTATTTAGTTTGGTGGCCCGCTTTTTTGTCTGCAGGCAAGGAATCGCGAGCCGACCCT